>JAKAVN010000181.1:3325-6134 GCA_021827495.1 Deltaproteobacteria bacterium | reverse complement strand
CGTGGCGCGCAGCGCGGCCGGCGCGGGGCCTGACGAAGGAACGTTTGTCGAGTTGGACGCAAAGCGGAGCCGTTCGCGGCTCGGCACTTTGATATGGCAGAAGCAGCAGCAACCGGCACGGCCGGCGCCACGAAGACCGGCAACCATCCCGGTTGGAAGTGGTACGTGGTGCACACTTACTCCGGTTACGAGCAGAAGGCCAAGGCCGCGCTCGAGGAGCGGGTGCGCGCGCTCAAAATGGAGGACAAGATCGGCGAGGTCCTGGTTCCGGTCGAGCGCGTGCAGGAACTCGGCAAGGGCGGACAGCGCAAGATTTCCAGCCGCAAGTTCTTCCCCGGCTACATCTTCGTCAACATGGAGTTGACCGACGAGACCTGGCACGTCATCAAGGAGACGCCTAAAATCACCGGCTTCGTCGGCCATTCCACCGAGCCGCCCGAAGTGCCGGAATCCGAAGTCCACGGGATAACGCAGCAAATGGAGGAGGGCGCGCTCAGGCCCAAGCCCAAGGTGCTGTTCGAGGTCGGCGAGGCGGTCAAGGTGGTCGACGGCCCGTTCCAGGATTTCAACGGGACGGTCGAGGAAGTGCGCCCCGAAAAGGGCAAGGTGCGCGTGCTGATCTCGATCTTCGGCCGCGCCACGCCGGTCGAGCTCGATTTTGTGCAGGTGGAGAAATCATAGGAATCGCACTGCGCTTGGACGCGGAGCGGCGCCGGAGTTCGGATGAATCAAGCGGGCGGCCGTGCCGGCCGTTTGCGAATGAAAGGCCCCAAGATCGGCGAGTCTGGATGGTGACGGGGCCGGCTTAGGGACAGTGAGACGGTGACTGGGTACTGAAGGGTATTGATTAGATGGCCAAGAAAGTCGTCGGTCAGATAAAGCTGCAGATTCCGGCGGGAGCGGCTAATCCCTCCCCTCCGGTGGGCCCCGCGCTCGGCCAGCGCGGGGTCAACATCATGGAGTTCTGCAAGGCCTTCAATGCCCAGACCCAGGCCATGCAGGGCTTGGTCATCCCGGTGATCGTCACGGTCTACGGCGACCGCTCGTTCACCTTCGTGACCAAGAGCCCGCCGGCCTCGATCCTGCTGCTGCGCGCGGCCGGGGTCGAGAAGGGCTCGGCGACGCCGAACAAGAATAAGGTTGGCAAGGTCACCCGCAAGCAGGTCGAGGAGATCGCCAAGACCAAGGCCAAGGATTTGACCGCCGCCGGCTTCGAGGCGGCGTCGCGCACCGTGGCCGGCACGGCGCGCTCGATGGGTATCGACGTAGTCGAGTAGGAAGAGACGCGATGGCAGGGAAGAGATACCGCGAGGCCACCGGGCAGATCGATCGCGAAAAGCGCTACTCGCTCGAGGAAGCGCTCGCCATGGTGGCGGCCAACAAGGTCGCGAAGTTCGACGAGACGGTCGAAATCGCGGTGCGCCTCAACGTCGATCCGCGCCAGGCCGACCAGAACGTGCGCGGCACGGTGGTGCTGCCCCACGGCACCGGCAAGGTGTCGCGCGTGCTGGTGTTGGCCAAGGGCGAGAAGGAGCGCGAGGCGCGCGAGGCGGGCGCCGATTTCGTCGGCGGCGAGGACCTCATCAAGCGCATCCAGGAAGAGAACTGGCTCGATTTCGACCGCGTCATCGCCACCCCCGATATCATGGGCGCGGTCGGCCGGATCGGTAAAATCCTCGGGCCGCGCGGCCTGATGCCCAATCCGCGCGTCGGCACCGTGACCTTCGACGTCGCCAAGGCGATCGGCGAGGTCAAGGCGGGCAAGGTCGACTATCGGGTCGACAAGGCCGGGGTGATCCATGCGCGGATCGGCAAGCTCAGCTTCGGCGGGGCCAAGCTGGTGGAAAACGCGCACGCCCTGCTGAGCGCGATCGCGCGCGCCAAGCCGGCCAGCGCCAAGGGCAATTACGTGATGAGCGTGTCGGTGTCCTCGACCATGGGGCCCGGCGTGAAGGTCGATCCCGGCGCGGCGCGTGTCGTGGCGGCCGCGGCGTGAAGGGAATCTGAACAAGATGCGCAAGGAACAGAAAACCGCGCTGGTGGGGGAAATCGCCGAGCACTTGGGTCGCGCGAGTATCGCACTGGTTTCCGAGTATCGCGGGATGACGGCGGGCGAGGCGACCGAAGTGCGCCGCCGCCTGCGCGCGGTGCGCGGCGAGTTGCGGGTGGCCAAGAACACGCTCATCCGCCGCGCGATCAAGGACACCGCCTTCGCCGCCCTCGACGACAAGCTTGGGGGCCCGGTTGGCCTTATCCTAAGCTTCGCCGACCCGATCGAGCTGGCCAAGACCGTGACTGGGATGCGCGAACTCGGCGACAAGTTCAAGCTGCGCGGCGGCGTGCTCGACGGCAAGCCGCTGAGCGGCGAAGAGATCCAGGCGCTGGCGGCGCTGCCGCCGCGCGAAGCCATCCTGGCGCAGTTGCTCGGGCTCATCATGGCGCCCGCAACGCAAGTGGTCCGCCTGCTCAACGAGCCGGGCTCGGCGCTGGCGCGGGTGGTCGATGAGATCGGCAAAAAGAATGGCGAGGCGGCGCCCGCGGCCGGTAGCGCAGCGCCCGCCGATGCGGCTGCGGGCGAGACGGCGCCGGCTAACGGCTGACGGCGGCGGGCAAGCGTTTGCGCGAGGCTTAAGCGGCCGGGATTTAGCGGAAAGAGTTTGAACTAAGCAACTTAGACCAGTGAAGAAAGGCTTAACCGGGGTGCTCCCACAAAACAAAAAGCCCTCCCGGCGGCCGCTGACGACGAAATAAAGTAGAGAGGGATCCTCAGATGTCAGAAGCAGCACAGATCAGCCGCGACCAAGTCAAG
>JAKAVN010000181.1:0-3315 GCA_021827495.1 Deltaproteobacteria bacterium | reverse complement strand
TTGAAGAACATGAGCCTGATGGAAGCGGCGGCCCTGGTAAAGGAACTCGAACAGGAGCTCGGCGTGTCGGCGGCGGCCCCGGTCATGATGGCGTCGGCGGGTCCGGCGGCCGGGGCGGCGGCGCCGGCGGTGGAGAAGGACGAATTCACGGTGATGCTGACCGGGTCGGGCGACAAGAAGATCCAGGTGATCAAGGTCGTGCGCGAGCTCACCGGGCTCGGCCTCAAGGAGGCCAAGGACCTGGTCGACGGCGCTCCCAAGGCGGTCAAGGAGGGCGTCACCAAGGCCGAAGCGGAAGAGGTGCAGAAGAAGCTGGTGGACGCGGGCGCCACGGTGGAGCTGAAGTAGGCCCACGTATCCGGTACAATTTGAATCTCGCGCAATCGGGCTGGCGGCAGCGGCAAGGGACCGCGCCGGACGGTCCGGTTTCGCTGCGATGGAAGGCGCGGGGCGCGGCGCAGGGCAGGCCGGCCTTGGCGCCTGTTTGACGTTATGCATGGCGCGCGCGATGCGCCGCCAAGCGAGGTTGCAATGGCTCAGTTGTCTCAGGTGACGAGTAATCTTCGCCTTCGCCGCAGCTTCGGCAAGATCAAGAAGATTATCGACATCCCAAACCTGATCGAGATCCAGAAGCGCTCGTACGAGGAATTCCTGCAGGCCGGAGTCGCCTCCGATCAGCGCACCGACACCGGCTTGCAAGCGGTGTTCAAGTCGGTCTTTCCGATCAAGGACTTCAACGAGACCGCCTCGCTGGAATTCGTCGCCTACGAGCTGGGCGAGCCCAAGTACGACGTCGAGGAATGCCATCAGCGCGGAATGACCTACGCGGCGCCGTTGAAGGTCAAAATCCAGCTGGTCATTTGGGACGTCGAGAACGGGCGGCGCTCGATCAAGAACGTCAAAGAGCAGGAAGTCTACTTCGGCGAGATTCCGCTGATGACCGGCAACGGGACCTTCATGGTCAACGGCACCGAGCGGGTCATCGTCTCGCAGCTCCATCGATCGCCCGGCGTGTTCTTCGAGCACGACAAAGGACGCACCCATTCCACCGGCAAGCTGCTTTACTCGGCGCGCATCATTCCCTACCGCGGCAGCTGGATCGACTTCGAGTTCGACCCCCGCGACGTGCTCTACGTGCGCATCGACCGGCGGCGCAAGTTCCCCGCCACGGTGTTGCTGCGCGCGCTCGGGATGACCACCGAGGATCTGCTCAACTACTACTACCGCAAGGACGTTCTGATCCTCGACTCCAAGCAGCTCGCCAAGCAGTTCAAGCCCGAGCAGTTGCTCGGCACCAAGGTTGGCCGCGACGTGAAGGATCCCAAGTCGGGCGAGCTGCTGGCGCGCGAGGGGCGCAAGTTCAACAAGGCCGTGGTGCGCGCGCTGGAGGCGGCCAAGGTCAGCGAGATTCCGATCGCGCTCGACGAAGTGGTCGGACGGATCTCGGCCCACGACATGGTCGACGCCGCGACCGGCGAAGTCCTGGTGCAGACCAACGAGGAGCTGACCGAGGAGTCGCTCGAGAAACTGCGCAGCCACGGGATCAAGCGGCTCGAAGTGCTCTACACCGAGGAGCAGCCGGGCGGCGGGCCGCTTAGGCTTACGCTCGCGCTCGACAAGCTCGAGACGCCCAACGAAGCGATCATCGACATTTACAAGAAGCTGCGTCCGGGCGATCCGCCGACGGCCGAGACCGCCACCACCTTCTTCAACAACCTGTTTTTCAATCCCGAGCGCTACGATCTCTCCAAGGTCGGCCGGCTCAAGCTCAACCACAAGCTCAAGCTCGACGTGCCGCTGGAACAGGGCACGCTGCGCCGCGAGGACATCCTCGAGGTGGTCCGCTATCTGGTCGAGCTCAAGGGCGGCAACGGCCAGGTCGATGACATCGACCATCTCGGCAACCGCCGCGTGCGCGCGGTCGGTGAGCTGGTCGAGAACCAGTTCCGCATCGGCCTGGTGCGGATGGAGCGGGCGATCAAGGAGCGGATGAGCCTGCAGGACATCGAGACCCTGATGCCGCAGGAGCTGGTCAACTACAAGCCGGCCTCGGCCGTGATCAAGGAGTTCTTCGGCTCCTCCCAGCTTTCGCAGTTCATGGATCAGACCAACCCGCTCTCTGAGATCGCGCACAAACGCCGGCTGTCGGCGCTCGGCCCCGGCGGGCTGACCCGCGAGCGCGCGGGCTTCGAGGTCCGCGACGTCCATCCGACGCACTATGGCCGCGTTTGCCCGATCGAGACTCCCGAGGGCCCCAACATTGGGCTCATCGCGGCGCTCTCGACCTACGCGCGGGTCAACGACTTCGGCTTCATCGAGACGCCCTACCGGGTGGTCGAGAACAGCCGGGTCAGCGATCGCATCGTTTACCTGTCGGCGCTCGACGAGGAGGACAAGGTCATCGCGCAGGCCAACGCGCCGCTCGACGCGCACGGCAAGTTCACCACCGATCTGGTCTCGGCACGGATCGGCGGCGAGTTCACGGTGGTGCGGGCCGAGGACGTGCGCTACATGGACGTTTCGCCCAACCAGCTGGTTTCGGTGGCGGCCTCGCTGATTCCGTTTTTGGAGAACGACGACGCCAACCGCGCGCTGATGGGCTCGAACATGCAGCGCCAGGCGGTGCCGCTGCTCAAGACCGACGCGCCGCTGGTCGGCACCGGGTTGGAGCGCACGGTCGGCCGCGACTCGGGCGTGACCGTCATCGCGCGGCGCGACGGCGTGATCGAAAGCGTCGACGCCGAGCGCGTGGTGGTCCGCGCCGACAAGCCGAGCAAGGACCCGCGCGACGCCGGGGTCGATATCTACAACCTGATCAAATACCAGCGCTCCAACCAGAACACCTGCATCAACCAGAAGCCGGTGGCGGTGCGCGGCGAGCGGGTTAACGCGGGCGACGTGCTGGCCGACGGGCCGTCGACCGATGCCGGCGAGCTGGCGCTGGGGCGCAACGTGCTGGTCGCCTTCATGCCGTGGGGCGGCTACAACTTCGAGGACTCGATCCTGATCTCCGAGCGGGTGGTCAAGGACGACCTTTTCACCTCGGTCCATATCGAGGAGTTCGAGTGCGTGGCGCGCGACACCAAGCTCGGCCCGGAAGAGATCACGCGCGACATTCCCAACGTGGGCGAGGAGGCGCTGCGCAACCTCGACGCCGCGGGCATCATCCGCATCGGCGCCGAGGTCCGTCCGGGCGACATCCTGGTGGGCAAGATCACGCCCAAGGGCGAGACCCAGCTCAGCCCCGAGGAAAAGCTGCTGCGCGCGATTTTCGGCGAGAAGGCCGGCGAAGTCCGCGACACCTCGATGCGTGTG
>JAKAVN010000020.1 GCA_021827495.1 Deltaproteobacteria bacterium | reverse complement strand
ACGGCGGAAGTTATGCAGCCAGGCGAACAGCCGTTCGACCTTCCAGCGCCGCCGGTAGCGCCGCAGCGGGCGGCCAGCCTGGGTGCGCTGGCGGCGATTGGCGCGGTTGGGCGCGATCAGTTCGATGCCCCGTTCCAGCATCGCTTCATCCAGCCGATCGCTGTCGTAGGCCATATCGCCAAGGAGCCGGGTGGGCTGCTCGACCACGAAGCGCTCATCGAGCGTGGCCGCGACCAGGGTCACCTCGTGGGGCGAAGCACTGGCCACGTGCGCGGCGAGCGGAAGACCCTCGCTGTCCGCCACCGCCATGAGCTTGGTCCCCTTGCCCCGCTTGGTCTTGCCGACCTGCGCGCCCCTTTTTTAGCCGGGGCGAAAGTGCCGTCGATGAAGCACTGGGCGGATCGTTGAGGCGCTGCTCTATGAGATCCCGGAGTCGGCGACCGTCCTCTCTTGTGACGATTCGATTCCCGAACTGCGCTTGGATTTCAATACGTTGAATGAGGAGACTCCCTAAGTTCTCAATCATAACGCGTAGACGCTACAGGTGGTCGGAACCGGAGAGAGAGAAAAAACCCCTGTTCCAGGAAACGGTCCGTCAAGTTCGCCACGTATTGGGTGCCGGTCGGTCTCCGCTTTGGTCACGGGTGAAGATTTTCACCTTTGGACGGCCACCACTGCGGGGCGGCCGCGCTCAGCGCGGGGCGGCGATGCGGCAGAAGCATCCGCGCGCCGCGCAACTCGTCACGCCGTTGGGATGCGTGATGTGAACATCCATCTTGTGATTGCACTTGGGGCATTTCTGGCCTGGACGCGGCACCAGGCGCGGCGCCGGGCGCGCGGGTCTGAACTGGATCACTTTGCCCATGGCGCCGCGTCCCGGCTAGCGGCCGCCCTCGGGTTTGCAGCGGCCCAGGCGCGCGAGCGCACGCAGGCGCATCGAGTTGAGCCGGATGAACCCGTCGGCGTCGGCCTGCTGGTACGCGCCGGCCTCCTCGAAGCTCGCCAGCTCGAGATCATAGAGCGAATTGGGCGACTTGCGCCCGGCGATCGACACGCCGCCCTTGAAAAGCTTCAGGCGCGCGACGCCGCTCACGCTCTGCTGCGTGCGGTCGATCAGCGCCTGCATCGCGTCGCGTTCCGGCGCGAACCAGTGCCCATTGTACACCATCTCGGCGTAGCGCGGCATGAGCGAGTCGCGCAGATGCAGGGTCGCGCGGTCGAGCGCGAGCTGCTCGACCGCGCGATGCGCGTGCAGCAGCAGCGTCGCGCCCGGGCTCTCGTAAACGCCGCGCGACTTGATCCCGACGTAGCGGTTCTCGACCAGGTCGGCGCGGCCGACGCCGTGGCGCCCCGCGAGCGCGTTGGCCCGCTCGATCAGCGCCGCCGGAGAAAGGCGCTCGCCGTTTATCGCTACCGGGTCGCCGCCGGCGTATTCGACTTCGACATACTCGGGCGCGTCGGGCGCGCTTTGCGGCGACACGGTGATCCGGAACATGTCGTCGTAGGGCTCGCGCCACGGGTCTTCGAGGATGCCGCCCTCGTAGCTGACGTGGACCAGGTTGCGGTCCATCGAGTAGGGCTTCGCGGCGGTGACCGGGACGGGAATATTTTTCTCGCTGGCGTAGGCGAGCATGTCGGCGCGTCCGCGGAAGGGCCATTGCGGATGGCGCCACGGCGCGACCACCTTCAACTCCGGCGCGAGGCGGGCGAAGGCGAACTCAAAGCGCACCTGATCGTTGCCCTTGCCGGTGGCACCGTGACCGACCGCGTCGGCGCCCTCGGCGCGGGCGATTTCGACCTGGCGCCTGGCGATTGCCGGGCGCGCGATCGCAGTGCCGAGCAGGTAGTAGCTCTCATAGACGGCGTTGGCGCGCATCATCGGAAAGACGAAGTCGCGCGCGAACTCTTCGCGCAGGTCTTCGAGGTAAAGCTTGCTCGCGCCGGTCTGGAGCGCTTTCTGCTCGAGCCCGGCGGTCTCGTCGGCCTGGCCGACGTCGGCGCAAAACGCCACCACCTCGCAGCGGTAGAAGTCCCGCACCCAGCGCAGGATTACCGAGGTGTCGAGCCCGCCCGAATAGGCGAGCACCAGCTTTTTTATTTCAGAGGTCGCCACCCGGCCATCTTAGGGCATTCGCGCCCGCGCCTTAAGTGGCGCCGGGGCGGTGGCCGAGCCGATTATCGCCGGGCGCAACAGCCATACCATCACGGCCTTTTGCGCATGGAGGCGGTTTTCAGCCTGGTCGAGGACCAGCGAGCGCGGGCCGTCGAGCACCTCGTCGGTGATTTCCTCGCCGCGATGGGCCGGCAGACAATGCATCACGACCGCCCCGCGGCGGGCATGGCCGAGCAGCTCGCGGTTGACCTGGAAGGCCTTGAAGTCGCGCCGGCGCGCCGCCGCCTCCTTCTCGTGGCCCATCGAGGTCCAAGTGTCGGTGTATATGACGTCGGCGCCGCGCACCGCCTCGCGCGGGTCTTGGGTGAGGAGGCCGAGCTGGCCGTGGCGCAGGCGGTCGGCGAACTCGCGCTGCGGCTCGTAACCCGCCGGGCAACCGAGCCGCAATTCGAAGCGCGCGAGCGCGGCCGCCTCGATCCAGCTCTGGGCCAGATTGAAGCCGTCGCCGACGAAGGCGACGCGCAACTTGCTCAGATCGCCGAAACGCTCGCGCAAGGTGAGCAGGTCAGCCAGCAACTGGCAGGGATGCAACAGGTCGGTGAGCCCGTTGATCACCGGCACACTCGCCTCCAGGGCCAGTTCGACGCAGATCTCATGGGCGAAGGTGCGGATCATGATGAGGTCGACCCAGCGCGACAGATTACGGGCCACGTCCTTGACCGACTCGCGCTCGCCGATCCCGATGTCCTGCGGGGCGAGATAGATGGCGTGGCCGCCGAGCTGCGCCATCCCGGTCTCGAACGTGATCCGCGTGCGCAGCGAGGGCTTCTGGAAAATCATCGCGAGCGTGCGGCCGCGCAGGTAGGGATGCTCGAGGCCAGCGCGCAGCTCGCCCTTCAGGCGCGCCGCCAGCTCCAACAGGCCCGCCAATTCGGCGGTGCTGAGCGAGCCCAGGTCGAGCAGGTCGCGCTTGGCGCGCGGCCGCTTCCGGTTGCGCGGCGCGCTGGCCGCGCGCGCGGGCCGGCGCTGTGCCTCGCCCACCGTCATCGTGTTGCCGCTGGCGCGGGCGTGCCGGCAAGCGCCCGTTCGATTATCTCGAGCCCCGCGGCGGCCTCCTCGCGCGTCAGCGTGAGCGGCGGCAACAGCCGCAGCACGTTGTTAGCCGTGGCGTTGACCAGCAAGCGCTCGCGCAGGCAGGCGTCGGCGACGCTTTTGGCCTCGCCGCGCAGCACGATGCCAATCATCATTCCCAAGCCGCGCACCTCGGCCACCCGCGTGCATCCCTTGGCGAACTTGCGCAGGCGTTCGAGCATGTAGCCGCCGACGCTGGCCGCGTTCTCCATCGCGCCGTCCTGCTCCAGCGCGTCGAGCACGCCCAGCGCGGCGGCGCAGGCGACCGGATTGCCGCCGAAGGTCGAGCCGTGGCTGCCCGGCGTGAGGCTCTGCGCAATTTCGGCCTTGGCGATCATCGCGCCGATCGGTAATCCGCCGCCCAGCGCCTTGGCCAGCGTCATGATGTCGGGTTTGACCCCGGCGTGCTGGTAGGCGAAGAGCTTGCCCGTGCGGCCCATCCCAGTCTGCACCTCGTCGAGGATGAGCAGGATTTTGCGCCGATCGCAGAGATCGCGCACGCGCTTGAGATAGTCGGCGCGCGGCGTGACCACGCCGCCCTCGCCCTGGATCGGCTCGAGCAAGATCGCGACCGTCTCGTCGTGGACCGCCTTAGCCAGCGCCTCGAGGTCGTCGTAAGGGACCAGGTGAAAACCCGGCAGCAGCGGCTGGAAGCCGACATGATATTTTTCCTGGCCGGTCGCGCTCAGCGTGCCGAAGGTGCGGCCATGAAACGAGCCGAGGGTCGAGATTACCTCGAAGCGGCCGGCGCCGCGATCGTGGCCCCAGCGCCGCGCCAGCTTGAGCGCGGCCTCGTTCGCTTCGGCTCCCGAGTTGCCGAAGAACACGCGCCCGCCGCCGAAATGGCCGCATAGGCGCGCAGCCAGCCGCGCCATCGGCTCGGTGTGAAAGACGTTGGAGACGTGGGTGAGCTTTTCGGCCTGCTCCTTGATCGCGCGCACCACGCGCGGATGGCCGTGGCCGAGCGAAGTCACGGCGAGGCCGCAGAAGAAATCCAGGTAGCGGTTGCCGTCAGCGTCATAGAGATAGGCGCCGGTGCCGCGCACGAAGGCAAGCGGCACGCAGCCGTAGGTGTTGATGAGATTCTGATGGGCGAGTTCAACGATTTCGGCGTTGTTCATCTGGCTCCTCTCTGGCCCTCTGCGCTGGCCCGGCCGCGCCGGGCGCGCGCTCGGGCGCGGGCGCCTGGCGGGGCCGCCTAAGCTGTATGCCATAGGACGGCGCGGAATGCTCGCCCTGCCGGCTGGCTATACGCCGCGGCCTAGCCGCCCGCCACCACCTGGGTGCCCACGCCCGACTCGGTGAAAATCTCGAGCAGGATCGCGTGGCGCGTGCGCCCGTCGAGCACGTGCGTCTTGCCGACGCCGCCCTTGAGCGCCGCGATGCAGCACTCCACCTTGGGGATCATCCCATCACTTATCGCGCCCGCCGCGATCAGCCGGTTGGCCTCGGCGGCCGTGAGCGTCGGGATGAGCTTGCCGTCTTTGCCCTTCACGCCCTCGACGTCGGTCAGCAGGATGAGCTTTTCGGCGCCGAGCGCGGCAGCGAGGTCGCCCGCGGCGACGTCGGCGTTGATGTTGTAAGTCAGGCCGTCGCGGCCATGGCCGATGGGCGCGATCACCGGGATGAAGCCCGCGCTGTCGAGCGTGCGCAGGACCTGCGGATTGACTTCGGCGACTTCGCCCACCAGTCCGATATCGAGCTTGGCTGGCGCGCCGCTTTGATCGTCAACCATCAGTTCGAGCTTGCGCGCGACGATCAGCTCGCCGTCCTTGCCCGAGAGTCCGACCGCGCGGCCGCCGTGGCGTGAGATGAGCGCGGCGATCTCCTTGTTGAGCCGCTGCAGCACCATCTCGACCGCTTCCATCGTGGGCGCGTCGGTCACCCGCATCCCGCGCACGAAGCTCGATTTCAGCCCCAACCGCTCGATGAGCTGGTTGATCTGCGGGCCGCCGCCGTGCACCACCACCGGGTTTATCCCGACCGCCTTGAGCAGCACCACGTCCTGGGCGAAGCTCTCGCGCAGATCCGCCGCTTCCATCGCGTGGCCGCCGTACTTGATTACGAAAGTCTTGCCGCAAAAGCGCTGGATATAGGGCAGCGCCTCGACCAGTACCGACGCACTTGTGATTGGATCCTGCACCGTCTCTCTCCGCCGCCGGGATGGCCGCCGCCCGCCCCGCGCCATCCCGCACGCGCCCGCCGGGCCGTCATCCTACAGAATGTAGCGCGACAGATCCTCGTTTTTGACGATCGGGTCAAGCCGCTGGTGAACGTAGGCGCTGTCGACCGTGACCGTGCGCTCGGTCAGCTCGGGCGCGCTGAAGGAAAGCTCCTCGAGCAGCCGCTCGAGCACCGTGTGGAGCCGGCGCGCGCCGATGTTCTCGGAGCGGGCGTTGACCTGGGCCGCGATCTCGGCCAGCGCCGCGACCGCGTCGCCGGTGAACGTCAGATGCACGTTCTCGGTCTCCATCAGAGCCACGTACTGGCGGGTCAGCGCGTTCTCGGGTTCGGTCAGGATGCGGATGAAGTCTTCGCGGGTGAGCGCCCGCAGCTCGACCCGAATCGGAAAGCGGCCCTGGAATTCGGGAATCAGGTCGGAGGGCTTGGAAGTATGGAAAGCGCCGGACGCGACGAACAGGATGTGGTCGGTGCGGACCGCGCCGTACTTGGTGTTGACGGTCGAGCCCTCGACGATCGGCAGCAGGTCGCGCTGCACGCCCTCGCGCGAGACGTCGGGGCCGTGCGCGGCGTCGCGTCCGGCGATCTTGTCGATCTCGTCGATGAAGACGATGCCCGACTGCTCGGCGCGCTCGATGGCCTCATGGGCGACCTTCTCCATGTCGACCAGCCGCGCGGCCTCCTCCTGCGTGAGCAGCTCGAGCGCCTGCGGCACCTTGACCTTCTGCCGCTTGGACTTCTTGGGCATGAACTGGCCCAGCAGCTCGCGCATGTTCACGCCCATCTCTTCCATCCCCTGCGGCGCCAGCACCTCGACCATCGGCGTCGCCTGCGCGCTGGTTTCGACTTCGACCTCGCGGTCGTCCAGATGCCCCTGGCGCAGCAGCTTGCGCAGCTTCTCGCGGGTGTCGGCGTGCGAATCGCCCGCGGCGGCGCCGCCCTCGGGAGCGAGTCCGACCGGGCGGCGGACCTTGGCGGGCGGTGGATAGAGGATATCGAGCAGGCGCTCCTCGGCGGCGTCGCGGGCCTGGATGGCGACCCGCGCGCGCTCCTCCTCGCGCACCATCTTGACCGCGATTTCGGCGAGGTCGCGGATCATCGACTCGACATCGCGGCCGACGTAGCCGACCTCGGTGTAGCGCGAGGCCTCGACCTTGATGAACGGGGCCTGCGCCAGGCGCGCCAGGCGGCGCGCGATCTCGGTCTTGCCGACGCCGGTGGGCCCGATCATCAGGATGTTCTTGGGCGCGATCTCGTCGCGCAGCTCGGGCGCGACGTTTTGCCGCCGCCAGCGATTGCGCAGCGCGATCGCCACGGCGCGCTTGGCCTCGTGCTGGCCCACGATATAGCGGTCCAGCTCCGAGACGATCTCACGCGGAGTCATCACGTACGGGATTGCCATTGCTCCTTCAAGCGGGGCGCCGCTTTCTCCGCGCGCCCCTGTCACGGCGGGCGCGCGCCAGCGGCGCCGGCTCTCTACAACTCTTCAATTATAAGCCGACCGTTGGTGTACACGCAGATCTCCGCGGCCACCCGCATCGCGCTCTCCGCGATCTCGCGCGCGCTTATCGCCGGGGCATGGCGCACCAGCGCGCGGGCCGCCGCCAGTGCGTAATTGCCGCCCGACCCGATCGCCAGGATTCCGTCGTCGGGCTCGATCACGTCGCCCAGCCCCGAGATCAAAAGCGAGCTTTCGCGGTCGGCGACGATCAGCATCGCCTCCAGCCGCCGCAGCACGCGGTCGGTGCGCCAGTCCTTGGCCAGCTCGACCGCCGCCCGGCGCAGGTTGCCGTTGAACTCCGGCAGCTTGCCCTCGAATTTCTCGAACAGCGTCAGCGCGTCGGCGGTCGAGCCGGCGAAGCCCGACAGCACCTTGTCCTCGTACAGCCGGCGCACCTTGCGCGCCCCGTGCTTCATGATGGTCTGGCCGACGCTGACCTGGCCGTCGCCCGCGACCACCACGTGGCCCGCGTGGCGCACGCACAGGATCGTCGTCCCGCGGATGGCGGTGTCGGACTCAGGCGCGCGGATGGGCACGGCGGTAGACCTCTTTGAGATGGTTGACGCTGACGTGGGTGTAGCGCTGCGTGGTGGCGAGGCTCGCATGGCCGAGCATCTCCTGGATCGATCGCAGGTCGGCGCCGGCGTTGAGCATATGCGTGGCGAAGCAATGGCGCAGCCCATGCGGCGTTATCGACGATCCCAGCCCCGCCTGCACGATCCGCCGCGCCATGATGTTCTCGACCGCGCGCGTGGTCAGCCGCCCGCCGCGCAGGTTGGTGATTACCGGGCCGTCGAACTCCCAGCCCCTGGGCATCGCGCGCCGCCAGGCCTTGAGCGCGTCGAGCGCCGGCTCTCCGATCGGCACCATGCGATCTTTGTTGCCCTTGCCCGAGCGCACCAGCACCATCCCGACCTCGTCGTCAACGTCGCGCCAGTTGAGCCCGACCAACTCGCTCACGCGCAGACCCGAGGAATAGAGCGTCTCGAGGATCGCGCGGTCACGCAAAGGCGCCGGGCCGCCGCCGCTATCCGCCTCGATCAGCCGGCGCACGTCGCCCTCGGGCAGGATCGTGGGCAGGCGGCGCTGCGTGCGCGGCGAGCGCAATGCGCGCGCCGGGCTCGCCGCGCCGGCCATCGTTTCGCGCCAGTGAAAGAACGCCTTGATCGCGAACAGCCGGCGCTGGACGGTGGCGCGGCTAAGCCGCTTCATCGCCTCGGCCAGATAGCTGCGGATATGGTCGGCGGTGATCGCCTGCTGGTCGACTTCCGCGCCGCTCGGGTCGAGCGCGGCCTTCCGCTCGGGCAAAAAACGGCGAAAATCACACAAGTCCCGCCGATAGCCCAAAACCGTGTTGTCAGCCGCGCGCGAGGCTTTGCCCAACGCCGCCGCGAACGCCTCTATTTCCACCTGCATCGACTCGGGTCCAATCCGAAGGCTATGCTATCAAGCGGACGTGGGGTGCAAAAGCATCGCGGCCGGTGCGCGCGCTGGCCGCGGCTGGATCGGGGCCGCGAGCCTGCCGGTGTGATATTCGCCCGCGGCGCGAGCCCAAGGGAGCGCACAGCCTGCGATGAATTGCTGGAAGTGCGGGCATCGGGCCGAGACCATCGAGCGGATCGGGTTCCACGCGCATTGCCCGCAATGCGATCGGCCGCTGCACGTGTGCCGCAACTGCGCGCTTTACGACCCCGCTTACAACAATCAGTGCCGCGAGACGATGGCGGAACGAGTGGTGGACAAGGAACGCTTGAATTTCTGCGAATACTTCGCGCCCAGCGCCGCGACGGGCGCCGCGGCATCCCGGCCGCCGCCGGAGCGCGCCGCACGCGAGCGGCTCGACGCGTTGTTTAAGAAGAAGCCATGAAACCGGCGCCGGACGCTAATCATTGGCCGCGCGCCACGGGCGCGCCGCGCCACGGGCGCGCCGCGCCAGGATCGCTCCCGGAAAGATCGTTTTCGGCAAGACCGTTCCCGGAAAAATCGCTCCCGGCAGGATCGAATTTGATGGAACCCGCAGTCGGAGCGATCGTCCTTGCCGCCGGGCGCGGCACGCGGATGCGCTCGGCGCGCGCCAAGGTGCTGCACGAGCTTGGCGGCGAGCCGATGATCGCGCGCGTGCTGCGCGCGCTGGCGCCGCTTGCGCCCGCGCCGCTGGTCGTGGTGGCCGGCCATCAGGGCGACGAGGTCGCGGCCGCCGCGCGGCGGTTCGCGCCGGGCGGGCGCGTCGAGGTCGCGCGCCAGCCCACGCAGCGCGGCACGGGCGACGCGGCGCGCTGCGGCCTGGAGGCGTTCGCGCCCGGCTTCGCGGGCGACGTGCTGATCCTTTGCGGCGACCTGCCAATGATCCAGCCGGCGGCTCTCGAAACGTTCATCGCCGGGCATCGCCGCGCCCGCGCCGACCTATCGTTCATCAGCGCGATGCTGGACGACGCCGGCGGCTACGGGCGCGTGCTCCGCGACCGCGCGGGCGCGGTGGTGGCGATCGTGGAAGCGCGCGACGCGTCGCCCGCCGAGCTTGCGCTCGGCGAGATCAACACCGGGGTCTATCTCGCGCGGGCGGCCGTATTGCGCGCGGCGCTTGCGGAACTGCGCCCCGACAATGCGCCGGGCGAGTATTACCTTACCGACCTGGTCGCGATCGCGCGGCGCCACGGCCTGGCCGTATGGGCATGGCGCGCGCCCGACGCATCTCAGTTCGCCGGGATAAATTCACTCAAGGAGCTGGCAGCGATGGAAGCCGAGATCAGAGCGGCGGTTAACCGCAGGTTGATGGAGGCGGGGGTGACGATCGTCGACCTGGCGACCGCGTATATCGGCGAGCGGGTCGAAATCGGGCGCGACTCGGTGGTTGGCCCTAACGTGCAGATACTCGGCCGCAGCAAGGTGGGCGAAGGCGTGCGCATCGAGGGCACGGCGTACCTGCGCGACGTCGAGATCGGCGACGGATGCCATCTGAAGATCGGCGTGCGCGCCGAAGAATGCCGCATCGGGCCGCATTGCGAAATCGGCCCCTTCGCCAATCTGCGCACCGGCACCGAGCTCGAAGGCCATAACCGCGTCGGCAATTTCGTCGAGACCAAGCAGGCGCGGCTCGGCCGCGGCACCAAGGCGAGCCATCTGAGCTACCTCGGCGACACCGTGATCGGCCGCGAGACCAACATCGGATGCGGCGTGATCACCGTCAACTACGACGGCTACGACAAGCATCTCACGCAGATCGGCAGCCGCTGCATGATCGGATGCGACACGCAGCTGGTCGCGCCGGTCAAGGTCGGTGACGACGTCTACGTCGCCTCGGGCACCACGATCTTGCGCGAAGTCCCCGGCGGCGCGCTCTGCGTCTCGCATCATCCGCAGAAGATCAAGCCCGGATGGACCGCCGAATGGCGCCGCCGCCACGGCGGCCGGACCGAGGCGGACGGCTCCGAGTAGCGCCGCGAGGGCCGATCCTTAGGCGCGCTGGCGGGCCGCGCTGGCGGGCCGCGCTGGCGCGGGGCCGCCCGGACCGGCAAACTTGAGCGTAGGCCGGGAGAGGTTGAACTTCGATGTGCGGAATCATTGGATACGTCGGCCCGTCCGAAGCAGTGCCGATTCTGCTCGGCGGGCTCGCGCGCCTGGAGTACCGCGGCTACGACTCGGCCGGCGTGGCGACGATCGCCAACGGCGCCGGGATGGAAATCCGGCGCGCGGCCGGCAAGCTGGAGAACCTGCGCCGCGCGCTCGACGCCGCGCCGCTTAAGGGATCGATCGGAATCGGCCATACGCGATGGGCGACGCACGGCCGCCCTTCGGAGGGCAACGCCCATCCGCACCAGGCCGGCCCGGTCGCCGTGATTCACAACGGGATCGTCGAGAACTACGTCGAGTTGCGCGCCGCGCTGACCGCGCGCGGCCATAAGCTGCGCTCCGAGACCGACACCGAGCTCATCTCGCACCTCATCGAGGAGCGGGTGCGCGCGGGCGTGGGACTGACCGAGGCGGTGCGCCAGACGGTGCTCGAATTGCGCGGCTCGTTCTCGATCGTGGTGCTTTGCGAGACCGAACCCGACAAGCTGGTCGCCGCCAAGACCGCGACGCCGCTGGTGCTCGGGCTGGGCGAGGGCGAAAACTTCGTCGCCTCCGACATTCCGGCCATCCTCGGCCATACCCGCCGCACGATCGTGCTCGAGGACGGCGAATTGGCCGAGCTCACCGCGCACGGCGTGCGCCTGATGACCTTCGACGGCGCGCCGGTCGAGCGCGCGCCGCGCCTCATCGAATGGGACGCGGTGGCCGCCACCAAGGGCGGTTTCCAGCACTACCTGCGCAAGGAGATCGCCGAGCAGCCGCAGGCCTGGATCGACACGCTCAGCGGACGCGCGGCGGCCGGCTCCAACGCGGTGCGCTTCGAGGGCGAGCTGTTGCCGGCCGCCGGGCCGCAGGCGATCGGACGAATCGTGATGATCAGCGCGGGCGCCTCATGGATCGCGTCGCTCATCGGCAAGTTCATGCTCGAGGAGCTGTGCGGGGTGCCGGCCGAGGTCGACTACTCGGCCGAGTTCCGCTACCGCCAGCCGCCGATCGACGCGCGCACCACGATGATCGCGGTGTCGCAGTCGGGCGAGACCGCCGACACGCTGGCCGCGCTCGAGGAGGGGGGCCGGCGCGGATGCCATCTGCTCGCCATCACCAACACGGTGGATTCGTCGATTGCGCGCAAGGCCGACGCCCAGCTCTACACCCGCTGCGGCCCCGAGATCAGCGTCACCACCACCAAGTGCTTCCTCACCCAGATCGAGGCCTTCTACCTGTTCGCGATCCATCTCGCCGCGCGCCTGGGCAGGCTCAGCGAGCGCGAGGTCAACGCGATGCTCCAGCCGGCCTTCGCGATCCCGGCGCAAATCAAGGAAGTCCTGGAAAAGCGTGAGCGCCAGATCGAACGGATCGCGCGCAAGTACGGCAAGGCGCGCGACTTCCTGTATCTCGGCCGCGGCATCAACTACCCGGTCGCGCTGGAGGGCGCGCTCAAACTCAAGGAAATTTCCTACATCCACGCCGAAGGCTATTCGGCGGGAGAGATGAAGCACGGGCCGATCGCGCTCATCGACGAGGAGATGCCGGTGGTGGTGATCATCCCGCGCGACAACGTCTACGAGAAGACGCTGTCGAACCTGCGCGAGGTCGAATCGCGCAACGGCCGCATCATCGCCGTGACCGACCATCCCACGCCCGAACTCGAAGAAGTCGCGTGGGAGGTCATCGAGGTTCCCACGACGCATCGGATGCTGATGCCGGTGCTGACCACGGTGCCGCTGCAACTGCTCGCCTACCATATCGCGGTCTACCGCGGCACCGACGTCGACCAGCCGCGCAACCTGGCCAAGTCGGTGACGGTGGAATAGCCGGCTAGCCGCGGCGGCGCGGCGCGATCGGTTGGCGGCGATCGGTTTTTCGCGATCGGAGATTGCGCGGCGGCGCCGCCACGATAGCGCCCGCCGTGGATCGAGAGCTGCCGCGAGGCTAACCCCCGCGCGGCGCGGAGGTCACTCGTAGCGCAGCGCTTCGATCGGATCGAGCATCGAGGCTTTGCGCGCCGGATACCATCCGAAGAACACACCGACCGCGGCGGCGAAGGCGAATCCGCCGACCACCGCCGTGGGCGAAATCAGCGTGGGCCATTGCGCCAGCGCCGAGAGCACCTTCGATGCGATTATGCCGAGCGCCGCGCCGGCCAGCCCGCCCATCACGCTGAGCAGCGCGGCTTCGATCAAGAACTGCAGCAGAATATGCAGGCGGCGCGCCCCGACCGCCATCCGAATCCCAATCTCACGCGTGCGCTCGGTGGCCGAGACCAGCATGATATTCATGATGCCGATACCGCCCACCAGCAGCGAAATCGAGGCGACCGCCGCGAGCAACAGGGTCATCACCTGGCTGGCGCTCTCGGAGGCCTGCGCGATGTCGCTCAGGCTGCGCACGGTGAAGTCGTCATCCTGCCCGGGCCCGATATGATGGCGCCGGTGCAGCACCTGCTGGACCTGCGTCCGCGCCGCGCCAACCTCCTGGGCAGAGCGCGCTTGGACGAAGATCAGGTTGACCACGCCGGAAATCTTGGGTGGGCTTCCGAACGGGCTGATAATTGCGGAGCTCGACTCATACATCGGGCTCGAGGCGGTCGTGCTCGGGATGCCGATATAGGGATTCAAGACGGGATTGGTCGATCCAGTTGAGCTCGATGGCACGCTCGCGCTGACCTGCGAGGTGCCCAGTACTTTGCGCTCAGCCGTACTAAACGGCATCAGGACGACGTCATCCTGGTCCTGGCCGTAGTTGGATTGGCCCTTCACCGCGAGCACCCCAATCACGCGCAGCGGAAAATCCTTGACCCTGACCGTAGTGCCAACCGGGTTTTCGTTCTGGCCGTAAAGATTGTTCATCACCGTCTGGCCCAGCAGGCACACGGGTGCGGCGCCGCGCTCCTCCTCTTCGGTAAAGCTGCGCCCGGCCACCACCGGCCAGTCGCGGATCGTGAAATAGCTGGGCGTCGTGCCGTTGATGCTGGTGCTCCAGTTTTGGTTGCCGTAGACGACCTGCGCGACCTGGCGATCGATATAACTCACCGCGCCAACCGCGCGCGCATCTTTCCCGATCGCATCGGCGTCGGCGGTGGTAAGGGTCGAGGTGCTGCCGAAGCCGGCGCGTACGCCGTTGGAGGTGGTCGCGCCCGGGAGCACGACCAGCAGGTTGGTGCCGAGGCTTTGGATCTGCTGCTGCACCGAGTAGCGCGCGCCATCACCCACCGCGACCATCGCGATCACCGCGGCGACGCCGATGAAAATGCCAAGCATGGTGAGCGCCGCGCGCGCCTTGTTGCGCCTGAGCGCCCGCGCCGCCGCGCTCAGCGCCATCGCGCCGAAAATCCACGCCTTGTTGCCCTGCGTCGCCGGCGCCGCTTCGCCGGCTGGCCGCTCATTGCCCACCGCCGCCGCCGCAACCGCTTCCGCGGCTGGCGGCGCGGCGGCGCGGTTGCGGACATCGGAGATAATTGCGCCGTCACGAAAGGTCACCACGCGATCGGCATAAGCGGCAACGTCGGGATCGTGCGTCACCACGATCACCGTAATCCCGTGCTGGTGATTGAGCCGCGCGATGATCTCCATGATCTCGGCTGAGTTCGTGGAGTCGAGATTGCCGGTCGGCTCGTCGGCCAGCAGAATCGCGGGCTCGTTGATGAGCGCGCGGGCGATCTCGACGCGTTGCTGTTGGCCGCCGGAGAGCTGGTTGGGATGGTTCCGCTCGCGCCCCTTGAGCCCGACCATCAGGAGCAGTTGCGCCGCGCGTTCCGCACCCTGGTGGGTCCAGTCCGAGTAAAACAGCGGCAGTTCGACGTTCTCGAGCGCCGAGGTCCGCGAGAGCAAGTTAAAGGTTTGAAAAATGAATCCGATTCGCCGGCTGCGGACCGCCGCCAGCGCGTCCTCCTTGAGCGAGGCGACGTCAACGCCCTCGAGCAGATAACGCCCGCTGGTCGGCCGATCCAGGCATCCAATGATGTTCATCAACGTGGACTTGCCCGAGCCGGAAGCACCCATGATCGCGACGAACTCGCCGTGCTCGATCCCGAGGTCGACGCCGCGCAGCGCGCGCACCTCGACGTCACCCAGTTGGTACGTCTTGGTGACCCCTGCAATTTCGATGACTTTGGCCATCGCGGCGCTCGCGCGCTAATGCTGGAAGCGCAGCGCCGTCGCCCGCGCCTGCGGCGCCGCCGTGGTGATCTCGGCGGTGACGACCAGGTCGCCGGGATGGAGGTCCCCGCTAAGCACCTCGACGTTGAGGCCGTCATCCAGCCCCGTGCGGATGGCGACCGGGACCAGCCGGCCACCGTCCATCTTCCACACCTGCGCCGTGTTCGCGGCCGCCTGCCCGGGCGCGGTGGGCGCGTTGTCCGCCGCCACAACCTGATCGGCGGGGGTATGATCGGCAGACGCATGATCGGCGGTGGCGAGGTTTGCGCCGGCCAGGCCGGACGGCGAGAAGCGCAGGGCGTCGAGCGGCACCCGCATCACGTCGTCGCGCTTGGCGGTGACGATGGTGACGTTGGCGGTCATTCCGGGTTTCAACAGCAACTCGGGGTTGGAGACGGCGACCACCACGTCGTAGGTCACCACGTTCTGCACCGTGATCGGCGCCTGGCGTACCTGGCGGACGACGCCGGCGAAGGTGCGGTCAGAGAAGGCGTCGCCCTTGAATTCGGCGCTCTGGCCCATCGCCACGTTGCCGACGTCGGACTCGCTGACGTTGGTGTCGACCTGCATCTTGGTCAGGTCCTTGGCGATCAGGAACAGGGTCGGCGTCTGGAAGCTGGCGGCCACGGTCTGGCCGACGTCGACGTTGCGCGAGACGATCGTGCCGTCGACCGGCGAAACAATATTGGTGTAGTTGAGGTTGACTGCGGCCTCCTGCAACGTCGCCTGCTGGTTGGCGATGCTGGCTTGGTCGAGCGCAACCTGCGCCTCGGCCTGTTTCCAGGCGCTCTTGGCGCTATCGGCGACGTCCTGCGACACGACGCTCTCCGCGGCAAGCTTTGCGTTGCGCTGCCAGGTGAGCTGCTTGTAGGCGAGGTCGGCCTCGTCCTTGTTGAGTTGCGCCTGCGCGTTGGCAACCAGCGCGTGCGCCTCATCGACCTTCACCTGGAACGGCCGCGGATCGATCTTGGCGATTGGCTGGCCGGCTTTGACCGGCGAGTTGAAGTCGGCATAGAGCGCCTGGATCGGACCCGAAACATAGCTGCCGACCTGTACGGTGATGACCGGGTTGACGGTGCCGGTCGCGCTGACGGTGCGCAGGATTGGGCCGTGCGTCACCGGCGCGGTGACGTAATGCGTTTCGCCGCCGCCGCCGCGCAGCAGGTAGTAGGCCAGGATCGCGCCGAGCGTGACTATCGCGATCAGGCTGCGCGTGGTCTTCGCTATCGGAAAGGCCATAAATCGCCCGGTGCCGAATTAGTCTGGGTCGTCAGGAAACGTTCCCCCGTATAATATCAAGACGCTTTTCGCTTGTCCCAGTTTCGCGTAATTACGGGCGATTTAGGTGCCGCATCGGACAATGTGCGCTCTTTTCGCCGCCACGGTGCATCCGATATATGGTCATCGTGGTGGGCGACGGCCGCCGGGCGCTGTCGAGGGCGATTGTCGCGAGGAGGTGCCAAGGGTGATGTCAGATGTTCCCCCGCTTGCCGGAATCACGGTCATCGATCTGACCCGTTACCTGGCGGGGCCGTTTTGCACGCAAATTCTGGGCGACTACGGGGCCGAGATCCTTAAGGTTGAGCCGGTCAGCGGCGCGCGCGCCGAGATGGGTGGCTACACCGGCAAGGACAGCTACTTTTTTATGAGCAGCAACCGCTCCAAGAAGAGCGTGCAAATCGACCTCAAGCAACCGGCCGGACGCGGCGTGCTGCTGCGGCTCGCCGACCAGGCCGACGTGGTGATCGACAACTTTCGCTCCGGCGTGATGGAGGCGATGGGCTTTGGCTACGAGACGCTCGCCGCGCGCAACCCGCGCATCATCGCCTGCTCGCTCTCCGGCTTCGGCGCCAGCGGTCCGATGCGCGGTACGCCGGGGTTCGACCAGATCGCGCAAGGCTTTTCGGGGTTGATGAGCGTGACGGGGACTGGGGAGAGCGGTCCGATGCGGGCCGGGATCGCGATTTGCGACCTGCTGGGCGGGATTTTCGCCGCGCAAGGTATCCTGCTGACGCTCCGGGCGCGCCATCGCAGCGGCCGTGGCCAGCGGGTCGAGACCTCACTCCTTGAAGCGATCGTCAGCGTGCTCAGTTGGTCGGCGGGGATCTACTTCGACACCGGACGCACGCCGGGACCGGCCGGCAACCATCATCCGCTCGCGGCGCCGCACGGCGTGCACGCGGCTTGCGACCGGCCGTTCAATATCGCCTGCGGCAACGAGACGATGTGGCGGACGCTGGCCGAGGTTATCGGACGGCCCGAACTCAAGGACGACCAGCGCTTTTCTTCGCTCGGCCATCGGATAAAGCATCGCGCGGCGCTGACCGCGGAGCTCAATGGCGCGCTCGCATCCCATAGCGCCGAGTACTGGATCGATACGCTCAACCGCGCCGGCATCCCCTCCGGTCCGATCCTGACCATCGAGGAGATGTTCAACCATCCGCAAATAGCCGCGCGCGAGATGTTGCTGCACCTGCCCCATCCCCTGCGCGGCGAGATCATGACGACCGGCCTCGGCGTGAAGCTCTCCAGGACGCCGGGCCACGTCACGCGGCCGCCGCTGCTCGGCGAGCATACCGCCGAGGTCCTGACGGCGCGCGGCTTCAGCAACGAGGAGCTGAGCCGCCTGCGCGAGGCCGGGACGATTGGCTAGCGCGGCCAGCGGGACTATCCAAGTGTCGGGCAGTAATTCCCTGTTCGCCGCCGCGCTCTGGGCTCAGGCGCCACGCCGCAATGCGCTCAAGCTGTGGCTTCTTTTCAGCGCCGAGACGATCCTGTTCGCGATCATCCGGCTGCCGCTCGACTTGAACTTCAACGCCTACGCATTCGGCGATCGCGGAAGCTTTCTTACCGTGTGCTACCTCGCCGCACACGGCGGCCGTCCCGCGGTCGACTTCGGCTACCCCTATGGCCTGTTGACGATCCTGGTGGCGCAAGCCTGGTTTCGCGTCTTCGGACTGACGCCGCAGGTCGGCGAGCTGGCGATGCTCGCGTGTGCTTTCCTCGGTGCATGGGGTTTGGCGCGGTTCGCAAGTGTGATGCGACTGGGTATGATCGGCATCGTCCTGCTGGTGGTCGCCCTCCCGTTCGCGATTCTCCCCTCCTACCAGTCATTCGTTTACGCCCTGGAGGCGTCGGTACTCTGCAACGCGTTGGCCGAGCAGGCCGCCGGTCGGCGCGCGAGCGCGCTCGCGCTCGTGACCGCCGCATGTTTGGTCAAGCCGAGCATGGGCTATGTGTATGGCCTTGTTCTGTTGGTGCTCATCTTATGCAACACGTGGCGCAGGGGCCCCGAGGCCGAATCGGGGACCCGTTGGCGCCGGATTGCCGGGTCGCTTGCGCCGGCCGCGGTGACCGGCGTGATCCTGATTGCGCTGCTCGGAGCTGCCTATGGAATTCGCCCGCTCTTCGCAACTCTGCTGCCCAGCTCGGGCAGGGCCTTCTATCGCTCTACGGGGTACGGCTCCTTCCTCACGGGAGGGAGAGACTTGTGGTACCGGCCAGACGAAGGGATCGGCTTCTACCTCCTCACGGTGGCCGGATTCTGGATTGCCGCGAGTCTATGGCTCGTTGCGGCAGGGATACGCGCGGCATGGGGACTGTTGCGCGCATACCACACCGGCCGCGCTCCCGGCGCGGGCGAAGAGTTCGTGTTCACCTGCGCGGTGCTCCACGTCGTTTTCATCACCACCTTCTTCGGAGGGCCGACTTCCTGGGAGTACTATTCGTATGTGCTGGTGATGGGGGCGGCCGCGACCAGCATCTGGAGTGGCGCGGCGGCACGGATTGCATCCATGCTGGCGCTGCTCGCGTTGAGCGGCCATCTCGCCCATATCGAAGGAGCGGCGTCCGCGTGGCGCACGACCGCGCCGAGTCCGCAGACGGCGGGACTATGGGCGCCCGTTGCCGAGCGCGATGCGTGGCAGCGGGTACTCGCGACGACTTCGGGCCACAATGCGGCGGTGGTAAATTTCCAAGGCTGCACGGCGGTACTATTTGCCCAGTTCGAGCGGCCGGCGGGCGCCTATCTCGTTCCCAAGGAAAGCCTCGAATCCGAGATCGTACGCACAAATTGGCGTCTCGAACATTCCCCGATGATCTTTGCCGTGACCGCCAGCGATTACAGTGCGGCGTTGGCTTTTTTCCCGCACTTCCGCAGCCTGTTGGACGAGCGCGAGGTGGTCCTGAATGAGCCTCTCGACGGCATAACCTTCACGGTATACGGGGGGCGCAAGCCACGCTGAACGCACGGCTTGCACCCACTAACGACCTTGGGGAGAGTCGTCCTTACCGCGGACAAAAGCATCGAGCGGAACGGGCCGCGCCTTTGGCGCCGCCCCCGTTGGTCTTGCTGCTGCTGATTCTGCTCGACGCCCGCGCAGCGGCGCCCGCGCTGAGGCCGCAAATCGATCGGTGCGGCCTGCTTAGCGTGTTCGCCTTCGCTGCACTGGTTGGAGCGATCCTTATCGTGCTGATTGCGGCATTCTTTGGGGGCCGCTCCGCTCCTCAGGACCCTTGTGCCCGCCCTCGCTGGAACCGGCATGGAAAGTTCGGCTCCGTTGTCTATGGAGACAGAACTTATGCTATCAATCCACACACCCGCCCTCACTTATTAGTCTATGGTAAAGCGCTCTATATCACTACCTATCTTATTCGCATTCGAGGCTCTCATTCTTGGCATTTTTGCTCTGCCTTCCAATCTGAACTTCATGGCGTGGGCTTTTTCTGACCAAGGAGCAAACCTGACCGCACAATATCTGACTGCCCATGGCTACCGTGCCAATATCGACTTCGCCTATCACTATGGGCTGCTGCCATTGTTGTTGGGACGTATATGGTTCTCGCTATCTGGGGCGACACCCCACGCCTGTGTCCTGCTGGTCTTTCTGTGCACTCTGGCGGCGGCCTGGGCTTTGGCCAGGATTGCGCTCAATCTCGAATTAGGGATCACCGGCGTCGCCTTCTTGGTTATCGCCCTTCCATTGGCCATCCCGTTCAATCCACCGAACCTCGCCCACGCGCTTGAAGCTGCATTACTAAGTAACGCGCTCGCCGAACAGGCGGCACAAAGACATTCCCGTTCGCTCGCGCTCGCGACTGCGGGCTTGTTCGTAAGACCGAGCATGTCGTATGTTTATGGGTTCCTGCTACTGCTGCTCTTGCTATGGCGGCTCAACCAAGAGCGGCATCTCAACCTCCGACGAATGTCAAAAGCCCTTCTGCCTGCGCTACTGACGGGGACGGTGCTGGTCGCGATCCTGGGATTTGTCTACGGTTTTCCCAGTCTGGTTAGGGCGGTTTTTCCTCTGACGGGACTGAGCACTTACAGTGCTCAGAATTTCGGCTTTTGTCGCGCCGGGCGCGGCTTCTGGTATCCAACCAGTCCTCATTTCAGCTATTACGCTGATACACCGGCTGGCTTTTGGATCGCCGGGACGCTCTGGCTGCTGATTTGCGGCGCCATAGATGCGCGGAGAGCATTGATCGGCGGAAGTGCCAAGTACGAGATCGTACTTTGCTGTGCTGTTCTTCATTTGGCATTCATCAGTCTCTTTTTCGGCAACAGATTTTCCTGGTGGTATTACTCCTATATGCTTTGCATCGGTATTGCAGTCTCCAGTACTTGGACATCGATCTACCGCGACGGCGTATGCGCATTGGCTTTGATCGCTTTGGTAGGCCAGGCAAGTGAGCTTGTTGTGTTTAACGCATTGTGGAGAGTTACATCGCCAAGCCCGGCAACTGCCGGATTGTGGGCATCAAAGTCCGAGCGGTTCGAATGGGAACGTGTAATCGAGATCGTGAGGGAAGGACGTTCAAAGAGTCCTGCGACTGTGAGTCTGCTAGAGGAGGTGGGTTGTGTGGAGTTGTTGTTTTCCGGATTCCAGCCTCCCGTTTCGCTCTATCTGATTAGGGGCGAAGCCACCAAATCCGACATCGCGAGAAAGTTGGCGCAAATGTCGCACTCCTCGACCGTCGTAGTGCTGATCAGAACGTTGCACGATGGGCTTCTTCCTGACCTGCCACAGTTCAAGCAGGTGCTCGCCAAGTATCATGTCGTTTGGAAGGGAGAAAACCTTGAAGTGTATGAAAAGCGATGAGACCGGAGGGAGCGACTGACACTATGTGCCGTCCTCAGCATTCCGCCGACCAACGAAACCGCAGTGAAGGAGACTGGGGGGCGTGGAGGATCACACTAAAGCTGCGATCCCACCCGCCAGAGTTGCCGGCGCGGCCTGCGCGGCGCGCGCGGCGGCTACTCGCGCTCCATAAAACCTTCGAGGTTGCGCGAGCGTCCGGTCTGGCGCAGCTTGCGTAGCGCCTTGGCCTCGATCTGCCGAATCCGTTCGCGCGTCACTGCAAACTGCTTGCCGACTTCTTCCAGCGTGTAGTCGGTTTTCTGCCCGATGCCGAAGCGCATGCGCAGGATCTGCTCCTCGCGCGGCGTCAGCGTCGCCAGCACCTTGCGCGTCTGGTCGCCCAGGTTGCCCTGGATCGCGGCCTCCACCGGCGAGGGCGCCAGCTCGTCCTCGACGAAGTCGCCGAGCGAACTCTCTTCCTCGTCGCCGATCGGGGTCTCCAGCGAGATCGGCTCCTTGACAATCTTGAGTACCTTCTGGACCTTGTCCAGCGGCATCTCCATCTGCTCGCCGATCTCTTCGGGGCTCGGCTCCCGGCCCAGCCGCTGGACCAGCAGGCGCGTGACCCGCAGCAGCTTGTTGATGGTCTCGACCATGTGCACCGGGATGCGGATGGTGCGGCCCTGGTCGGCGATCGCGCGCGACATCGACTGCCGGATCCACCACGTCGCGTAAGTCGAAAACTTGTAGCCGCGCTGGTACTCGAACTTGTCGACCGCGCGCATCAGCCCGATGTTGCCTTCCTGGATGAGGTCGAGGAAGCCCAGCCCGCGGTTGGTGTAGCGCTTGGCCAGGCTGACGACCAAGCGCAGGTTGGCCTCGGTCAGTTCCTTCTTGGCGCGCCGGCTCTTGTGCTGGCCGGCGGCGATAATCTCGATCGAGCGGCTGAACTCCTCGCCGCTCGCCTTGACCCGGCGTTCGACCGCCTTCATGGTGCGCTGCGCCTCGCGGATGCGGGCGGCGATGTCGAGCAGGTTCTCGCGGGTGCCGTTGACCTTGAGCACGTGGCGGCGGTCCTCAGCCCCGGCCGCTTCCTTGAGCATCTGGCTCTTGGAGCGGCCGGTCGCCTCCTCGTAGTGCTGAACGATCTGACGGGCCTGGAGGAACTGGTCGAGTTGATGGCGCATTTCAGAGATGACGGCCTCGCGCACGTGCCGCGACAGCCCCATCGTAACGAAGGCGGCCTTGACCCGCTCGCGCAGCCGCACGTAGCGGCGCTCCAGCTTGGGTTTGCGCCGCGGCCCGCGCCGTTCGCGCAGTTCCTCTTCCAGCTCTTCGAGGTTGGCGCGCAGGTCCTTCAACTTGCGCGTGGAGTCGTGCAGCTTCTTGAGCAGCTTCTCGTTGGCTTCGGGTCCGCGCTCCTCGTCGGGGTCGGCGGGCTCTTCGCTCTCCTCGAAGATGTCGCGCAGGTCGGCCTCGCCGGCTTCGATCCGCTCGCCCAAGTCGATCAGAAAATCCAGCGTGACCGGCGACTTAAGAACCTCTTCTTCGACCTCCTGTTCGCCGGCCTCGATCCGCTTGGCGATCTCGACCTCCTGCTCGCGCGATAGGAGCTGAAAGTTGCCCATCTCCTTGAGGTAGAGCCGCACCGGGTCGGATGAATCGCCCGCCGCGTCGGTCGCCTCTTCTTCGGCCTCTTTCTCGGGCTCGGCCTCGACTTCGGCCTCGGCGCCCTCGGCCGGAACTTCCTCGAGGACTTTGATATCCATGTCCTCGAAGCTCTCCAGCGCGGCGCGCAGGTCGGTAGGCGAGGCGACGTCGTGGGGCAGGAAATCGTTGACCTGCTCGAACGTCAAGTAACCCTGCTCGCGGCCGAGGTCGACCAGGCCCTGGAGATCCTTGCCTTCGTACTTTTGCTTCATGCTCTTACGCGTTCGTCTTGGCCGTCCGCGGCGGATCGGTCCATACACGAGTCGGCACGCGGGCAGACGCGCCGCAAATATCCGCTACACGCCACTTTAGGACTATCAAACTGAACAAGAGAAACCGACTCTAGCAAAGCGTTCCATTATATGGACGGCTGACAGGCAAGTCAAAGTTGATCTTATGCGCCTTCTGCCCAGCTCTCGGGGCTAGCCCTGCCCACCCCACCATTTCTAATTTAGCAACGATTCGGCCTTTTCGCACCCCGTTCTCGCACCGCGAACGGGCCGGCGCGCCGTTGCCTGCCTTGATGCCTTCCTGCAAAGTTCATACGCTGGTGGGCTGCCTGCGGTTGCGTATGGCGGCGCCGCTCCGGCTATGCAGCCTGAGGTAGCGTCCTTTGCCAACTCATATCGCAATTCTGCTCGCCAGTTTCGTCGTCATCCTGGCCGGCTCGGAGATATTCACCAACGGCGTCGAGTGGGCCGGTCACCATCTGAGCCTCTCCGAGGCCGCGGTCGGCAGCCTGCTCGCCGCAGTCGGCACGGCCCTGCCCGAGACGCTGATTCCCGCCGTCGCGCTGGTGATGAGCGGCGGCCGGACGGACGTTCATAGCGAGGTCGGCGTGGGCGCGATAATCGGCGCGCCGCTGATGCTTTCGACCATCGCGCTGTTCGTGATGGGGGTGGCAGCGCTCGGCTTCCGCAGCCGGCGCCTGCGCGTGGCATTGCGCGTCCCCCGCACCGACGCCCGGCGCGACCTCGGCTTCTTCTTGCCGGTATTCGTCGCGGCGCTCCTGCTCGGCATGGCTACTTTGCCGGCGCTGGCGCGTTACGTCCTCGGGGCCGCGCTCCTGGCCGTGTACGCGGGCTATGCCTTGGTAATCCTGAAACTCAAGCGCGACGCCGAAACCACCATCGAGCACGGGCTCTACGTGGAACTGCTGCTCGGGGGCAACCCTGCTGACCCGCGTGCGCTGGCCACGGCCCTCCAGGTCCTGATCGGCGTCATCGCGATCCTGCTTGGCGCATACGAATTCGTCCAGCAGATTGTGTTTGTCTCGCGGCACGCCAACCTGAACCCGGGCGTGCTCTCGCTTATCCTGAGCCCGCTCGCCACGGAATTGCCCGAGAAATACAACGCCGTGGTCTGGATTCGCCAGGGCAAGGACAACCTCGCGCTGGCCAACATCACGGGCGCGATGGTTTTTCAGAGCTGCATTCCGGTCGCCTTGGGTCTGGCCTTCACCCCCTGGCATCTGAGCCATCCCGAGCTGCTGGGCGGCGCGGTCGCCATCCTTTCGGCCGCCCTGCTCTACGCCAACCTGCGCGATGGCGAGTTGGGCACGCCGACCCTGATGCTGGGCGGCGCAGGCTACGCGGCCTTCATCGTGGGCCTGCGATGGCTCGGCGCGCTCTAGGACACGCCGCCGTACGAGGCGCCTGCGCTCGTGCGATACGGTTGTGATGCGCACCGCGCGCGATCCACAATTCCTTTTCGGAAGCCGCGATGAGCATTTACCAGGAGATCTGCCGGCAGTTCTACGACAACCGGCTGCTCTTTGGTGACCCGGCCGAGCCCGGGATTGTAGCGGTCGAGGTCGTCGCGCCGGGCGAGGTGGAAATCTTCCGCCGCGATGGCGCCATGCTCACGCGCGAGCGCCGTCCGCTCAAGCTCTTCGCGCTGCTGGCGGAGCCCGGGATGCTCAACGGGCTGGGCACGCCGTACAAGGTCGAGCCGCTTAAGGGCAACTTCCGCCTGCGCTGGCTGGCGACCTTCGATCGCACCGACGCGCTGGAAGCCGCGCGGCGCCATCTGCGCAAGCTAACCGGCAGGCCGCCCGGCGTTTCCGACGCCCCTTACCTGGTGCTCACCGATCCGGTCGAGCAGTACCTCATCCTGAACGGCGCGACGTTTTTCATCGGGATGGAGTTCGGCGACCTGCGCCGCATGCAACTCGATATTGAGACCTACATCAGTCCCGGCTTCGAGTTCCCGACCGCGGCGCGCGAGGGCGACCGCGTGATCGCGATCGCGCTCAGCGATTCGGCCGGCTACGAGCGCGTGCTGCGCGGCGATGAGCTGGACGAGCGCGCGCTGCTCGAGGAGCTGGTGCGGATTGTCGCCGAGCGCGACCCCGACGTGATCGAAGGCCACAACCTGTTCCGCTTCGACCTCGAGTATCTCGAAGCGCGCGCCCGGCGCCATCGGGTCAAACTCGCGCTCGGCCGCGACCGCAGCGAGATGAGCGCGCGCGCCTCGCGCCTGCAAATCGCCGAGCGCGCGATCGCGTATCGCCGCTACGACATCCGCGGCCGCAGCATCATCGACACCTGGATCCTGGCCCACCACTACGATATCGCCAGCCGCGAGCTCGAGGGCTTCGGGCTCAAGGAGCTGGCGCAGCATTTTCGCGTGGCCGCCGCCGGCCGCGTCTATATCGACGCCGCGCGGGTCAGCGACTATTTCGACCATCGCCCCGAGGAGCTCTTCGCCTACGCGATGGACGACGTGCGCGAGACCGCCGCGCTGGCGGGCTTGCTCGCGCCGAGCTATTTCGTGCAGGCGCAAATTTTTCCGTACTCCTACCAGAACGTGGTGCTGCGCGGCAACGCGACCCGGATCGACGCGCTGATGATGCGCGCCTACCTGGCCGAGCGCCATTCGATTCCCGCCCCGCAGGAGCCCAGCGAGGTAATGGGCGGCTACACCGAGGTCCGCCGCTGCGGCGTTGCACGCCGCGTGCTGCATTGCGACGTGACTTCGCTGTATCCGTCGCTGATGCTGCATTACGGACACGCGCCGGCGGGCGACCGGCTCGGCGTGTTCCTGAGAACGCTGGGCGATCTCCGCAGCTTCCGCGTCCAGGCCAAGGCGGCAGTGCGCGAACTCGACGGCGGCGCGCGGCGCAACCTCGAGGCGCTCCAGCAGACCTTCAAAATCCTCATCAACTCGTTCTACGGCTACCTCGGCTTCGCGCTCGGCCATTTCAACGATTTCGCCCAGGCCAACGCCGTGACGCGGCGCGGGCGCGAGCTCATCCAGGCCGCCGTCGCCGCGCTGGAGGACTCTGGCGCGCAGGTCATCGAGGTCGACACCGACGGCATCTACTTCGTCGCGCCGCCCGGCATCGACGACGAGCCCGCCGCGCAGCGCTTGGTCGAGCGGATCGGCGCGGCGATGCCCGAGGGCGTACGGCTGGAGATCGACGGGCGCTACCCGGCGATGTTCAGCTACAAGATGAAGAACTACGTGCTGCTCGGGGAGCCGGGCGAGATGACGATTCGCGGCTCGGGACTGCGCTCGCGCGGGCTCGAGCGTTTTCAGCGCCGCTTCATGGAGGAGATGTTCCGCCTGATGCTGGAGAACCGCGCCGATGAAATCCCGGCGCTCTATGAGGACTGGCGCGGGCGCCTGGCGCGCCACGCCTGCGGCATCCGCGAACTGATGAAGACCGAGACGCTGCAGGACTCGCCCGAGGTCTACCGCGACAAGGTCGGCGGCAAGCGGCGCAACGTCTCGGCCGCCTACGAATTGGCGCTCAAGGCCGGACGCCCGTACTTAAGCGGCGACCAGATTTCCTACTACGTCGCGGGACGCGGGGCCAGGGTGAAGGTCAACGCGGCGGCGCGGCGGGTGGCCGAGTACGACCCGGCCAACCCCGACGAAAACGTCGAGTACTACCAGGCCAAGCTCGCCGAGCTCTACGCCAAGTTCAAACCGTACGCCGAGCGGCGCGGACTGTTCAGTCCCGGCGAAGTCGAGGGCGCCGCCGAGGCGCCGGAACAGCAGTCGATGTTCGAGCAGGCCGGCGCGGACAAGCCGGGCGAATAATCCGCGGCCTGGGTCCCTTAGCAGGGTGTTGAGAAACTGCTCAACCTCGCTATCAGGCGTGGTTCCATCCTGCTCAGGGAGCGCGGCGTTTCGCCAGTTCAAGGTCTTCTCCTTCGCTCCAGATATTTGCGAGACACGACGCCAGCGCGGCGCGAGGCCGGAGGGCGCGTGGGAGCGCCCTTTGGGTGGCGATTGCCGCGCCCCGAAGGGCGCGCCGCCGCCGCAAACGCAGAGGGGCCGCGGCAGCGCATAGCTGCCGCGGCCCCTCCCCTGGAAATCTCACACCAGCGCGCCCGCGCTAGCGCTTCATCATGGCCGCCAGCCCCTCGCCCATCTCGGCCAGCGCCTTCTTCACCGACAGACGCGTCTGCACGTGCGCCCACCACGCCTCCAGCTTGGGACGCCCCTCCAGCGCCGGCTTGGCCCCGAAGCCCGGCAGCATGTTGGTCGCAAAGAACATCGTCGGCGCGAGCGCGCAGTCGGCCAGGGTGAACTCGGCGCCGGCCGCGAACCCGTTGGGCGAGAGCATGGCCTCGAGCTGGTCCAGGCGCTGGTTGAACTCGGTCAGCCGTTCGTTGACGGCCTTTTCGTCGCGGCTCTTGGGGTTGAGCTGGCCGAACAGCGCACGCAGCGGCGGTTCGAGGTAGAGGTCGTGAAAACGCGTGAAGGAGCGCACCCGCGCGCGTCCCTCGGCCGTCTTGGGCAGCAGCGGCGGGCTGGGAAATTTGTCTTCCAGGTATTCGTTGATGATCTCGGATTCGGCGATGATCATGCCGTCAGCGTCGAGCGCCGGGGTTTTGCCGAGTGGATTGAGCTTGAGGTATTCGGGTGACTTGAGGTTGTTGCCGGGGATCGCGGCGATCTCGATATTGAGGCCCTTGTCATAGATCGCGATCCGCGACTTGGTGGCAAAATTCGAGAGATTCATATTGTACAGCTTCATTATTCGCCCCCGTCCTTTTGCGGCCCTCTCCGCTTATCTCAGACCGCACCAGCCGTGGCAAGCCGTCGCCGGCTAAGCGCTCCCGGCGCGCCACTTTTATTGATCGTGGCCCCGCTCCTGTTGCTCGCGCTGGCGCTGCTCGAGCTTGCTGGCAACGTCGTTGAACTCGGCCGCCGCAGCCTCGAAGTCGCTGGCGGCCTTGTCGGCGCGGCGCTGCGCGTCGAGCGCCTGCTCACGCGCCAGCGCCGCCGTATCCTGTGCGCGCGCCGCCGCTTGCTGGGCCTGCGCGGCGGCGGCCTGGGCCCGCGCCGCGCTCTCCTCGGCCGACGGCCCGCATCCGCCCGCCATCAACGCCGCGAGCGCCAGCGCCGCGGCGGCGGCGCTGCGCCTGCTCCTGCGCGCGCGCATCGCCCCTATCGCGGGGCCAGCGCCTGCAGCGCGCGCTCGTCGGGTATCAGCGCGTTCGCGGTATTGAGCGGCTGGATGCATACGTGGCTGGCGCCGGCCTTCAGTTGGGCCTCGACGCGGTCGCGAATCTGGGTCTCGGTGCCCCAAGCGACGATGGCGTCGACCAGCCGGTCACTGCATCCATTTTCGAATTCCTTGTCCGCCCAGCCCAGCGCCTTCAGCGCGTTGGTGTAGTTGGGCAGGCGCGGCGCGTAGGTTTTCATGTACTCGCGCGCGGTCGCACGCGCCTTGGCCGCGTCAGTCTCGAGAACCACCGCCTGCTCGACGCAGATCAGCGCCTTGGGGCCGACCGCGGCGCGCGCCTTGGCGGTATGCTCGGGCGGCACGAAGTAGGTATGCGTGCCGTCAGCTTCCGCGGCGCACAGCGCGAGCATCTTGGGATGCAGCGCCGCAAGCACCACCGGGACCCGTTCCTTGGGTTCGGGCGCTTTGTAAAGCGCGCTCTTCATCTTGGGCAGGTACTCGCGCATGTAGCTGTAGGGCTTCTCGTAGCTATGGCCGCGCAGGTTGGCCACCAGCGGCTTGTGGCTGACGCCGATCCCGAGCAGGAAGCGGCCGCCCGAAAGTTCGGCGACGGTCTTGGAGGCCGCCGCCATGGTCAGCGGATCGCGCGCGTAGATGTTGGCGATGCCGGTGGCGAAGCACAGTCGCTCCGTGCGCGCCGCCAGATAGGCCGCATGCGCGAACGGCTCGCGCCCGACCGCCTCGGGAATCCACAGCGCTCCGTAGCCGTGCTTTTCGACCTTGCGCGCGAACTCCGCGCTCTCGGCCGCGGTCATCCCGTCGTAGAAGAACCACACTCCATATTTGCCGATATTCATGATCCTTCTACTTAATCCTGTTGCGCGCAGCGAACAAGCCGCGCTAACGCGCGGTTTACCTCAACGCGCAAGCTGGGCTACAAAGGAAAGCTGAATTATGGTGACTTCAAACTCAGGACACTGGAGCGGGGGCGGCGCTCTCTGAAGAAGGTGGCCGAAGCAGGTGGGAAGATAATGAGCGAGCAGGTAAAGACCAACGCCGGAGAGCCCGAGCCGCTGCTGGTGCGCCGCGAGCCGCCGCTCGGATGGCTTATCCTCAACCGCCCGCAGGTGCGTAACGCGCTCAACCTGCGCACCTGGCAGCTCATTGTCAAGGGCATCGCCGAGCTCGGCGGCGACCCCGACGTGCGCGTGATCATCATGCGCGGCGCCACGCCGGAAGCCTTCATCTCCGGCGCCGACATTTCGGAGTTCCCCAGCCTGCGCGCCAACGCCGAGCAAGCGCGCATCTATCGTGAGGCGCCGGGCAACGCGACCAGCGCGCTCACCAACTGTCCCAAGCCGGTCATCGCGATGATCGCCGGCATCTGCATCGGCGGTGGATTGCAGGTCGCGCTCGCCTGCGACATCCGCATCGGGGCGCGCGGCACGCGCTTGGGAGTGCCGGCGGCGCGGCTGGGGCTGGCGTACCCGCTGGAAGGCGCGATGTCGCTGGTGCAGGTATGCGGCGCGGCCAACGCGCGCGACATCCTGATGTCGGCGCGCATCTTCGACGCCGAAGAGGCCTACGCGATGGGCCTGCTCAACAAGCTGGTCGAGCCCGCCGAACTGGAGGATTACGTCCGCCAGTACGCGGCCCGGATGGCGTCGAACGCGCCGCTGACGATGGCGGCGGCGAAGGCCGCGATTCGCGAGGGGCTCAAGGACGGCGCCGAGCGCGACCTCAAGGCGATCGCCGAGATGATCACGCGCTGCTTCGATAGTGACGATTACCGCGAGGGCGTGTGCGCCTTCCTGGAAAAGCGCCCGCCGCGCTTCGCCGGCCGCTGAGAACGCCTCGAGCGGATCGCTGTCTCAGGCGCAGCGCGCCACGCTACAATGGCGGCTGCGCCCGCAGCGGGCGCGGAGGCTGTGCCGGCGTATGAGCGAGGCCGAGCGGATCTTTTTCAATCCGTGGGACGAGGCGTTTCGCGCCAATCCCTACCCGTATTACAAGCCGCTGATGGCGGGGCCGCCGCGGCTGCTCAACGTCTTCGTACCGATGGCGCTGGTGGCGCGCTACGCCGATTGCGCCGCCGTGCTGCGCGACCATGAACATTTCTCGAGCGTGCCGCCGCGCTTGCCGTTTCTCGAGGAGCGCATCTCCGTCTTCGGCGACGCGCCGCGCGTGGTGTTTTCCGATCCGCCGGTCCATACCAGGCTGCGCCGGCTGGTGAGCCGCGCGTTTACGCCGCGGCGCATCCGCGAGCTCGAACCCAAAATCCGCGAATTCACCAACTCGCTGCTCGAGCGGGCGGCCGGCCGGGGCGGGCTCGACGTGATGGCGGACCTCGCCAATCCGCTGCCCGTGATGGTCATCTCGCACATGCTCGGCGTACCGCACGAGCATTACCCGATGTTCAAGCAGTGGTCCGACACCGTGATCGAGGCGGACAACACGCCGCCCGGGATGCCGCTGCCGCAAACCGTGCGCGACGCCTTCACGGCGCTGCGCGAATACTTCGTCGCGGAGATCGAAAAGCGCCGGCGCCATCCCGGCGACGACCTCGTAAGCGTGCTGGTCGCGGCGCACGAGGGCTCGGACGAAGTGCTAAGCGAAGCCGAGTTGATCGCCTTCGTCGTCATCCTGCTGCTGGCCGGCAACGAGACCACCACCAATCTCATCGGCAACGGGATGCTGGCGCTTACGCGCCATCCGGACGAACTCGGGCGGCTCGGCCGCTCACCCGAGCTGATGCCGTCGGCGATCGAAGAGATGTTGCGCTACGATGGGCCGGTGCAGGCGACGATGCGCCACATCCGGCAGGACACCGAGATCGCGGGCACGATGGTGACGGCCGGCTCGCTCATTTTCGTGCTGCTGGCGGCGGCCAACCGTGACCCCGCCCAGTTCCGCGAACCCGAGACGTTCGACATCGCGCGCACACCGAACGACCATCTGGCATTCGGCGAGGGGATTCACTTCTGTATCGGCGCGCCGCTGGCCCGGATGGAAGGGGCGATCGCGATCGGCTCGCTGTTCGAGCGCTTCAAGCGAATCCGGCCCGCCACGCCCGAGGCGCCGCTCAAATACAAGGGATCGTTCTTCCTGCGTGGGCTGGCCTCGCTGCCGCTCGAAGTCGCGTAGGCTGCGGACCCCCCAGTACGCACCGCGGACGGCGAATGTTTGATCGCGATAGCTGAGCGCTGGCAACGGACCACTCCAGTCGCGGCGCTGGCGCGCCGCCTCATCCTGCTCGCGCTGGCGGCGGTGATCGCCGGATGCGCGCACGATTCCAGCGTCTTGCTGAGCGCGCCCGACGGGGCGCGGCGTGCCGCGGTGCGCGTCGAGCTGGCGCTGACGCCGGCCAGGCGCGAACTCGGCCTGATGTACCGCAATCACCTGGACGCGAACGCCGGGATGCTGTTCGTTTTTCCGGCGCCGTCGCGGCTGACCTTCTGGATGAAGAACACTGAGATTCCGCTCGACATGATCTTCGCCGGCCCGTCGGGCATCGTTGTGGGCATCGTGGCCAACGCCGAGCCCTACTCGGAACGCCCGGTCGGCCCCGACGCACCGGCGCTGTACGTGCTCGAGGTCAACGGCGGATTCTGCGCGCGCCACGGCGTGCGCGCGGGGGACCGGATGAGCTTTGTCGGCTTCGCGCCGCGCGCGAGCGAATGAACGGTGCGGGCTAGGCCGCCGCCGGGCGGCGATGCGCATGGTGCACAAACGTGCCAATCACGCCGAGCACGTACAGCGCGGCGAGCGCGAGCGTAACCATTATGTCGGTTGGCGGTACGTCGCGCACGCGAGCAAATAGCCCTACGACTCCCAGGAAGTGGTTGAGCAGCACGAGCACCGCGCAGGCCCGGCTGCGCCGGTAAATTCCGTAAGCTAACGCAAACAGGATGGCAGCTCCGGCGAGATATACCCACATCACCTGGCCGGCTCCGACCATGAATGCGAGGGCGATCATGAACACGCCCGCAGCGCTCGCCGCGATCCATCCGCACGCCACCATCCGCTCCGCCATCGTGTCGTCAATCACGGCTGCGCCCGCCCTTTCTCCGTCCGAAGTTGCCTCATTATGGTATGCGCCCGCGAGAGCCGCAAAGACGGCGCCCGCACCGCCGCGCGGGCGACCGGCCGGGGTTGAAGCGGCGCGGCCAAATCCACTTGCGCGCCGCGGCCAACGCACCATATCATGCTCGATTGCGCGGGATTTAGCGATGAGCGTCAAGGAAAACATCGAACGGATGCGCGAGCTTTCGCGCCAGGCGGAGCTGGGCGGCGGCGAGGATCGGCAGCGCCGCCAGCGCGAGGCGGGCCGTCTCACCGCGCGCGAGCGCGTCGAATTTCTGCTCGACCGCGGCTCCTTCGTCGAGCTCGATAAGTTCAAGACCCATCGCTGCGACGACTTCGGGATGGGCGAGCGGCGCATCCCAGGCGACGGCGTGGTCACCGGCTATGGCGCCGTCGAAGGGCGCCAAGTCTGCGTCTTTTCCCAGGACTTCACCGTTTTTGGCGGCAGCCTCTCGGGCGCGTTCGCCGAGAAGGTCTGCAAGGTGATGGACCTGGCGATGAAGACCGGCTGCCCGGTGATCGGGCTCAACGACTCGGGTGGCGCGCGGATCCAGGAGGGCGTGGTGTCGCTGGCCGGCTACGCCGACATTTTCCTGCGCAACGTGATGGCCTCGGGCGTGGTGCCGCAGATTTCCTGCATCATGGGACCCTGCGCCGGCGGCGCGGTGTACTCGCCGGCGATGACCGACTTCGTGGTGATGGTGCGCGACACCTCGTACATGTTCATCACCGGTCCCGACGTCATCAAGGCGACCACCCACGAGGAAGTCTCGATGCAGGACCTGGGCGGTGCCGACACGCATTCGATGCGCTCCGGCGTATGCCACCTCGAGGCGGCCGACGACCAGAGCGCGTTGCTGGCGGTGCGCGACCTGCTCGCCTACATGCCGCTCAACAACGCCGACGACGCGCCATTCGCCGCCAGCGCCGACCCGCCGGATCGGCGCGACGAGGCGCTCGATTCGATCGTCCCCGAGAATCCGAACAAGCCCTACGACATCCGCGGCATAATCGGTCGCGTGGTCGACGGCGGCCGGCTGCTGGAACTGCAAAAGGATTTCGCCCAGAACATCGTGATCGGTTTCGCGCGCCTGGGCGGTGCTTCGGTGGGCGTGGTCGCCAATCAGCCCGCCTACCTCGCCGGATGCCTCGACATCGACGCCTCGGTCAAGGCCGCGCGCTTCGTGCGCTTTTGCGACGCCTTCAACATCCCGCTGGTGACCTTCGTCGACGTTCCGGGCTTCCTGCCCGGCACCACGCAGGAGTTCGGCGGCATCATCCGCCACGGCGCCAAGCTGCTCTACGCCTACTGCGAAGCCACGGTGCCCAAGGTCACGGTGATCACGCGCAAGGCCTATGGCGGCGCTTATGACGTGATGTCCTCCAAGCACATCCGCGGCGATTTCAACTTTGCCTATCCGACCGCCGAGATCGCGGTGATGGGTCCCGACGGCGCGGTCAATATCGTGTTCCGCAACCAGATCGAGCAAGCCAAGGACCCTCTGGCTGAGAAGGTCCG
>JAKAVN010000180.1 GCA_021827495.1 Deltaproteobacteria bacterium | reverse complement strand
GCGAGACCATCGATTGGGTCAAGGCGCTGACCCTGCTCAACGTGCAGAATCTCGACCAGGCGCTGGTCAACGAGACGCTCGACACGATCGTTAAATACGAGGGCGACGTGCGCAAGGCGCAGGAGGAGCTCAAGGAGTACGTGCGCCGGGCGCGGGCGCGGCGCGGCGGGGCCGCGGGGCCGGCCGGGCCGGCCAGCGACAAGGACCTGCTCAACTAGCGGCGCGCAAGGCGGCCCGCCCGCCGCGTGGAATAACATGGAAGACAAGCTGGTCGAATTCGTCAACCTGCTGCGGCAAAACGGCGTGCGCGTCTCGCTGGCCGAGACGCTCGACGCGCTCGCCGCCGCGGGGATGACCGGGCTGGGCGAGCGCGACGCATTCCGCACGGCGCTGCGCGCGACGATGATCAAGCGGGCGAGCGAGCTGCCGGTCTTCGAAGAGCTGTTCGACGTTTATTTCTCGGGCCTGGGCGAGATCATCAAACAGGCCGGGCAAGCCGTGCAGGACGCGCTCTCGATGTCGGACCAGGAGTTCCAGAAGTTCCTCGACCAGGTCGAGCAGATGCTCAAGCAGCAGGGCGGCAAGCTCTCGGAGCTGGCGCGCGAGCTGTTGCAGGACCGCTCGGGCCAGCTCGAGAAGCGCCTGCGCGAGGCGGCGCGGGCGGTGCGGCTGCAGGGCGTCGAGCGCACGATCGAGGAGAACTACTTCGCCCGCGCGCTCGCGCGCGCGCTGGGCCTGGACAAGCTGGAGCAGGAGATCCGCGAGCTGCGCGAGCAGATCCAGAAGCTCGACTACGGCTCGGCGCTCAAGGCCCAGCTCGAGAAATACCTCGACCGCCGGCTCAAGGCGCTCGAGGACATCATCCGGCGCTACGTGCGGATGGAGCGCGAGAAGCGCGATCTGCGGGCGCGCGAGCAACAGCGGCTCAACCAGCTCTCCGACAAGAGCTTCTACTACTTGAGCGACGAAGAGCTGGACCGCATGAAGGAGGCGGTGGCGCGCCTGGCGCAGCGGCTCAAGAACGCCCTGGCGGTGCGCCGCAAGCATGCCAAGAAGGGCCGCTTCGATATCAAGCGCACCCTGCGCCAGAACCTGGAGTACGGCGGGGTGCCGTTCAAGCTGCGCTTCGAGAAGCGCCGGCGCGAGAAGCCGCAGGTGGTCATCCTGTGCGACGTCTCGGACTCGGTGCGCAACGCCTCACGCTTCATGCTGCAGTTTGTCTACTCGCTGCAAGACCTCTACTCGCGCGTGCGCAGCTTTGTCTTCGTCTCCGACATCGGCGAGGTCACCGAGCACTTCCGCTCCAACGACATCAAGGAAGCGCTCGACATTGCGCTCAAGGGCGACCTCGTCAACGTCTACGCGCACTCCGATTTCGGCCACGCCTTCCGCAGCTTCGTGGGCGACCATCTCGGAGCGGTCAACAAGCGCACCACGGTGATCGTGCTGGGCGACGCGCGCAACAATTATAATCTGCCGCACGACTGGTGCCTGCGCGAAATCCAGCAGCGCGCCCGCCGCATCATCTGGCTCAACCCTGAGAGCCGCAACACCTGGGGCTTCGGCGACAGCGAGATGGAACGCTACGCGCCGCACTGCGATTTGGTCGAGGAGTGCCGCAATCTCAACCAGCTTTACCGCGTCGTGGACCATCTTGTTACGCGCTGAGCGCGGCGCTTGGCGCGCTGTGGCGGCAAGTCAGGTTGACCGCCGCACGGGTTTGGTCCAAAATTATTTTACGATGCGACGATCGCCCGCGCGAGCGCCTGATGCGGCGCGCCGGCGCTAATCTGGGCCACCGCCAAGGCGCGGCCGGGATCATCGCTGGGAAACGGGGCGGCAGGGCGAAGATACTGATCATGGCTGCGCGCAGAGAAGACTTCATCCTGATGATAGTGGGCGGATTGACTCTCGATCCGACCACCAAGATGCCCATCGTCGTGCTCAAGGATCCCGACAACAAGCTCAATTTGCCGATCTGGATCGGGCCGCTGGAGGCGGCCTCGATGGCGACCGAGCTCGAAGGCATCCGCCCGCAGCGCCCGATGACTCACGACCTCATCCGCAACTTGCTCGGCGACGTGGGCGCAACGGTCGAAGCGGTCGAGGTCACGGAGCTGCGCGAGAACACCTACTTCGCGCGCATCCTGCTGCGCACGCGCGAGGGCCGCGACCTCGAGATCGATTCGCGCCCCTCCGACGCGATCGCGGTCGCGCTGCGCACCAAGTCGCCGATCTACGTGGCCAAGAAAGTGCTCGAGCTGTCGAGCGAGCTGCACGAGCAGGCCGCCGAGCCGCCCAACGGCGCCGATCAGAACCTGGCCAGCGTCTCACGCGACAAGTGGTCCGAGATTCTCGAGCGGATGTCGCCCGACGACTTCAAGTACAAAATGTAATTGTTTTGCGAGGCCTCCCGCGCGCCGCACCGGGCGCGACCGCAGACCCAATTGGCGACCCGCCACAAGATAAGCCGCAGAGAACTCAAGCAGCCCGACGAGTTTCAAAGCATCTTTGAAACCGCCGGCGCCTTTTTCGAGTTCCACCTGACCGAGGTCCTGCTCGGCGCCGCCGCGCTCGCCGTGCTAACCGCGATCGTACTTGGCCTCTTCTACTACGAGGCCCGCCGCGGCCGGGCCGCCGCCGTACGCTTCGACCAGGCGCTGAGCGAGCTCGAGGGCCGCAACTACGGCGCGGCCGAGAAGGATCTGGCGAGCCTCGCCGCCGCCGAGCCGCATCGCGCGGTCGGCCGGCTGGCGAATCTGTACCTGGCCAGCGCCTACCTGGCGCAAAAAGAGCCCGCCAAGGCGCGCGGCGCGCTGCTGCGCTACCTGGCCGAAGACAACACCTCGATCTTCCGCGGCTCGGCGCTCAACAATCTCGCAGTCACCGACGAGGAGATGGGTGACTACAAGCAGGCGGAAGAGGCGTACCGCCAGGCCGCGAAAGTCGAAGGGCCAGAGCAGGCGAGGGCGGAGCTGGGGATGGCGCGGATGCTGCGCAAGCAGGGCAAACGCGCCGCGGCGATCGCAGCCTACAATGATTTCCTGGCCCGGCATCCGTATGCCCCCGAGCGCACGGGCGTGATGGAAACGCTGGCGCAACTCGGGGTTGCCTCCGCGCCTTCGCCGCAGGCGCCGGCCGTCAAGCTCATCAAGCCCCCAAGCGCCCCGAAGAGCTAGCCCGCCCCGGGCGCGTGCGCTCGCGCGTCGGCCATCCACGACCCGCCCCCACACAAACGAAGCACACGGCGCCGACGCCGCGGACCGCGGCCGCTAGCGGCTTGCCTGACGCTGCTTCAGCTCGGAGCTGACCACATACTTGAAGGTCTTGTCCGAGGGCAGCCCCACCAACTCGATCCCGTCGACCAGGAAGGTCGGCGTGGAGTTGACGGCGATCGCGATGCCGTCGTCGCGGTCCTGCGCGACCTGCGCTTCGGCCGCCGGCGCCATGATACAGGCGTTGAGCGCCTGCTGGTCGAGGCCAAGCTGCCCGACATAGGCGTTGACGTGGCCGCGCAGGTTCTGCGGGTTGATCGCGCCCTGGTCGCGGTAGATGTCGTTGGCGAAAGACCAGAAGGCCTTGGGATTCTGGCGCCGCACGCACTCGGCCGCGATCGCGGCCTGCATCGCCCACGGATGGATGTTGAGCGGAAAGTTCTTGAAGATGAGCCGCACCTTGCCCTTGTAGGTCGTGTTGACCACCGTCTCGATCTCGCTGAAGGCGCGCGCGCAGAACGGGCATTCGAGGTCGCCGAACTCGATGATCGTCACCGGCGCATCGTCGGGCCCGAGCGTGGCGCGGTCGCCGAGATGCAGCTTGGCCACGCTGATGCGTCCCCATGGGTCCTTGCTGAGATCGAGCATGGTGCCGACGATCGCCTTGCCCGGTGAATCGGTGATCAGAACCGACTTGGCCGGGGAGCCCGGCGCCTGGTTGGCCGCGCGCAGCGGGCGGCTCCACAGGCCGTGCAGCGGGCCGGGCGTGGCGGGTCCGGCCTCGACGTCGCTCAGGATCGCGGTCTTCCCCGCGGCGTCGGTGTAGACCACGAAGGTAGCCGCCTGGCCGGCGTCGTTATGCATCTTGACGGTCCTGACCGACAGTCCTGGGATCGGCGCGGCCCGGAGCGGCCCGACTTCGACGTCGGAGGCGCTGGGCAGCCGGAAGCGCCGCTGGAGGAAGACCTGGAGCTGCACGCCGCCCTGGTCGGCCACGCCAGGCTTCGCGAGAGAATCGCTCGCCGAGGCGGCGGACGCCGCGCCGGCGGACGCACCCAGCGCCAGCAGCGCCGCGCAAAAAACCATCGCGCCGACGAGGCGGGCGCCGCGGCGGATGCGGCAAGGCGAGCGGTCCGGGTCCGGTTTCGATCGCAATTGAAGCATTAAGGTCATAACGGCTCTCAATCATAGAGACGTGCACGCGCGCGCGCCAGCCGGCGCGCCGCCGCCGCCAGAGCTTGCAGGGAAGAACCGCCGCGCGCGCGCCGCCCCAGGCGCGCTACACTCCCGGCCTTTTTCCGCACTGAGTTATGCTTCGCATAAGAAACATTATGTCAACTTAGAGGGCGATTAGGCGGAAGTTGACAGTCAGCGCAAATCGCGCTAATCTCTAAGACCATGCAGACCATCGACGCTTTCGACAAAGAGTTTCCCGACGAGACAGCCTGCAAAAACTTTCTGGTTGCGATGCGCTGGCCCGATGACGTTCGCTGCCCTCGATGCAAGCGGACGGAAAAGGTTTACGCGCTCAAGGCCCGTCCCTTCCATTGGACGTGTTGCAACCTTGATTGCGGCGGCCGCAAGGGCTATCGCTTCAGCGTGCTCACGCGAACGATCTTCGAGAACACGAAAATCTCGCTCAAGCTTTGGTTCAAAGTCGCGTATCTGGTTCTGACCAGCAAGAAAGGAATCAGCGCGCTACAGGTTCATCGGATGATTTTCGGTGAGGAATCGACGCACGCCTATCACACAAGCTGGTACATGGTGATGCGCTGGCGTGCGGCTATGAGAGGCGATGCGTTTCCCCTGACTGGCACGGTCGAAGTAGACGAAACCTATATTGGCGGAAAGGATCGCAATCGTCACTTCAACAAGAAAAGCGCCCAGGTGCGCAAAGCCAAAGGCCCGCAGGCACTAGGCGATGCGGTCGGATACGGCAAAGTCGGCGTGGTCGGTGCTATCGCTCGCAAAGGCAACGTAGTCTGCAAAGTCACTGGCGGAATGGGAGCCGATACCTTGGGCGGCTTCGTTCGCAACACTGTGGACAGCAAGGTTACCCTGCTCGCGACCGATGAGAAGGAAGAATATCGCTACGTTGACCGACGGATGCGCCATGAAGCCGTCAAACATAGCGCGGGCGAGTACGTGCGCGGCGAGATTCACACGAACAACATCGAATCGTTCTGGAGCCTGATCAAGCGTGGCGTGGTCGGAACCTATCACCACGTCAGCAAGAATTATCTTCCGCTTTATCTGAACGAATTTAGCTGGCGTTTCAACAACCGGAAGAACTCGGAGATGTTTGCAGATTTAGTCCAAGGCGTCAGTGACTAGCCCCGAGACCGTCGCCGCGCTAAAGTTCAAGCGTGGCAATCACAGAAAAAACGCGGCAAGCAGACGAAAAGCTACGCGAAGAACTCCGACACGCCGACATCGGTAAGCTGAAAAAGCTTATGGCTCCGCTGATTGAACGTCCTGAATTGAAACAGAGGAAAGCCGTATCGCGTAAAAGTAAATGAGCGGTCACGCCTTGCCAGAGGCTGACCGCTCGCCAGATCCCCAATCGCAATCCCTCGCGTTTATTAACGCTTTGCGTTTTTGCGCCTTGAGCGCAAGCGAGGGACAGCATGGAGTTTTCTTGCCAGAGTCTGAAAACCTTGCAGATCTATACGGAAATCTCTTGAAGAAATACATCGAGAGAAATTCGATTTATAGACAGACGAGGGAAAGGGCCGACAGAGCCTTATTGCCCCAAGAGCTGTTTGAAATGGACGAGTTGCTGGCAGAGTTCGAGCGCACTACAGCCCATTCTCAGAATAGCCTAAATCAGATGATCGCGGAGAATGAACCGGCGCAACAAGTTCTGCAACGCAACATTTCGGCACTAGCAGGTTGCGGAAAAATGATCGTTTCTCAGTCGATTATGTAGTAGGATAGTGGTCATCCGTGGCGTGAGGAGGATGCGGGAATGCGCGGGACGGACCGGCGGCAGTCTTCGATGTTCAGCTACA
>JAKAVN010000179.1 GCA_021827495.1 Deltaproteobacteria bacterium | reverse complement strand
TGCATCCGCCATCACCGCACCTGATTGCGCTGCTTGCCCAGCCTTGCAATCCGGGATTTTCTTCCCTTACAACCGTTCGGGCTTGAGCGCCGTGAAGACGCGGCGACCTTCGCTGCTACACGGGGTGTTTTCCCCACGGGTGCACCGGCCTGCCGCGCCTCGTCCGTTGATGGTTCTACTACTTCCGCTACATACAAGGGTGCGGAAAAGTGTTTTTGACCCCTTCCAACATTGATCCAACACTCACTTTCGTGATCATAGTAATGCGTACTCTTCGCCGAAATTGTCTTTCGCCGGGTTTGTCCGCAAGCTTTTGCGAGTGCTTCGACCGACGCGTAAGGATCACGGGATATCTTGCGTTGGGGCGGAGGATTTGATCAAAAGCTATACGTGGAACAGGGCAGGCGGAGGAGGCGGCGGTTTCCGGGGTTGCGGTTGACGACAGCGGCGCGCGCGGCCTTGCAGGAGAAGCGAAGCGGCAGGCGGATGGCAAGCGAGCGGAGCTGGCGGCGAATTCGGATCCCGGAGTTGCTGGATCGGGAGTGGAAGCTTGCGGACGCCGCGGCTGTGGAGGGCATCTATACGCGCTGAAAGATCTCGCCCGCGTGGAGGTTTGTGCGATGCGGTTCAACTTCAGCAGCTTCAATTACCAGCAGGGCGCCGCGCTCGAAGCCGAGGATAAAGCCTATCTGGTTGATCACGTCGCGCTCGCGCGGGCGTTGCCCGGCCTGCGCGTCTACCTGACCGGCGTGTACCAGGGCGCAAGGGGGACGCGGCCGGCGCACTATCGCGCGGCGTTTTTCGGCTTCGATAGCGCAGAGGCCTCGGTTGCCGCGCTGCAATCCCCGGCCGGGGCGAAGATGCGCACTCACGGCGCTGAACATTTTGCCGACGTGCGCCTGATGGCGATGGACGGCGAGATGATTGTCCCGTTCGAGCCCCGCCGTATCGGCCAACCCTGCTTCGTGTTCGCGGCGGAGTTCGATCTGAAGCTGCGCCCCGGCGAGGAGCTGGCCGCCGCCGAGCGCCGCTACCTCGGCTACCATACCGGCGTGGCGCGCCGGCTGCCGGGGCTGCGCTGCTACGTAATCGGCCGCCTGGTCGATCGCGGCCTCAAGCCCGATCGCTTGCGGGCCGCGATGCTGGTGTTCGACAGCGTCGAGGCCTGGCGCGCGGCCTATCGCTCGCCGGTTGGCGAGGAACTGGTAAAGGACGAAAAGGCGTCGATCGGCAACGACCGCATCCATCGGCTCGACGCGACGGTGCAGCTCTAAGCCCGGCTGCGGCTGCGAAGAATCGGAGCACGGGTACTGTGCGAGAGCGGGAAGCCGCAATTCCACCAGCCGTTGTCCGGCAGCCATGAACCCGCGGCCTGTGATTCCGCGCATCGCCGGCGTGATGGTGCCGCTGTTTTCGATTCGCACGCGCGCCGACGCGGGGATCGGCGACATCGCGTCGCTCCATGCGATGGCCGACCTTGCGGCCGCGATGGGCCATCGCGGCATCCTGCTTCTGCCGCTCGACGAGACCGGCCCCGGCGAGGCCAGTCCCTACAGCGCGCTCAGCCTGTTTGCGATCGATCCGATCTATATCGGACTCGACGGGATCGCCGGCGTCGCGCCGGAGGCGGCCGCGCGCGTGCGCCGCGCGCTGGAGCACGTGGCGCTCAGCGATCACGCGGCGATTCGCGGCGCGCGGCTCGAATTGTTGGAGGCCGCCTTCCGCCATTTCGCGGCGCACGGCGATGAGCGCGCGGCGGTGGACGCCTTCGCCGCGCGCAACCGCGAATGGCTCGACGACTACGCGCTATTTCGTGCGCTCAAGGATCGCTTCAACTTTGCCGCGTGGGAACAGTGGCCCGAAGAGGGGCTGCGCCGGCGCGAGCCGGGCGCGCTGGATCGCGCCAGGAGCGAACTCGCGGAGCCGATCGCCAAGTACGTCTACTGGCAGTTTCTCGCGCATCGCCAATGGGCCGAGCTTCGCGCTCACGCACGCGCGCGCGGCGTGCTGCTGGGCGGCGACCTGGCGTTTTCGCCGGGACGCGACAGCGCAGAGGTATGGGCCAGGCAGGCGCTGTTCGATCTGGAGCGCACGGTGGGCGCACCGCCCGACGGCTTCAACCCGCAGGGCCAGCGTTGGGGCCTGCCGATGCCGCGATGGGAGCGGATTCGCGCTGACCGGTTCGCGCTGCTCAGAGAGCGAACCCGCCACGCATGCGCGCTTTACGACTTTATTCGGGTCGATCATGTGGTTGGGCTGTATCGCACCTTTTCATTCGGTCTCGCGCCTCAAGCCGACGGCAGCTTTTCGCCGGCGGCCGAGCCGGACCAGCGCGTCCAAGGCGAAGCGGTGCTGGGCGCGATACTGGAGGAAGCGGGCGCGACGATCGTCATCGCCGAGGACCTCGGCGTGATCCCGCCCTTCGTGCGGATCTCACTGAGCGCCCTGGAAGTGCCGGGTTACAAGGTGATGCGCTGGGAGAAAGTCGGCGAGGGCACTGCGGTGGAGGCCTTCGCCTCGCCGGCGGATTACCCCGAGCTTTCGCTGGCCACGACCGGCACGCATGACACCGATACGCTTGCGCAGTGGTGGGACGAGGCGCCGGCGGACGAACGCGCGCGGATGCTTCGTCTGCTGGGGCTTGCGGCTGCGCCCGCGCGCGGCGCGGAGATCGCGTTCGGCGAGGTGCGCGACGCGATCCTGGCGGCGCTGTACGCGGCGCCGTCACGATTGGTGATTATCCCGATTCAGGATCTCTTCGGATGGCGTGAGCGGATCAATCTTCCGGGTACCGTCGGGCCTGCCAACTGGTCGTGGCGCTTGCCGCTCGCGATCGAAGACCTGATTCGCGATCCCGCGCTGGCGGCCCGGCTGGCACAGTTGCGGCGGATGGCTGTGCGGGCCGGCCGCTAGGCTGCGCGAAACCATCTTTGACCATATTTCAGTGCCTGATTGCGTCTCTTGTCTGCGTAACGTAATGATCGTCGAGCAACCCGCATAGGGTCGGCGGGCTTGCTTCATGCGCGCGGAAATGCCGTTGGCGTACGGGGGGAACGTGTGGCAACGCGAAGGGGAGACCGAGCCGTCGTATCCATCAAGCACAGGGCGATTTTTGGCCGGGCCATTTTTTGCGCGCGCGTGCGAGCGCGGGTGCTTGAGACTGGCGGATGAGCCGCTCCGGCGAACCCGAAACCTCGGTCCAAGAGAGCGCGCGGCCGAGCTTGTTGCTTCGCGCCGCGATGCTGGTTCCATTGTGGGCGGCGGTCGTAATTGGTGTGCTGATCATGATCGCCGCGCTGCCCGGCCGCGCCAGCAAATGGGATTACAGCATCTACTACAGCTCGGCGCTGGCGCTGCGCGAGGGGATGAATCCCTACACCACTGACCTGACCCCGCTCGCGCGCTCGCGCGGGTTCGACTTGGGCAAGATCAATCATGCGACCGATCCGCCGACCTTCGTGATGTGTTTCGTGCCGCTGACGCTGTTGGCGCCGCGGCGCGGGTTTTATGTCTGGACGGCAATCAACGCCCTCTCGTTCCTGCTTGCGCTCATCCTGCTGCTTCGCTGGACCCCGGGCCTCGGCGGCGATGCCAGGCTGGCGATCGCGGCGATAGCGATCCTCTTTCCGCCCGTGATCGAACACCTGGCCTGGGGCCAGAACAAAATGCTGGTTCTGCTGATGTTCGTGCTGATGCTGCGCTGGATGGAGCGCGGGAGGGACGCCGCGGCCGGCCTGATGCTTGCCTTCGCAACCCTGCTGCGCGCCTTTCCGTTTTTGCTGGTCGGCTACCTGCTCCTGATGAAACGGTGGCGCGTCTTTGCCTACACGATGGCCGGTCTCGCGGGCGGCGGGCTGGTTACTCTGGCGTTGGTGGGAGTAGGCCGCAGCTTCAGCTTTCTCCTTGCGCCGGGCTATCTCACCAGGCAATGGGCGCAGGCGCTGCCGGGCAATATCGCGCTGGGCACGTCCGTGTCGCGGATGTTCTGGTATTTCTTCGGCGTTCATCTTGGAGTGATACTGGACTGGACCCGGAGGGCGGCGGCGTGGGCGGCGGAATTGGCGCTTTTGGCCTTGACCGTCAAGGCCACGGTCGCGCGGCCGTCGAACGAGGATCCCGATGGCCGCTTGTTCGCGCTCTGGATCATGGCCGCGATCCTGATCTCGCCCACCTCGTGGTTTTACTACTTGGTGCTGTTGGCGATTCCGATGGTGAAGTTGAGCGCTGCCGCGGCCAATGGCAGGGCCAGCCGGCGCGCATTGTGGGCCGGCGTCGCAAGTTACCTGGCCGCATGGTTATATTTCGCCGCCGTCGATATGCACTCGCAACAACTCGCGCTGCATCCGAACACTCTCGTCTGGAGGGTCGGAGCTTCGCCGGTGGGATTGCTTGCCTATCTCTCGCTCTACTGGTTCGCCACCGATCCGGGTTCGGCCGATCCGGAACGGGCGCGGCGAGCGGCATCGATCGGCCAGTTGCGGACCCGCGCCGCCGCCGGACGATCGTAGGCGACGGCGGCGGTGGGCGGCCGGGAACCCGCGTGGCCGGCCGAGGCCGGCGAACAGCGGTGATTCTGGGTCGGCGTAACAAGTCATCACCCGCGCGCGCAGTCGCGGCGGCCCTGGAGAAGCGCACAGGCACGGCTGGTATGCAGGCGGAAGGACAAGACACAGTGGTTGAGGGCGACGGCGCGGCGGCGTGCGCGACGGATGGCGAAGCGCTGGCGGCCGCCCGCTACCGTGCGGAGCGTATCAGGTTTTGGAACGGTTACGTCCGCAAACCGGCCAGCGCCGGCTATTATCGGCGGCTCGCGGAAGTTTACCGTTACCTCGTGCCTCCGCGCAGCCGGGTGTTGGAACTTGGATGCGGTACGGGCGAACTGTTGGCGGCGCTCGAGCCGTCGCTGGGCGTCGGCCTCGATTTTGCGCCCGAGTTGCTCAAGCGGGCCGCTCAGCGCCATCCGCAACTCCGTTTCGTCCGGGCCGACGTTCACCAACTCGATCTGGATGCCAAGTTCGATTACGTCATCCTGTCCGACCTGATCAACGACCTGTGGGACGTGCAAACGGCGATCGAGCGGGTGGCCTCGGTGTGCACGCCCGCGACGCGCGTGATCATCAATACCTACAGCCGGATGTGGGAGTTGCCGCTTCGGCTGGCCGCGCGCCTGGACCTGGCTAATTCGGCTCTGAACCAGAACTGGCTGACGCTCGAGGATCTCGACAACATGCTCGCGCTCAGTGGCTTCGAGCTCGTCCGCCAGTGGCGGGAGGTGCTATGGCCGCTCGCGATGCCGCTGCTCGCGTCGCTTTGCAACCGCTACCTGGTGAAACTCTGGCCGTTTCGGTATCTGGCGCTCACCAACTTCGTCGTCGCCCGCCTCGGGCCTGAAGCCGTGGCCCAGGCGCGCGGCCCGGAGCCCGTGGTAAGCGTAATCGTGCCGGCCCGCAACGAGGCCGGCAATATCGAGAATGCCGTGCGGCGCGTGCCCGAGATGGGCGCCGGCACCGAGATCATCTTCGTCGAAGGCCACTCGGGCGACGGCACCTGCGCCGCGATCGAGGCGGCCATCGCGCTCCATCCGGAGCGCCGTATGCGGCTGCTGCGCCAGAGCGGCAAGGGCAAGGGCGACGCGGTGCGGCGGGGTTTTGCCGAGGCGCAGGGCGGGGTGCTGATGATCCTCGACGCCGACCTGACGGTTGCCCCCGAGGATTTGCCGCGCTTTTATCGCGCGCTGCGTTCGGGCCGCGGCGAATTCATCAACGGCGTGCGCTTCGTCTATCCGATGGAGAAGCAGGCGATGCGCTTTCTGAATTTCCTGGGCAACAAGTTCTTCAGCCTGGCGTTTTCGTGGCTGCTCGGCCAGAACGTCAAGGATACGCTGTGCGGGACCAAGGTGCTGAGCCGGGCCGACTACGAGGCCATCGCCGCCAACCGCTCCTACTTCGGCGACTTCGATCCGTTCGGCGACTTCGACCTGATTTTTGGCGCGGCCAAGCTCGACCTCAAGATCGTCGACATGCCGGTGCGCTATCACGAGCGAATCTACGGCCAAACCAATATCCAGCGCTGGCGGCACGGGCTGCTGCTGCTGCGGATGTTCGGTTTCGCGCTCAGGCGTCTGAAATTCGTATGAGGTTCGTGCCAAACCGGCACGCTTCAGGCCTAAGGCGCATTCCTGTAATAGATTTACACCCCGGCCTGAGGTTGGACTGAGCGGCGCCGACGCAGGTCAGGCTGGTGCGAAAGCTGGAGGGCGGTGCGAAATGGCAAATCGGAAAGCGGGACTGCGGGAGGACACGCGCGTCCTGGTCACCGGCGGT
>JAKAVN010000019.1 GCA_021827495.1 Deltaproteobacteria bacterium | reverse complement strand
AGACGCCTGCCGGCGCAGCGCTGTCGGTGTTCGAAATCAGAATCCCGAACGCGTTTCCGGCCGCGATCAGAAGCGCTGCCGCAAACGCAGTTCCGGCCAGCGCCGCGACAGGTCCCCGCGCGCCTTCCAATTGCTGTAGATGGACGCGCTGAATCAGCGATCCGGCTGCGTTTTCTGCTGTACTGTACAGTTTGGCGCTTATGACCCTCTCCGACGGGAAAAGGGCGCGAGTTCACTCGGGAATCGGTCGAAAATGCCGTGCCGCACCGCAGGTCCTTTATCTTGCTCTACGACCGACCGCCCTTTTCCCGACTCCCAATCCACTTCCGGAACTGCCGTCTCCGCGCGCCGCCAGGCGGCGGAGAAATCGCCCGCGGACTTCACTGCACCTGCTCCGCCGATTGGCCGTTTGCGCGACCGTTCACTTTCCTGCCCGGTCGCGGCGCTCCTTCGAGCTCGGCTTTGATTTGTTTGCAGAGCCGCCACATCGCAGCGGTGATCGTCTCGCCGAGATCGAAGCCCGCGTCCTCGGCGCGCGTGCGCAGCGTTTCGATCTCGCGTTTCAGCGCCGCCGGTAACTTGAAGGTGATCGCTTCGTTCTCCTGTTTGCGTTTCAGAACTCCCATCGCTCGTCTCCTTTCTGCGAATTGATGGCCGCTCACTTTCCGTAGGGACCGGGAAACACCAGGTCCTCGGTCACCATCACGTTGAACTGGTAGCCCGGCCGGATTTCGATCGTCGCCGGACGATTGAGGCCGTTGCCCATCATCTGCTGGCCCAGTGCGCCGAACTGTGACGACGCTGCGGAGCCCGCCATCTCGCCGGACATCGCCCACTGATTCGGCTGGTAGTAGCCATAGGGGCCGTAGAGGCCTCCGCCGCCGAAAGCGCCCATCTGTCCCACCATCTGGCCCGCGCTGATCAGGCTCATGACCGCGGCTGTTCCGAACGTCGCGAGATAGTGGTGATCGACTTGGTCGGTGAACCCGGCGAAGCCGCTCTGGTCCGCTCCCGGCATCTGCGGCAGATCCATGCTTGCGGTGTTCGGGAAGAGGAGCCGCTGCCACGCGATCTGGACGCGCTCCTGACCGTATGCGGAGGCGTTGCGATAAGCGCCGATCAGCCTGCTGCCCTGGGGAATGAGCAGATACTTTCCGGTTGCACTGTCGAGGACGTTCTCGCTCACCTGAGCGAGAATCGGGCCGGGCAAATCGGAGTTGATTCCGTTGACCAAAACGGCCGGAATTACGCTCCCCGCCGTCACCGTGAATGGCGATGCAGGCGGATGCAAAGTAACTGTCGGATCGCTCGAAGAATTGGCTTCTAAACCGTTGCCGGATTGACCTTTGGTGCTCGCGATTTCGAGGGCCTGCCCGCCGTGAAACGCCGCGACCATTTCGGGCGCTTCGAGCGCCTTCATGTACTTCTCCTGCGCCCATTGCGCGTAACGGCTCGGGGGCTTCGGCGCGCCGTGCTGGACCGGTGTCTGAACGCTCGCAACGATCGCGGGAGTTGCCACGTAACTAGGCGCTGGATGGGGCCTCATTCCATGCACGGCGAGGTCTTCCACTTCGCCGCGATCGCGCGCCACTGACCCTGGGTCTTCGAGCGCCTTCTGAACCGCCGCTTCCTCGCTCTTTCCTGACGACTCCACGCCGAGCGCCAACGCGATTCCGCCGATCATTGCAACAGCGATGACCAGCAGCCCGAGCAGGCGGTTGAATCGACCGCCTCCGAGCCGTTCCTGATCCTGCTCCTCGACCTCTTGGATTGGCTCTGGGTTTGCCATGACTGTTACCTCGCTGCGCCCGCGTAGCTGATCGTCACGCGGTCTTGGTCCCGGCCGACTCCGGAGACCAGAATCGCGTTGCTAAACAGCCGATCGACCACGTAGTAGTTGCCCTCGACCCGATAGTTGACCATCTGGGTTCCGCTGCCCGCGTCGATTAGCAGAGCGGGAGCATCGCTCGTCTTCATTCCGGAGGGCATCTGGATGTAAACGTGCGAGCCGTCATCGAAGGCCCGAATCGGCTTCCACGGCACTTTCGCGCCGGCCACGTTGTACGAGAAATTGAGTTGCGCCGGGTCGACGTTCGCGACCTTCACCACGTCGTCGGAATCAGCCGGCGGATCGATTGCCACTTGCTTGGCGTCGGCCGCTGCCGCATCGGCCTGCTTCATCGCTGCGAGCAGTTCGTCCGGATAGTAAAACTCGACCTCCTGCATCGCGTGTCCACGCGAGCGCAGGATCAGGTGGTAGATGTGCTTCGTCGTGTAGATAGTGAGGTTGGTTTCAATGCCGGGAAGCTGCGGCTTCACCGCCAGATGCGGCACCGGATTGCGCGGGTCGCCCGAGGCCGCTGGGGTCGCCATCCAGCGCTCGCTGTCTCCCATGGCCACATCGGTGATGGTCTCGCCCGGCTGCAGCTGGATGTCGGTGGTGCGCAGCGGCGCGCAATCCACTACAGGTTCCGATGCTCCGCTGTAGGGATAGAGGACCAACTGAGGGGTCTTGTAGACTGGCCACGTGCCGTCCTGGTCATGATCTTTGATCGCCTGCTGAACCTCTGCCGGCTGCTGCGCCAGAAGCTGTGCTCTGGTCGACGACGCCGGAGTTGCTGCGGACTTGGGCGCGGCCTCGGTTACGATCTTGAGCGGCGGGGGCGCGGGCGGCTGCTGGGCCGCACACGCGCTCAGCGTCAGCGCCAGTGCGATCGTGCCTGCGAATTTGATCGCCTTCATCGCAATCCCTCCCTTCAGCCCTGCTGCTCGGTCCAGCTGATTTGCGTCACGTAGAAACCGAGCGGATTGCTCACGATCGTGTCGTCGGAATTCGGCGGTACGATCTGTGTCTGCAGAACCGCTTCCCAATGCGTCGGCGCACCAAGCGTCACGCCGTTCAGATCGTGCGTCATCTCAGTCCATCGCACTTGGTAGCTGCGTGCTGAGAGACTGAGAATGGAATCGATTTGGACGGTGACGGTCTGGTGCTGCGCAACCTTGAACGGGTTACGAGCGAAGTCGTCCGAGTGGTAATACTCATCCAAAAATCTATCCGCGGCGCCGCGCGCGTGCGCGAGCAGAGAATTGAGCATCTGCTGCTCGACTTGAGTGTCGCTGGATACCGATCGCGCGTCGCAGATAAATGCGGCAACTTCGTAGCGCTCCATCCGGGCGGTTACGTCTGGTACTGAAACCGCCGTAAGAGGCTGTGGAACCGTCAGTGCGTAGCCGAGCTTGTCGACTTCGACGACGTAGGGGATGTAGCGGCTTCGCGTCGCGAGCCAGACAATGCCGCTCGCGAGTATCAGAGAGAGAACAAGCAGCCCGCCCGCCGCTATCTGCCAGTTGCGTTTGCCGAGAACGAGATCGGCGTAGCGCTCATCCCATTCTCGGCGTGCTTCGACGTATGGATTCGCAGCCATGAGCCTTCACCGTCCTTCAGCCAAAGTAGAGCCAAAGTCGCGAGCGCTCGGATCCAGGTGCGGAGAGATTTGGATCGCGAAAAACCTCCGCGAAGTCCTCCGCGATTGACGAGCCAATTTCGCCCCTGACTTTGGCTCTACTTTGGCTGTTCTATCGACCGGAATCGGTCTGAACGGGCTTTTTGAGGGGTGGGTGGTACAGGAAAAGCCCTTGATTATGCTCGATAATGACAGATCACGACGCATCGCCGTTTATCTGTCGGGAGACTCAAAATCCTCCGTGGGCAAGCACATGCGGGTTCAAGTCCCGCCCTCGGCAATCCAGAAAACGCTTATTTGACGGGTATTTAGAGCCTGCCAGTTCACCAACTGGCAGATGGCCGCCCGGCCTGCCCGGCACGTTGCAACGCACATCAACGGGTAGATTTGTGGATTCGCCTTCTGTCGCCTTAGGCCAAAAGGGTCGCAGGGAGGACCGGCGCTGCTAAAATCGGTCGGCATGGAATCCCGCCCACCGCATCGTCAGCGACGATCCGCGCCTGAAGGGGAAATAACCAAATGAAAAAATCTGCGACTAAACCAGCGACCAAACCGACCGAACCAACTCTGAAGCCCGGCCGGTGGGCGGCGGTGGTGCTCAAGTCCGGCGCGGCACCACTCCGTTGTTACGTCGGCCAGATTCAGGCAATCGACACTCAAGGCGTGCGCCTGACATTGATCGATTGGATTTTGGGATCGGCTACGAACTGGGATTTTTTCGTGCCTCATGCGAGCCTTGAAAGTGTGTTCGTCTGCACCGACCAGCATGACTTGACGCAGTTCGGAGATGTGGCGGGAAAGTGGCAGGAAGCTATGAAACCGAAGCAGGAGAAGGCGCAGGCCGCAGCGGCAGAACCAAAGCCAAGCGATTAGTTATCGGGCCGTGGCCGGTCGCGCAAGCGCCGCCAAGCCTCGCCGCGCGCCAGTTCCGGCGTGCGCTCGGAGTCCGGGCGAAAGTCTTCGGGATAGATCGGCGTGACGGCTTCGACGGCAAGCGCGGCCTGAGCAAGACCAACATCAAACGCCTCGCCGAATACTTCCGCGTTTCGCCCGAGGTGTTTCTGTAGGCCGGGTTTGCCCCGGCGCAGGCCCGGCGTGCTAAATAGCGGGACAGAGGAGAGGCGCGATGGAACTCAAGGGCAAAAACGCGATCGTCACCGGGGCGGCGCGCGGGATTGGGCGCGGGATCGCGCTCAAGCTCGCCGAGGCCGGCGCCAACGTCGCGCTGGTCGACCTCGGCAATCCCAGGGACCCGGCGCTAACCTACAACCTCGCCGCGCATGGCGACCTCGCAAGCGCGGTTGACGAGGTGAAGTCGCGCGGCGTCAAGGCGGCGCCGATCCTGGCTGACGTGACGCGCCTGGCCGACTGCGAGCGGATGGCCGCCGAGGTGGCGAAGGCGCTGGGCTCGATCGACATCCTGGTCAACAACGCCGGCATTATCGCGGCGGGTCCGGTGGCGGAGTTTTCCGAAGAAGCCTGGGACCGCGTGATGGCGGTCAACGCCAAGGGTCCGTTCCTGTGCGCCAAGGCCGCGATCCCCCACTTGATGCGCAACCAGGAGGGCGCGATCATCAATATCGCGTCGATCGCCGGCAAGACCGCGCGCCGCGGCCTATCGGCATATAGCGCGAGCAAGTTCGCGGTGATGGCGCTGACGCAGGCGCTGGCCGAGGAACTCGGCCCGGCCAACATCAGGGTCAACGCGGTATGCCCGGGGCTGCTGCGCACCGCGATGTGGACCGACGTGCTCAACCAGTACCTGGGCAAGGCGATGCGCGGCAACGCCGAATCGCCATTCGACAAAACCGTCGGGAGCGCGTGCTATTTGCGCCGCGAGCAGACCCCGGCGGATATCGGCGAGGCGGTGGTCTACCTCGCGCGCGCCGACAACGTCACCGGCACTTCGTTGGTGGTGGCCGGCGGTGCGGAAGTTCATTAGAAGCGCGTTAGGGGAACTGCGAATCGCAGGCGGCGCCCTGCGGGATCGCGCGCACGTCGGCGCCGCCCAGGAGGCCCCAGATGATCAAGCCGGTTGCCTTGTCCCATTCGGCGTTTCGGATAAGCGACGTCGGCCAGAGCCGCGAATTTTACGAGAAGGTGCTCGGCCTCAAGCCGATCGCGCGCCCCGAGTTCAGTTTCAAGGGGATGTGGTACGGCGTCGGCAGCGGGCAGATCCACCTGATCGTCAGCCAGCAACACGACGGCCCCGATCCGACCGGTCCGCATGTCGCGATCGAGGTCGAGGACCTCGATGCGGCCAAGGCCTCGCTGCGCGAAATGGGCGTACCGTTCCTCGACGGCGACGCGATGCGCGCGACACTTAAGGAAGAGGACCGGCACCGGCTCGGCCGCCAAATCTGGGTGCTCGATCCCGACGGCAATACGGTCGAACTGCGTAAAAGCGGCGTATAGTCCGCGCGCTCGCGTGGCGCGGCGGCGCTCGGGCGGCGCGGCTTCGGCGCCCTACCGCCGCGGGTTAGAACGAGCGCTGTGTGCTCCCCCGGCTTCGGTTTGGAGAGGGATGGGATGAGAATCGCGCGAGGAAGCGCCGGGTGCCCGCTTTCGGTGGCGCTCCCTCGAACCGCTTTTTTACGTTCCGCTCTGCCAGCTCGCCAGGTAGTGCTTCTGCTCGGCTGACAGCCGATCGATCTTGATCCCCATCGCGGCCAGCTTCAGCCCCGCGACTTCATCCTCGATCTTCAGCGGCACGTTGTGCACCTTGACCTCGAGCTGGGCCTCGGAGGCCCACGCCGCCGCCATCGCCTGGGTGGCGAAGCTCATGTCCATCACCTGTGCGGGATGGCCGCCGGCGCAGGCGAGGTTCACCAGCCGCCCCTGGCCGAGCAGGTATAGCTTGCGCCCGTTGCGCAGATGGAAGACCTCGACCTCACGCTCGGGGTTGCGGTCGACGCGGCGCGCCAGGCTGCGCAGCGCGGGAAGATCGATCTCGACATCGAAGTGGCCCGAGTTGCAAATGATCGCGCCGTCCTTCATCGCGGTCATATGGTTGGGGCCGATGATCTCCTTGTCGCCGGTGACGGTGACGAAGATATCGCCGACGTGCGCCGCCTCCGCCATCCGCATTACCTGGTAGCCGTCGAGCGCCGCCTCCAGCGCCCGAATGGGGTTGACTTCGGTCACGATCACGTTGGCGCCCAGCCCGCGCGCGCGTGACGCCACGCCCCGCCCGCACCATCCGTAGCCGCTCACCACGAGCACCGAGCCCGCCACCAGCACGCCGGTGGCGCGGATGATCGCGTCGAGCGTCGATTGGCCGGTACCGTAGCGGTTGTCGAACAGGTACTTGGTCTGCGCGTCGTTGACGGCGACCACCGGGATGCGCAGTGCGCGGTCGCGCTCCATCGCGCGCAGGCGGATGACGCCGGTGGTGGTCTCTTCCATCGAGGCCCGCACCTCGGCGGCCTGGTCGGCATACTCAGTATGCAACAGGCTCACCAGGTCGGCGCCGTCGTCCATCGTCATGGTCGGATGGGCCTCGAGCACGGCGCGCAGGTGCCTGTAATAGCTGTCGCGATCCTCGGCGCGCACGGCGTAGGTGGAGATGCCGTATTCCTTGACCAGCGCGGCGGCGACGTCGTCCTGGGTCGACAGCGGATTGGAGGCGCAGCACAGCACCTCGGCGCCGCCGACCTTGAGCGTGCGCAGGAGATTGGCGGTTTCGGTGGTGATATGCAGGCAGGCGCCCAGGCGCTGGCCGCGCAGCGGCTTATGCTTGGCGAAGCGCTCGCGGATGAGCCTTATCACCGGCATCTGTTCGTCGGCCCATTCGATCCTGCGCCGTCCGGCCTCGGCGAGTCCGAGGTCGCGCACGTCGTGGGGTAGGGCCCGCCCGTTGCGAGGCTCGGCGGACGTGGCTTTACGCTTGCTGGCTTTCGCCTCCATTTAACCTTCTCCGAATTTCACAAGGCGCGCGTACGCGAGTGCGCCGTGCGCCTCAGGCTGGCATCCGAATCGTCTTCTTTTAGCGGCCACCCTCGCGTCCGAATGCGCTGCGCAGCGCGTCGACCAGGTCGGTCCGCTCCCATGGGAAAAATCCGTCGTGCGGCGTGCGGCCGAAGTGGCCGTATGCGGCGGTCGCCTTGTAGATTGGCCGCTTGAGATTGAGCGTCTTGATGATGCCGGCGGGCCGGAAATCGAACAGCTCGCGCAGCGCCGAGGGCAGCTTGTGGTCCGGCACCACGCCCGTGTCGAAGGTGTCGATCAGGATCGAAACCGGCTCGGCCACGCCGATCGCGTAGGCCACCTGGATTTCGCACTTGGCCGCCAGCCCCGCCGCGACCACGTTCTTGGCCACGTAACGCGCCATGTAGCAGGCCGAGCGGTCGACCTTGCTCGGGTCCTTGCCCGAAAACGCGCCGCCGCCATGGCGCCCGTAGCCGCCGTAAGTGTCGACGATGATCTTGCGCCCGGTCAGCCCGCAATCGCCATGCGGACCGCCGATCACGAAGCTGCCGGTGGGGTTGACGTGGATGACCGTGTCCTTGGTCAAGAACTGCTTGGGAATCGTCGGCTTGATCAACTCCTCGATGACCGCCTCGCGCACGGTCGCATGGCCGACGTCGCGGCGATGCTGCGCCGAGACCACCACCGTGGTGACCTCGACCGGGCGCCCGCCCACGTACCGCACGGTGACCTGGCTCTTGCCGTCGGGCAGCAGAAAATCGGCCTTGCCCTCGTGGCGCAGCGCCGAGAGGTTTTCCATCAGCCGATGCGCGAGCGCGATCGGCAGCGGCATCAGCTCCGGCGTCTCATCGCAGGCGAACCCGAACATCAGGCCCTGATCGCCGGCGCCCTGTTCCTTGTGCAGTCCCTCGCCCTCGGTGACCCCCTGCGAGATGTCGGGCGATTGCGGTTCGATCGCGGTCAGCACCGCACAGTTGTTGCCGTCGAAGCCGGTCTCGATATGGTCGTAGCCGATCCCCAGCGCGGTATCGCGTGCGATCCGCACGAAGTCGGGGCGCGCGCGGCTGGTGATTTCGCCCGCCAGCACGATCAGCCCGGTCTTGACCAGCGATTCCAGCGCCACGCGCGAGCCGGGGTCCTCCGCGATGAGGGCGTCGAGCACGGCGTCCGAGATCTGGTCGCACATCTTGTCGGGATGGCCTTCGGCAACCGATTCCGAGGTAAAGAGGAAGTCCTTGAGCGGCATTTCGCGATGTCTCCTTGGGGGTGGGGCCGGTTTGCCTAAGCGCCCGCGTCAGTCCTCAGCGGGCTCGTCCGGCCCAGCGGCAACGTAAAGTTGGGTTTGTCGCAGAGCGAGCGCTCGCCGCACAACGCTCGATAAATGAAGATATTCCATCCGGTACGAAAAACGAATCCTTGGTATAGCCAACCGCCGCGGCGCGATCAAGGCGGCGGTCGCTGACCGGCGCGCCGCCGACGGCCGCTCAATCAACCTTCACCGAAACAATCAATCTTCGCCGAAACGATCCTGGAACAGGCGCTGCACCGCGTCGAGCGCGGCGCGCGCGTCAGTGCCTTCGGCGCAAACCTTCAGGCGCGCACCCAGCGCCGCGCCGAGCATCATCAGGCCGATCACGCTGCGCGCGTCGGCCTGGCCGTCGCCGCCGATGATTGTCACCTTGGACTGGAAGCGCCGCGCGGTTTCGGCCAGCGTCGTGGCGGCGCGCAGATGGAGCCCGAGACGATTGCTAACCTCCACTGTCTCCTCCAGCACGCTCATCCATTCCACGATAGACGCTGGCGGGTGTCCGGTAAACCGCGTGCGCGCAGTCGCGGCCCGCGCGCGGCTTCGGCCGGGCGTGTGCGGTTCAGTTGTTGGCGTCGCTCTCGCCGCGGATTTGCGCCTCGAACAGTTCGCGCAGGCGCGCTTCGATCGCGCTGTCGCGCAGCGTATGGGTGCGCGCGCGCCAGTCCTTGAGCGCGATCACCGCCTTGGACATGTTGCGATGGCCGCCGGCGCTGCCCATCTCGCCGAACAGCTTGCGCACCACCTCGCCCGCGTTGGCCCGTCCGATCCCGTGATTGCGCACCGCAATTACCAGGTTGTCGTCGAGCTTGCCCGACACCACCACCCACTCCACCCCCTCGAACTGCAGGCAGAAGTCCGCCATTTGCACGATCAGGTCGTCGCGCTCGACGCGCCCCAGATGCAGCAGCGCGATCCCGTCGTGGACCTCGAAGCGCCGCATCACGCGCGCCAGCACGCGGGCGAAGCGGACCGGCAGTTCGGGCCGGTCGATCTGGCGCAGCAGGTTGTAGTTGGCGTGCGGGTAGAGCTGGGTGAAGGCCTCGATGTCGTTGTCGGTCACGCGCCGCTTGAGCATCAGCGTGTCGCTGCGGATGCCGTAGAGCAGGGCCGTGGCCAGACGCTCGCTGATGCGCTCGTCGGCGGCCACCAGGTACTCGGTCATGATGGTGGCGGTGGCGCCGTAGCCGGGGCGCACGTCCTGGAACGCGGCATCGTTCGGCGCGTAACCCTGATGGTGGTCGATCACGATGTCGGCGCGGCGCAGGCGGCCGTTGAAATAGGGCGGCTGCACGTCGACCATCGCCACCCGGTCAAACGCCGCCAACTCCTCGGTATCAGCCGGCGCGATCTCGATCTCCAGCAGATGCATCATGGTCTTGTTCTCCGGCCGGGTGACCGGAGTGAAGCTGAAGATCGGCGTGGTGAGCTTGTTGCGGCCCAGCAGCGTGCGCAGTGCAATCGCACTCGACATCGCGTCAGGGTCGGGATCGTCCTGCAACAGAATCGCGACCCGGTCGCCTTCCGACACCAGCGCGCGCAGTTCCTTGATTTTCTGCTTTGTCAGATTCTCGTCCATGAAGCCGGAGAGCCTCGTCCGTGAAGCCTAAAGACAGCTTAGCCCAAGACAAACCACCCGCCGCTCCGGTCGCCGTCGGATTCAGTGGTTTCGGAGGATAGGCAAGTCGAGGGCTCTGCGGGGGGCAGCCACCAGCTTGAGCAAAATCCTCTAACACGCCCTCCCCGGCCTGATCAATGATATAATTATCAAATGTCCTTGTGTCTGCGCGCTATGAGCGAGCAAAGTTGCGAAATCTGCCGGCGTCCGATAAACGAATGGTTCCTGCACCTGGCCGTGGAGGACCGCGCTGGATTTAGCCAAGACGCCTTTATTTGTGCCAATTGCGGCGTCAAGCTGCGCCTAGCCTCCGAAAAAAACCGCGACCTCCAGATCGATCCCTGGCTGCACGAGGCGCTGGCGCGCGTGCTCAAGGGTAAAGAATGACCCCGAGGCGGAGCCCGAGGCAGACAATGACCGCGAGGAATGACGGCTGATGGCGGCGGCGGAGCGAACCGAACTCGATCTATGGCCATACGAAGAGGCGCGCCGGCTGGCCGAGCGGGTCGGGAATTACCCGCCGGAGCGCGAGGTAATCTTCGAAAGCGGCTTCGGCCCTTCGGGCCTGCCGCATCTGGGCACGATGGGCGAGGTGCTGCGGCCCGCTTACGTGCGGCACGCCTTCAAGGTCTTGGCCGAAAAGGTCTTGGCCGAAACCGCCCCCGGGGCCGCGGCGTACCGTCGCCCAAGCCGCCTCATCGTCTTCATCGACGACATGGACGGACTGCGCAAGGTCCCCGAGAGCATCCCCAACCGCGAGCCGACGGCGCGCTACCTGGGCCAGCCGGTATCGCGCATCCCCGACCCCTTCGGCGGATGCCATCCAAGCTTCGCCGCGCACATGATCGGGCTGCTGGAAAAATTCCTTGAGCCGGTCGCGGTCGGTTACGAGCTGATGCGCTCGAGCGAGATGTACGCGGCCGGCCGTTTCGACGGCGCGCTCAGCCTGATCCTTGCCCGGCACGGCGAAATAATCCGTATCGTCACGCCGACGCTGCGCGAGGAGAACCGCGCCGGATGGTCGCCCTTCATGCCGCTATGCCCCGCGTGCGGGCAGATCAACTCGACCCTGGTCACGGCGTACCATCCCGAGCGCGATACCGTCGAGTTCTCCTGCGAGCGCAGCTTCGGCGGCGCGCATGGATGCGGCTTTAAGGGCGAGCAGAGCGTGCTCGGCGGCAAGGCCAAGGTGCAATGGAAGGTCGACTGGGCGCTGCGATGGCACGTGCTGCGGGTCGACTACGAGCTTTACGGCAAGGACCTGATCGACTCGGCGCGGCTCTCGGGCCAGATTTTGCGCCTGCTCGGCGGCCGCCCGCCACTGGGCTTCCCGTTCGAGATGTATCTCGACGAAGAGGGGCACAAGGTTTCGAAGTCGATCGGCCGCGGCGTCGGCGTCGAGCAATGGCGGCGCTACGCGCCGATCGAGGTGCTCAAGTATTTTTTGATTCTGAATCCGCGCCGCGCGCGCAAACTTTTCCTGGAATCGATTCCGCAGTACACCGACGAATACCTCGACGCCCTGCGCGCGTGGAGCGCGGCAAAGGAGGGCGCGCGGCGCAACTCGCCGCTCGAGTTCGTGTTGCAAAGCGAAAGCGCCCGGCGCTTCAACTCGACGCTCAGTTTTGGCCTGGTGATGAACCTGGTTGGGGCATTGGGGACGAATGATCGCGGGCTTATCTCTAGATACCTTAAAGTCTACGACAACTTGGCTATGCCGGACCCTGATACTCAGGATCTTTTCCATGAACTGATTGATTGTGCAATTAATTTCTATCGAGACTTTATCGAGCCGACTAAGTTTCACTACACGCCTAGCGACGATGAGCGCGAGCAATTGCGTGCTCTTGTAACCTGGCTCGAGCGAAACGCTGAAGCCAGTGCCGATGAGATCGAAAAAGCGATCTATGAACTCGGCCGGAAACATTACGACAAGCCGGGCAAGATTTTTTCGCTACTGTATCGTGTGATTTTAGGTCAGGAACGCGGTCCGCGATTGGGCACTTTCATTTGGCTTGCTACTCCGGGATTCGTAATTTTTAAGATAATCAGTTCGGTATTTCTTCCGGTGGGACCTTTGACCGACTTGTCGAATGAAGAGAGGGAGGCTTTACAGACATTCTTGCGTGCTCTCGACTCAGATCAGACGAACCCCGTATCCACGGCGCTAAGCACCATCCCAGCCGTACTCTGGAACGACGTGCTGCAGCGGGTGCGTCAACTCGACGCTTGGATCCCTCGAAGCCCCAATCGGCCGGAAGCTGAGCAGCTCGTGTACTTGGGCCACGTCGCCAGGATGAGCTATGTTGCGTCCCGTTAATAAGTTGCATAAAAGAGCTGGTCATCCTGAGCGAAGCGAATCCGCGAGCGGAGTCGAAGGATCTCGCGCGGTCCTCCGCGCGTACTCCACCATTTCGGGATTAGCGCGCGGAGGACCGCGCGAGATCCTTCACTTCGTTCAGGATGACGGACCATGGCCGGTGCTGAACGTTTGCAAGCCGATTTGTAACTCACCACACTAGATGAACTCGGCGAAGACCGAGTCGGCGAGTTCCAGCCCGCGCTCGCTCAGATAAATCCGGCCCTCGTCGCGAACCAGTAGCTCGCCCTCGAACAGCCGCGCGGCGCGCGCGCCGAAAACACTGTCGAAGCTCGCGCCGAAGCGCGTCTCGAAGTCGGCCAGCGCGAAGCCCTCGCGCAGCCGCAGGTTCAGGAACACGAACTCGCCCCGTGCGCCGTCGGCCTTCACCGTCTCGCCGCCCGCCTCCGCAAGGCCGCCCGCCAGCGCCCGCTCGACGTAGCGCACGGGCACGCGCTCGTTCCACCATCGCCGCCCGCTGCCGCCGCCCTCGCCGCGCGCGAAGCTGTGCGCTCCGGCGCCCAGCCCCAGGTAACTCTCCGCCCGCCAGTAGCTGAGATTATGACGCGCCTCGTGGCCGGGCGGCGCGTAGTTGGAGATCTCGTACATCCGGTAGCCGCGCCGCGGCAGTTCCTCGCGCACCGCCGCGTAGAACTCGGCCTGCCGGTCGGAGTCGAGCGGCCGGATTTGCCCGCGCTTCATCTCGGTGAAGAACGCGGTGCCCTCCTCGAAGGTCAGGTTGTAGGCCGAGATGTGGTCGGGGCCGAGCGCCGCGGCCTGCGCGATATCGTTCAGCACTTCGTCGACGCTCTGGCCGGGGACCGCGAAAATGAGGTCGAGGTTGAGGCGTTCGAAGCCCGCGCGATGAGCGATGCGGGCCGCTTCGCGAGTCTCGCCGACGCTGTGGATGCGGCCGAGAAACTTTAGCCGCGCCTCATTGAAGGACTGCGCGCCGAAGCTGATCCGATTGACCCCCGCGGCGCGCATCCCGCCCAGCTTGGCCGCATCGACCGTTCCCGGATTCGCCTCGAGCGTGACCTCGGCGCCGGTTTCGATGCCGAAGTTGCGCGCGGCCGCGGCCACAATCGCCGCGATCGATTCCGGCTGGAACAGTGACGGCGTGCCGCCGCCGAAGAAGATCGTCTTGAGCGGCCGGCCCGCCCACGGCGCCTCGCTGGCACGGCGTTCGATCTCGGCGACCAGTGCGCGAACGTAATCGTCCTCGGGCCAGCTCGCGGCGGCGTGCGAGTTGAAATCGCAATACGGGCACTTGGATTGGCAGTACGGGATGTGCAGGTAGAGCGAAAACGCCTTCGCCCCGTTGCTATTGTCGCCGCCGATGAGCATCGCGGGCCGCCGGTCCCCCTTGAAGTTTATGCCCGCGACGTGTGTCTTACCACGGGGCGGCGGCGCGGCGCCAAAGCGCGTGCGCCAATACATCGAGCGGTTTCGCCAACGGCGTCGGCAAATACGCTTTGGCGGCGGCGAAACCCGTGCTGATTGCCGCGTTATGGTGCGCCGCCGGGCGCCGGTTCAACAGGTAGACGAACATCTCCCATCCGAAATACGCGACCAGTCCGATCAAAACGATGTCGTCGATGATCACCACGATCTCGCGCACCAGTCCGTGCGGCAGCAGCCAGATCGCCAGCCGCGCGACCAGCGCGAAGATCACGATCGCGGCGGCCACGGCGCTCGCGTGATGGACCAACAGCTGGATCGCGTCGACGTTGATCCATTGCTCGATATCCCAACGGCTCTGTGCCGGATTGCTGCCCGCGAGCGTAAGCCGATCCTCCCTGCGCCGCCGTAATTCCCGCTGAGCCCACGAGCTTAGACACGCCGGCCGAGCGGCACAAGCGAGCGCGCTTCAGCGGCGGCGATGCGCCTGCGCGCGGCGTGCGCGATTATCGCGCACCGCCTACAAGCCGCCGCCGCGCGCCGCTATACTCTAGCGCGACGACGCCCCAAAGGAGCGCGCATCACCATCGTAACCAGCTCGCACGACGAAGAAGCGCGGCCACGGCCGCACCCGGCCGCGGCGGCGGATTCGGCGGCCGGCCGGCTGCTCGCCGCGCGTCTGGGTCCCAACATGGCATGGCTGGTGGCGGCCGGGATTCTGCTGAGCCGCATCGCCGGCCTCATCCGCGAGAGCATCTTCGCCCACTACCTCGGCAACTCCGATGCCGCTGACGCGTTCAAGGCCGGCTTTCGCATCCCCAACATTCTTCAGAATCTCTTTGGCGAAGGAGTGCTCTCCGCCTCCTTCATCCCGATCTACAGCAAGCTTTTGAGCGAGGGCGACGAGGAGACGGCCGCGATGCTGGCGTGGGGCGTGGGCGCGATGCTGGCGCTCGGCGTCGCGCTCCTGGTGGCGCTGGGAGTATGGGCCACGCCGTGGCTGATCGCGGTGATCGCTCCCGGATTTGGCGGTGCCAAACGCGCGCTGACGATCACGCTGGTGCGCATCCTGTTTCCCGGCGCCGGGCTGCTGGTGATGTCGGCCTGGTGCCTGGGCGTGCTCAACAGCCATCATCGGTTCTTTGCCGCCTACGCCGCGCCGGTCGCATGGAACGCCGCGATCATCGGCGCCCTGGTGATCTACGGGCCGCAGCGCACGCAATCGCAGCTCGCGACCGACGTGGCCTGGGGCGCGGTGCTCGGCGCGGCTCTCCAAATCGCGGTCCAGGCGCCGCAGACGCTCAGGCTGGCCGGCCGGATGCGGGCCGATTTTGCGCGCACGCGCGCGGCGCTGGCGGCCGTGTTCCGCAACCTCGGCCCGGTTGTGGCCGGACGCGGCGCCGGCCAGATTTCGGGCTACGTCGACAACCTGCTCGCGAGCCTGCTGCCGACCGGCGCGGTCGCGGCGCTCAGCTACGCGCGCATCCTGTATGTTTTGCCGATAAGCCTGTTCGGGATGTCGGTTGCGGCGGCCGAGCTGCCCAGCATGTCGCGCGCCACCGGCACCATGGAGGAGATCTCGCAGGTTTTGCGGCTGCGGCTCAACGCCGGGCTGAGACAGATCGCGTTCCTGGTGGTGCCCTCGGCGGCGGCGTTTCTATTCCTTGGCGGGGTGATCGCGGCGCTCATCTTCCAGTCAGGCAGCTTCATCCATCGCGACGCGATCTACGTATGGGCGATTCTGGCGGGATCGGCGGTAGGGCTGCTCGCGGCGACCTGGGGACGCTTGTACAACTCCGCGTTCTACGCGCTCAAGGATACACGGACGCCGCTGAAGTTTGCGCTGGTGCGCTTCGGCTTGACCCTGGTGCTCGGATATCTCTGCGCGGTGCCGCTGCCGCCCGCGCTTGGTATCGCCCAGCGGTGGGGCGTGGCGGGGCTGAGCGCGTCGGCCGGGGCAGCCGCGTGGGTCGAGTTCGCACTGCTGCGCTGGAAACTCAATTCCACGATCGGCGCGACCGGCGTGGGGCGGGGGCTCGTGGCGCGGCTGTGGGCGATCGCGCTGGTGGCGGCGGCGGCCGGATGGGCGGTCAAACTCGGCATGGGGCACGCCGGTCCGCGCCTGACCGCGCTCGCGGTGCTGCCCGCTTACGGCGCGGTGTATCTCGGAATCGCGTGGTGGCTCGGGCTACCGGAGCTTAAGCGGGCGGCGGGCTATTTTGCCGCCCGCCTCGGCCTTCGTTCCCTTAAGCGCTAGGGCGTGGCCGGCGCCGCGCACCGGCGCGCCGCGCATCCGCTCGAGCGTCAGCGTCGTGCCGTAGCCGGGCAACAGCGGCGCGAGCGTGACCCTTCCGCCGTAGGACTCGACGAAGGCCTGGCCGTCCACGGTTTTGCCGCTCCAGTCCTCGCCCTTGATCAGCACGTCGGGACGCACCGCGCGGACGATGCGCTCGGCGCGAACCTCGTCGAACACCACCACGTGGTCGACCACTTCGAGGGCGGCCAGGATCAGCGCCCGTTCGGCGGCCGGATAGACCGGGCGGCCGCTGCCCTTGATCAGCCGCACGCTGCGATCGCTGTTAATTCCAACCACCAGCGCGTCGCCCTGCGCGCGCGCGAACGAGAGCATCTCGATGTGGCCCGCGTGCAGCAGGTCGAAGCATCCGTTGGTAAAGACGATCCGCCGGCCGGCGCGGCGCTGGCGCTCGAGCGCCGGGCGCAATTCCGCGGCCGATACGATCTTGCGCTGCGCGCTCTCAGGCCCCGGGCTGAGCGCCCGCGCCAGGTCCTCGCGCGAGATTATCTCCGTGCCGAGCCGGCTGACCTCGATCCCGGCGGCGAGGTTCGCCAGGCGCGCCGCCGCGGCGAAACTCAGTCCGGCGACCGCGAACAGGCCGAACACCGCCAGCACTACGTCACCGGCGCCGGTCACGTCGTAGACCGCGCGCGGCGTGGTCGGGATATAAGTATGCGCTCCGCGGTGCTCGGCGAGGTACATCCCGTCGCGGTCGAGTGTCACCAGGCAGGCCTCGAGCTTGAGCTTGCGCATCAGCTCGTCTGCCGCGCGCATCCACGCGTCGCGATCGACCAGGCGCGCGCCGGTGGCGAACTCGGTCTCGTAGCGATTGGGCGTGAGCGCGGTCGCGCCGCGATAGATCGAAAAATCCTCGGTCAGGCGCGGGTCGACGATGACCGGGATGCCGTGGCGGCGGGCGCCGTCGATAAGCGTGCGCAGGAGCCCCGGCGTAAGCAGGCCCTTGTTGATGTCCGAGATCAGCACGCCGTCGGCGCGCGCCAATTCGCGGGCCAGATGGCGCACGAGGGCGCGCTCGTTGGCCGGGCTGAGCGCGCGCGGGTCTTCCCGGTCGACGCGCAGGAGCTGCTGGGTCGCGCGGTTGGCCGATTGCACCGACCCCAGCATCCGCTCCTTGACGATCGTCGGGCGGCCGGGATCGATCAGGATCGAGCGGGTGTCGATGCCGAGGCCGCCGAACATCTCGCGCAACAGTTCGCCGTTGCGATCGGCGCCGACCACGCTGAGCGCGCTCACTTGCGCGCCCAGCGCGCGCAGGTTCGCCATCACGAAGCCCGCGTTGCCCGGGCGCTCCTCGATACGATGGACCTGCAACACCGGGATCGGCGCCTCGGGCGAGACGCGCGCGACGTCGCCCCAGATGTAGCGGTCGAGGATCACCTCGCCGGCGACCAGCACGCGCAGCGGCTTGAGCGCCGGCAGCTCGACCCGCCCGCTCGCGCCGTCGGCGACGCGCGAGGCCTTGGCGCCGCGGCTATTGATATTGCGTGCGGTGATACGGTTGGTGCGCTCCATGATGCCGCCCGTCATGCCGGAATGATACGTGGTTGCGCGGCGCCGGTTAAACCCTCCGGCCGCCGGGCTTCACACCCGGCGCGCGCCCGCCGCCACCGAAACGCGCCCGCGCCGCTCAGCGAATCGCGTAACCGCCATCGACGAAGATGGTCGCGCCGGTGACGAAACCGGAGGCCCGCGAGGCGAGAAAAATCGCCGCGCCGGCGCATTCCTCAGGCGTGCCTAAGCGTCCGGCCGGCGTGCGCCTGATGATCTCGTCGTAGAACGGGCGCCCTTTCATTGGCGCGGTCATCTCGCTCTCGATCCATCCCGGAACGATCGCGTTGACCTGGATGTTGTGCGGCGCCAGTTCGACCGCCATCGATCTGGTCAATTGGATGAGGCCGCCTTTGGAAGCGGCGTAGGAGGGCGCGATCGAATTGCCGAAGTGCGAGTACTCGCTGGCGATGTTGATGATCTTGCCGCGCTTGCGCGCCGCCATCGAGCGCGCCGCGATCTGCGAAAGCAGGAAGCTCGCGTTGAGATTGGTCTCGAGCACGCGGTCCCAGGCCGCGGCCTCGGCCTTGAGCGCGCCGCCGGGGATCGCGATGCCGGCGTTGTTGACCAGGATATCGACCGGGCCGAGCGCGCGCTCGACCTGCGCCATCGCGGGCGCCAGCGCGGCGCGGTCGGTCACGTCGAGCCGGACCGCGATCGCCGCGGAGTTGATCGCGCGCAGCTCATCGAGCACCGCCTGGTTTTTTTCGTGGTTTCGCGCGAGCACCGCGACCGCCGCGCCGGCCGCCGTCAAACCCAGCGCGATCCCGCGGCCGATTCCGCCGTTGCCGCCGGTGACCGCCGCGACGCGGCCGTCGAGGTTGAACATCTCAAGCGCCGCCATAACCGAATCTCCCCGGGCCGCTCACGCGAGCGCCGGCGCGGGCGCGCGCGATCCGTTGGACGTAGCCGCCGCAGGGTCCTATATTGGCCTGTCGGAGTTGGCCAAGTCGAGCGCCGCTGGGCGCGCGGCGGCGGTGCGAAATCAGCATGGCAGGTGAAGCACGATGGGACTGAGAACACCGGAACAGTACAAGCAGTCGCTACGCGACGGGCGGGCGGTATACTTTCGCGGCGAGAAGGTCGCAGACGTGACGCGGCATCCCGTGATCGGGATCGCGGTCGAGCACGCCTGCATCGACTATCGGATGGCCGAGGATCCGAAGTACCGCGAACTGGCCGTGATGCGCGAGGGCGGCGGCGAGTACAGCCGCTACTTCCACCTGCCGCGCAACGCCGAGGACCTGCTCAAGCGCAGCCAGCTCATCGCGGCCTCGACCCGCGAAGGCGCGACGCTGGTGGTGCTGATCAAGGAGATCGGCACCGACGCGCTTTACGCGCTGCATATCATCGGCGAGCGGTTGGCGGCCGCGGGCAAGCCCGAATACCGCGAGCGCATCGCGAAGTTCCATCGCCACTGCCGCGACAATGATCTTGCGATCGCCGTGGCGCAGACCGATGTCAAAGGCGACCGCTCGCTCGGCCCCACCGCGCAAGAGCATCCCGACTACTACGTGCGCGTGGTCGAGGAGCGCCCCGACGGCATCGTGGTGCGCGGGGCCAAGGTCCATACCTCCGTCTCGACCAACAGCAACGAGGTCATCGTGCTGCCGACGCGCGCGATGCGCGCCGAGGACAAGGCCTACGCGGTGGCCTTCGCCCTGCCAATCGACACGCCCGGACTCAAGTTGATCTCGAGCCCGCACGGCGCGGGCCACAAGAACGACTTCGAGCATCCGCTGAGCGCGCGGCACAAGATGATGGAGACGCTGACGGTCTTCGACGACGTCTTCGTGCCCAAGGAGCGTGTGTTCATGTGCGGCGAGATCGAGTTCGCCGGGCTGCTGGCGCTGACTTTCGTGCGCTACCATCGCTTCACCGCGGTCTCGTACAAGCTGCCGCTGCTCGAGCTGATGGCGGGGGCGGGCTACGCGATCGCCGAGGCCAACGGCGTGCTGCGCGCGGCGCACGTGCGCGACAAGCTAACCCATCTGGCCGCCTACCACGCCACCGTGCGCGGCCTGCTCGAGCATGCGGCCGCAGCCTGCACTATCGAGGACGGCATCGCGGTGCCCAACACGTTGCTCACCAACGTCGCCAAGTATCATTTCGCGCACAACTACCACGAGGCGGTGCAGGTCGTGCAGGACCTCGCGGGCGGGCTGCTGGTGACGGCGCCGGCGGCCGAGGACCTGACCAGCGAGGCGACGCGCGCCTACGTGCTGAAGTACATGGGCGGCGCCAAGGGCTTCGACGCCGAGGCGCGGCTGCGGCTGCTCAACCTGATCGGCGATCTGACGGCGTCGGACTTCGGCGGCTACCAGGAAGTGCTGGCGGTGCACGCCGAAGGCGGCTTCGAGGCGGAAAAGCTGCAGGCCTATCGCGAGTACGATTTCAAGAGCGTCACCGCTTACGCGCGCAAGCTCGCGGGGGTATAAGCCGGCTGGTTTGAAGCCGGCTTGAGCGCGTTCCGAATTTTGTAAATGAAGCGGGAGTTTAACGATATCCCTCGACGCACGCGAGCGTGCGTCGAGGGATTTATTTACTTGGCATACGAGTGTCTTATGATGTCTGACAGCTACGTCGAGGTGGAGAATCAACCAGTCATCGGCCTCGAGCCCCGCACCCGAACAAAGATGGTACTCGTAAATCAGGGAGTATTGTGAATAACCGCGGATATCCACGCAAATTTGCGCTAAAACATGGGAGCGCTGGCGCTTCGGCCTGCAGCCGCGCAGGTCGCGTGCCATACGCGCGCCGCTCGTCCGCGATGGTAATCGGCGCAACCGTGATCATGCTCGTGTTGTCATGGCGAGGCGAATGCTGGGCTTACATCGACCCTAACGCAGGAGGATTCCTGGCGCAGATTCTAGCCCCGCTGGTATCGATTTTCCTTTCGTTTCTCTTTTACTGCCGTAAGGAAATCAGAAGATTCGTCAAGTCCGTCCGTGACAGATGGAAAAGAATCGATTCGCGCGGCGCCGCGCACGAGGCCAGGAAATAAACCATCATGGGTGCGCGGTGGTGGTTGCTGTTCCGCGGCCTCGCAGTTGTAACGGTCCTTTTTCTCGCGCCGGCGCTCACGATCCAGGAGCTGCGTCCGTTGTCCTATCTGCTCTCGGTTAGGGGCGCAGTCGCCGAGCTGGCAGTGGAAATCTCGGCGATTCTTTTGCTCGAAGCTTTGTGCGTGACATTTCTCGCGCTCATTCTCTCGGCGGGCCACGCACTCAAGCTGTGGAAGGATCGGGCCGATGCCAATTGTGCGGGCTTTCTCACATTCGCCAGCGCCATCCTATGCGGCCTTGCGTTACTGTATCCGCTCGATGGAATTATCGGCCAGATCGCGGGCGCCGGCCTGCAGGCGGCGTTGATCCTCGCGGCAGTCGCCCTGCTTACGTTCTCTGGTTGGCAGCGTGCTTTCGCGCGGTTCAACCGCCTCAACCAATCGGCGCAGATGGTACTGGCGGTCTGTCCGCTCCTGCTGATTCCTGTACTTACCGGGGGTTTTGGCTGGCGCAGCTTTGATGCGATGCCGCGGGCGCGGCGGTTCGCCCCGAGCCCCGCGGCGAAGCCTAACGTGGTGCTGATCAGTTTCGATGCGCTGACGGCGCAGGACATGTCACTCTACGGTTACAGGCTGCCGACCACTCCGCAATTCGAGCGGCTCGCCAAGCGCAGCTACAATTTCGTCAATTTCGTCTCGGCCGCGGATTTCACCACGCCGGCGGTCGCGTCGCTGTTGACCGGCCAGTACCCGCTGACGAATCGGGTGTTCCAGCTCTATGGGCATATCCCTCACCGCCTGCGCGAAAACAACCTCGCCTGGATACTGCAGCGACACGGATATACAACCGCGGCAATCGTTACCAATCCAGCGGCCCATCCCCTGGCTTTGCGGCTCGCGAATTCCTTTTCGAGCCTGCCCTGGCCACCGATGTCGTCATGGACTTTTCCCGGAACCTTCCTGCTGCAGCTACGGCATAGCCTGCTGTTCAACGCCGCCAATGGCTTTACGGTCAACGCGATCCTCAGGTTCGGTTCCCTTTTCGGCCTATACAACAAAGTGGGCTGGGTCGAGCCGCATGCGGTCTTCGCCTCGGCCCAGGACTTTATCCGCGGCGCGCGCGCGCCCTACTTCCTGTGGGTTCACCTCTATCCCCCCCATGCGCCCTACCTGACGGACGCGCGCTTCCGCGGCCGGTTTCTGCCGGGTTCCGACTTCACCACTCAAGCGCAGTACTTTTGGCAAGCGCCCGAGGCGAGCTATCCGCCGGCGATGCAGCACGCAGTCGACTTGCTGAGGCTGCGCTATGACGAGAGTATCACCGAGTGCGACAGCGCTTTGGGGGAGTTCCTTGACTGGATGGCGACAAGCCATCGAGACGCGAACACGGTCCTGGTTGTGACCGCCGATCATGGCGAGAGCTTTTCCGGCGGCTGGTGGACCCACGAATCGCCGGATCTGCATTATGCCGAAACCCACATTCCATTGCTGATTTCGTTGCCCCACCAGAACCGCGGCTACACCGAAACCGAAGACGGCGATCTCACGGATATCGCGCCCACGCTGCTTGCCGTGCTCGGAATCGGAAAGCCGTCATGGATGGATGGCCACTCGCTCATTGGCACCGCGCGCGCGCCAGCCCCGCCGGAACCCTCCTTTTCGATGTATCTCGCCCAATCGAATGCCTTCAGCCGTCCCACCACCGGGGCGATCGCCGTGAATTCGGGCGCCTATCATCTAGTGTGGTATTTTCCCTCCGGGGGCGTCGAGCTTTTCGATATCGCCCGTGACCCCGAGGAAAAGCACTACGTGTTCACACTTTATCCTCCTTATCCTTCCGGCATGGCGATGGCGCTGGTCGGAGACCTCCAGCGGCGCTTCGTCGATGCGCTCAATTCCCGCCCGCCGGCCAGACATCCATGAGTTCGGGGGCCTGGTCACGGCCGGCATTCAATCTGAATCTCTCCGCATGGCGCAGTATTCGCGTCCGCCATCCTGAGCCGATTGATCGCCGCCTCGAATTGCGTTTCTACCTGGCGGGGAGCGCGCTGTCGGCGCTGGGGATGCTCCAGAAGCGATTGTACCGGCGCATCCTGGACCAACTCGACCTCAGGCCGCCGCTCTTCCTGGTAGGGCATTGGCGCAGCGGAACGACGCTGCTGCACGAGTTGCTCGCGCTGGACGAGCACTTTGCCGCTCCCAGCACATACGCCTGCTTCAATCCCCATCATTTCCTGCTCGCGCACCACCGCGCGCCCGCTGCGGCACGACTCGCCCGCCCGACCGGCGACATGACCGTTTCAGCTTCCTCACCGCAGGAGGAAGAGTTCGCCCTGCTCTGCATGGGCGCGACGTCACCCTATGAAGCCTTCGTGTTTCCCTCCGCGTTCCGTCAGTTCGAGGCCTTATGCGATCCAGACCTCTTCGAGCATGCACGGGAGCCTCGATGGAACGACGCGATTACGTGGATGTTGAAAGCGACGGCCTACGTGTGCGGTGCGGACAAGCGGCTGCTGGTCAAATCTCCGGCCAACTCGTTTCGGATTCCGAGGCTCAACACGCTCTTCCCCGGCGCGATGTTCATTCGGCTTGTACGCGAGCCCTGCGCCGTTTTTGCTTCGACGCTGAGGCTCTGGCAGAGCATGTGGGAGCGCTATGCGCTAGCCCCACCGCTCGTGCAGGAAGTTTTGATCGAGCGCATTCTGGGAACGCGGCTGGCGCTGGAACGAAGCCTGCAAAGCGCCTTGCGGACTCTGCCGGCCGACAGGATTGCGACCGTCCGCTACGAGGACTTGGTGGCTGACCCCTGCCACACCATTGAGCTGCTATACGAACGACTGGCGCTCGGCGACCCGTCCCCGCTGTTGCCGAAGGTGCGCGCGTATATGGCGCGAAATCCACCCTCCGCGACGCACTCCGCCGAGGACTGGCGCCCGCTGGTACAAGCTCGCTGGCCTGGAATGTTCGACGAATTTGGTTACGCGCGGAGCTAAAGGGGACATATCGCGGTAGGCCGGGCCGCTTCGCTAATGCTGGACGCGGGCGCGCATCAAGACGCGCAGGGCCGCCCAGCCAAGGACAAACGACGATGGTCCCGGCCTGGCTTTCCATATTTAATGCGATATTCGCCGTTCTGCTGGTGGAAATGGGCGTGGCGGGAGCCCATCTGGGCGCGATCCCGCCGATGATCGGCTTCCTGGCGTTCCTGCTGAGCTTCGTAATCGCGATCCTGGCGTTGCTGTTCGGACTGATAGGCCTCGCCCGCACTGCGGTCCCCGAGCGCCGGCCCGGGCGGCCCAAGGCCATCGCCGGCATCGTGCTGGGCCTGCTCATCGCCGTCCCGGTTGGATTCACGATGTGGCGCTGGTGGTCGATGCCGTATCCGAACATTAACGACATCACAACCGACTACGATAATCCGCCACAGTTCGTTAACCCGCCGGGATTGTTGGCCGACTCGATGAAGTACGACCGCGCCAGGTTGGAGCCCATCCAGAGCAAGTATTATCCGCAGCTCGATCCGCTGCGGCTCGACGAGAAGCCCGACGCCGCCTTCGCCAGCATGAAAGCCGCGGCCAACGCCGCGCGCCTTGTTGGTCCGCAGATGGCCGATCAGATACCAGCGGGGCCGGGCTGGTTCATCGTTTATGTCGACCCGGCGACGCGAACAATCGAGGGCGTCGAGACCTCCTACCTGTTCCGCTTTCGCGATGACTTCGTGATCCAGGTGCGTCCGGGCCCCGGCGCGAACAGCAGCCTGGTCGAGATGCGCTCGCGCGCGCGCGACGGCACAGGCGACTTCGGCGCGAACTACAACCGCATCCGTGAGTTCTTCGCGCTGCTCAAGCCGGGCGGCGACTCCGGCGCGGCGTCGCCGCCGTAGCGCGTTGGCCTGCTACGCATCAGCCGGCGCGGCCGCGGGAGCGCCGGCTCAGCTTCCCGGCAGCAGGCGCCAGCGGCGCGCCAGCTCGCCGCCCGCGAAGCAGACCGCGATCAGCGCGAGCGCGAGGAAAAAGCGCGGCGAGGTCGGATGCCATAGCGCGTCGCCTAGGAAGGCGAACAGGATAGTCCCCGGCACCATCCCGATCATGCTCGCCCAGAAGTAATCGCGGAAGGTTATCGGCGAGGCGCCGGCCAGCAGGTTAAGCGCGTTGTACGGGACTATCGGCACCAGCCGCAGGTAAAAGATGATCTGGAAGCCGTGGCGCTCGATCCGACGCATCACTTTTTCGAAGCGCGTGCCCACGATGCTCCGCACGAAGGACCGCCCCAAAAATCGCCCCGCCGCAAACGCCACCAGCGCTCCCGCATCCGCGCCCACAAGCGAGTAGACCGAACCCCACAGCGTCCCGAACGCGAGTCCGCCCGCGATCGTCATCACCGCGCCCGGCACCAGGAACGACGGCCCGAAGGCGTAGAGCAGCATGTAAACGATCGGTCCCCAGACGCCCCAGGCGAGCACCTCGACCTTGACCAGGCGCGGATTCTCGAACCACTCGGAATGCGCCCACAAAAGGTAGGCCGACCCGATTAGCAGAATCAGGACGAGCAGAAGCTTGATGATGCCCAGCGGCGTGAGAAAACGCCGGGGCTGCCCCTCTGGGCGGTGTATCGGACTTATCGCCGCCATCGCTTGCCCGCGCCAGCGGGCAACCCATGATACGGGCCGCTACGGCACCCAGACAAGCAATCGCGCGCAAGCGTGTGGTGGCCGCGATGCGCGGTTGCGATTAGAGCCGGTTCAAAATGGGTGTTTGTGCGCGAGACCTGGGCAACGGGGGTGCAAGGAGATGGATAACACCTAAGCGGCATGCTGAACCTCCAGCGGGAGGTGGACAGGACGCCGGGCGGCAGGTTGACCGACCGGCCAGTATCGGTTAATCAGAAGCCCTGATGTCTCTGGGTCAACATCGCGTCGAAAAAATCATCCTGGCCGAGCCGCGCGGCTTTTGCGCCGGCGTCGACCGCGCGGTCGAGGCCGTGCGCGGTGCGCTGCGCACCTATGGCCGTCCGCTCTATGTGCGCCATCAGATCGTGCACAACCGCTTCGTGCTCGAGGCGCTCGAAGAGGAGGGCGCGATCTTCGTCGAAGACCTTGGCGAAGTGCCCGAGGGCCAGCGCGTGATCTTCAGCGCGCACGGCGTCGCGCCCAGCGAATGGGAGCGCGCGCACGGCCGCGGCCTGCGCGTGATCGACGCCACCTGCCCGCTGGTCACCAAGGTCCATCTCGAGGTCGAGCGCTACGCGCGCGAGGACCGCAGCGTAATCCTGGTCGGCCATGCCGGCCACGAGGAGGTCAAGGGTACGCTCGGCGTCGCGCCCGGCCGCGTGCTGCTGGTCGGCAGCGTGCAGGAAGCCGAAGTGGCCGAGGTGCCCGATCCGGAGCGGGTCGCCGCCGTCACCCAGACCACGCTCAGCGTCGACGACACGCGCGAGATCATGGAAACGCTCAAGCGCCGCTTTCCGGCGATGGTCGCGCCCAAGACCGACGACATCTGCTATGCCACGCAGAACCGCCAGAACGCGGTCAAGGATCTGGTCGGGCAGAGCGATGCGATCCTGGTGGTTGGCTCCAAGCAGAGTTCCAATGCCAACCGCCTGGTCGAAGTCGCCCGCATGCGCGGCGCGCGCGCTTTCCTGGTCGACTCGCTGGCCGACGTGCGCCCCGACATGCTCGAGAACGTGCGTGCGCTGGGTGTCACCGCCAGCGCCTCGTCGCCGGAATGGCTGGTCGAGGAGATCATCGGCGCGTTTGCCAAGAACGGAGCGTCGGTGGAGTTGCTGAGCGTCGCCAAGGAGCGGGTGCATTTCCCGCTCCCGATGCCGGCCGATTAGCGCGCCGGATTAGCCAAGGTACGGGCGGGTACGCCCGCCTAGCGGCGCCGGGCTAAGCGGCGCGCCATGGCGGATTGCGGGCCGCGCCGTCGCGGCCGCGCGAGGAGGAGGCGGTCGCCAAGGCGGCGGGGGCCCGATGCGGCGGCGCGGCGGCTATATCGCGATTGAAGGGCCGATCGGCGTCGGCAAGACCAGCCTCGCGCAGGCGCTGGGGCTGAGAATCGGCGCGCGCATCGTGCTCGAGGATACCGACAGCAATCCATTCATCGCGCGCTTCTATCAGGACCCGGAAAAGTACGCTTTCCCGGTCCAGCTCTACTTCCTGCTGACCCGCTACAACCAGCAGCGCCAGCTCGCCCAGCAGGACCTCTTCGCGCAGGCCACGGTCACCGACTACCTGCTCGCCAAGGATCGCATCTTCGCCCGGCTCAACCTCGATCCCGACGAGCTGGTGCTCTACCAGGGCGTCTACCGCCTGCTCGACGGACAGCTCGCCAAGCCTGACCTGGTGGTTTACCTACGCGCCCGGGTCGAGGTCCTCGCCGAGCGGCTGCGCAAGCGCAACCGCTCCTTCGAGCGGCATATCAGTTTCGAGTATCTCGCGCGCGTCTCGGCCGCCTACCGCGACTTCTTTTTCTCTTACGACGAGACGCCGCTGCTGGTGGTCGACAGCTCGGAAATCGACTTCGTCGCGGACCCCGGCGATCTCGAAGACCTGCTGCGCGAAATCGACCGCACCAGCAGCGGGTCGCATCACTACGTTCCGCGCAAGGGTTAGCCGCCCGGCAAAGTCATCCGGCGCGGCAAAATCATCCGGCGTAAGACTTGAACGCGTCCTCGATCTGGGCCGCCAGCTTGAAGTCCTTGCCGGTCACGCCGCCCTCGCCATGGGTCGAGCAGGTGCAGGTGACGCGCGTGTAATTTATCTGCACGTCGGGATGATGGTCGGCGGCTTCGGCCATCTCGGCCACCCGGTTGAGGAACCGGATTCCATCCATGAATTCCTTGAAGCGGTAGAGCTTGCGTATCGCGCCGTCCTTTAACTCCCATCCGGGCAGCGCGCCCATCCGCCGCTCGACTTCGGCCTGCTCAAGCTTCGCCATCGGGGCATCCTCCGCCTATCCGCCTGGCGGGTTACCCGCCTTGCATCCCGGGGCCGACCCATATTAAACAACTGCGGACGCGGGCGCGCCAAGTACCCCGGCCACATTTCGGCTACGTTCGGTTTCAGCGGCGCCATGAAGCAGCGCAATTCGATCAAGATGACGCCCGAGCAGGCGGCCGCCTACGTTGCCTCGCGCCATACCTGTGCCTTCGCCACCAACGGGCATGACGGTTATCCGCACGTCGTGGCCATGTGGTATACGACGCAGGATGGCGCGATCTTGATGACCAGCTACGCGCGCGCGCAGAAGATCGTGAACTTAAGACGCGACCCGCGCGCCACGCTGCTGGTCGAAAGCGGCGGCAAGTACAAGGAGCTTTGCGGAGTGATGATCCGCGGACGTGTCGAACTGGTCGAAGGCCCGGCGGCGGTCGCCGAGGTGCTGCGCCTGACCGGCGCGGACTCGACCAACGCGGCGGCGGTGCGCCGCGTGCGGAAACGCGTCGTGATGCGGTTTCATCCGGAGCGCTGGACCAGTTGGGATCACTCCAGGATCGCGGGCGGCCACTGAGATCGTGGGTGATTACTGAGCTGGTGGGCGGCTACCGAGCAGTGCGCGGCGCCGTGTAGGCCGCTATGATGGCTGCGGCATACGTACAGGGACGCGAGCATATGGTCGACTGCGAAATCTGGTTGGGAACCGCCAAGGGTGAGCGGACCACGATCGGCAGCGCCACCGTGATTCTGCCCTCGCGCTCGGCCGCGCGGGCCGCGGCACGGGCGCAATGACGGCGCGCGCACGCTAAGGGAAGGCGGAGGGCGTCCACCATGCCGCCGCGGCGTGAATTTCCCGCGCGCACTGTCGAGGCCGAGGATCTGAGGCTCCAGCGCGTCGATCCGCACTACGCCAAGACTCTCATCCGGCTGCTCGCGGCCCATGCGCTGGTCGGGAAACTGACCGCGCTTGGCTATCAGCGCGCGCTCGACACGATGGCCGACAAAGCGCTGCGCCCGGTGATCGAAAAGAATCTCGCCGAGGAGCGCCGCCACGCGGCCCTGGTCTACCGGGCGCTGCGCGAGATCGGCATCACGCAGGAGGAAGCCGACCGCGCAATGATCCCCACGCTCAAGGCGCCGTCGTTCGAAGCGCCGCTGCGCTTCGCCAAAAGCGCGGCCGGCGAACTCGACTTCCTGATGGGCGCGCTCAGCCTCGACATGACCGGGCGCCTCATGATCGGCGTCAACTACAAGGATTCCAGCTACGCGCCGCATGCGCGCGCCGCCGAGTACATCCTCGACGACGAGGCCGCGCACGAGATGTTCGCCGCGGGCGAACTCGCCAGCGCGGTCGATCGCTTCGGCCTTGAGGCGGTGGCGGCGGCGCTCAAGCAATGGCTGCCGGCGGCGGCCAACTTCTTCGGCCCGCCCGGCAGCGGGTTCGGCTACGATTGCCTGCGCTTCGGGCTCAAGGCGCGCGACAACGGTGAACTCACGGAGCTATATCTCTCGATGCTCGAGCGGCGGCTCGGCAACGTGGGGCTCGCGATACCGCAACTGACGGCCGGCTACCCGCACGCGCTCGTCTAGCGCCCGCCGGGCCTGTTCGCGCTACCGTTGAGTGATGGATGTCGAACCGCATCCGCGCGCGCTGCGGCTGCGCAATCACGGGTGAGAGCCTCGCACCGCGGTAGTGGTTCATTTTGGGTTCAAAACAGCTTCGTACCCGCACCCCACGCCACTTGTCAGCGCGATCGCGCCGTAGTAAACGGACCGTGGGTAGATGGATCGCAGTAATTCGCGCTGCGACGCGCATCGAAACGCCGCGCGCAAGGAGCATCGCATAATGAAGGTCGGACTTTTCACGGTCGTTTCGGGGCGGGCCGGCGGGATGGCGGTGATGAAGGCGTTCGCTGAAAACGCCGAGCGGGTCGGCTTTTCGACCCTGTGGGCGCCCGAGCACGTCGTGCTGCTCGATTCCTACGCCTCGCGCTATCCCTACCGCGAGGATGGCACGCTGCCCGCGCCCAGCAACGCGCCGATCGCCGACCCCTTCCTGACCTTGTGCACGATGGCGTCGGTGACGCGGAAGATCCGCCTCGCTACCGGCATCTGCCTGGTGCCCGAGCACAATCCGCTGGTGCTGGCCAAGGTGGTCGCGACCCTCGACGCGCTGAGCGAGGGCCGCTTCGTCCTGGGGGTCGGGATCGGGTGGCTGGAGGAGGAGTTTCGCGCGCTCGGAATCCCGTGGGAGCGGCGCGCGCAGCGCGCCCGCGAGTACATCGAGGCGATGCGCCGGCTGTGGGGCGACGCGCTCAGCTCGTACAAGGGCGAGTTCGTGAATTTCGAAAACGTCCGCAGCTTTCCCAAGCCCGTGCGCGGCGCCGATCTGCCGGTCTTTTTCGGCGGCGAGAGCGGCCCCGCGCTGCGCCGCGCCGCCGAGTATGGCAACGGATGGTGCGGCTTCAACCTGGTGCCCGAGGAGGCGGCGGACAGGATTCGCCGTATCGAGGCGCTGCTCAAGTCCAACGGCCGCAAGCGCTCCGACGTGGAGATTGCGGTCTCGCCGTATACCAAGCCGATCACGCCCGACGACCTCAAGCGCTACCGCGACGCCGGCGTCGACGAGGTGGTGATCGCCACCATCCGCTCGCCGCGCACGCCCGAGGAAGCCGCGAAGGGAATCGAGGAAGCGGCCCGCAAGTGGGTCGACGCGGCAGCCAAGCTGTAAGCCGCCCAAGCCCTGCGCGGCCGCCTTGGCCCGCTGCCGCAAACGGCCTGGTGCGGCGCCCGGCCAGCGTATCCGCGCTATTGATTGCGCACGGCCAATCTTTAAGGCTGAAGGGCCGCGTGCGTGAAGTGGCCAATCCAAGATTAGGCAGGTGGAGTGGACGATGGCGTTTGTGAGGCTTAACCGAAGCGGACAATCAATATGGATAAACAGCGATCGGATCGCCTACTTCGAGCCGGTCGAGTCCCTGGCGCAGGACGGATCAAAGCGGGCGGAAACCAGGGTATGCTTCGACAGCGACCTGAGTATCGTGGTCGATGAACCGACCGAGCAGCTCAAGCACAGATTTGCGTGACGACGGGCGCGCCTGAATTGATCCATGAGTGCGGCCTCCGATCGGGAGACCGTCAGGGCGTCAGCAGTCTTACGCGGGGTCTTTATTTGGCGCGATCTTTTTTGTCGATGCGCGGAAACAGCGCGAGCGCGGGTTTGACCCGATCGCCGCGCTTGAGTCCCGCGCCGAACGGCACATAAGCCGCCGCCTCGTCGAGCCCTAGCAGGTCGAGAATCTTTTGCGCCTGCCGCGGCATGAAGGGCTCCAGCGTGGCGGCGATCACGCGCAGCCCCTCGAGCAGATGGGCGAGTATTTGCGCCACGCGCGGTAGCTTGTCCGGGTCCTTGGCGAGCGTGAAAGGCGAGGTCGCGACGATATACTTGTTGGCCGCGTCGAGCGCCTGCCATACCGCGTCGAGCCCGCGGTTGAAAGCGAGTTCATCCACCATCGCGCCCGCGCGCGCGGGGGCCGCGCGGAACGCCTCGCACAGGTTGCGATCGATTTCCTCGCCGCCCGCGCCCGGCGTGGCGGTGATCTCGCCCTGGAAATACCGCGCCGCCATCGCGAGCACCCGGCTGGCCAGGTTGCCGAGGTCGTTGGCCAGCTCGGCGTTGTAGCGCTCGACCAGCCGCTCCTCGGAGAAATCGCCGTCGAGGCCGTAGACCACCTCGCGCATCACAAAGTAGCGCAGCACGTCGGCGCCGAAGGCCTGCTCGTAGGAGACCGGGTCGCGCACGTTGCCCGAGCTTTTCGACATCCGCGCGCCGCCGAAGTTGAGCCATCCGTGAACGTTGAGATGCTTGAACAGCGGCCAGTCCGCCGCCAGCAGAATCGCTGGCCAGTACACCGCGTGGGTCTTGAGGATGTCCTTGCCGATGAAGTGCTCGGTGTTGGGCCAGACCTTATCCCTGAATTCGGGGTCTCGGCTCGCCGGATGGCTGACGTAGGCCCAGAACGCGTCGTACCAGACATACGTGATGTAGTTGGAATCGAAGGGCAGTTCGACGCCCCAGTCCAACCTGCTCTTGGGCCGCGAGATGCAGAGATCGGCTAGCGGCTCGGCCAGCATGTTGAGCGCCTCGTTGCGGTAGCGCTCGGGCCGGATGAAGTCCGGGTTGCGGCGGATGTGTTCGAGCACCTGCTCGCGGTACTTCTCGAGGCGCAGGAAGTAGTTGCCTTCGCTGATCAGCTCGACCGGACGGTGGTGGACCGGACACACGTTTGCGGGCAGCAGTTCCTTGTCGGTATAAAAGCGCTCGCAGTCGACGCAGTACTGTCCTTCGTAGTCGCGAAAGTAGATGTCGCCGCGCGCGTGCGTGCGCCGCAGCATCTCCCGCACCCACTCCTGATGGACCCCGTCGGTGGTGCGCACCCAGTAGTCGTAGCTGACGCCGAGCCCGCGAAAGGCCTCGTCGAACAGCGCGCTCATCTTGTCGGTGTAGGCCTGCGGCGTGAGCCCCTGGGCCAGCGCGGCGCGCCGGATCTTATCGCCATGCTCGTCGGTGCCGCTCAGGAAGCTTACGTTTTCGCGCCCCAGCTTGCGCCGCTGATGGCGCGCGAAGACGTCGGCGGCGAGCGCCTCGTAGGCGCTGCCGACGTGCGGCGCACCGTTGCAGTAGAAAATCGCGGTGGTGATGTGGATGCGCTCGGCCATCTGGGGATGCGTTTCCTGGACCGGCCCGCGCGCCCGCCATTGCGCGCGCGTGGAACCCGGCCCCGCGATGCTACTTGGCGTGGCCGGGGCGGCTCAAGCCTGCGCGCGCTCGCCCACCAGATCCTCCAGCGTGGCTTCGACCACCCCGCCGTCCTCGTCGCGCTGGATCAGGACGGTCTGCTTGAGGATGTTCTGGCGCAGCACTTTGCCGTCGCCCTTGACCGATTGCACGCGCTTGCCGGGGTTGGGCAGGCCGCGCTTGAGTTCGAGGTAGGTCGAGTACTCGTAGCGCAGGCAGCACTTCAGCCGCCCGCACATCCCGGCCAGCCGCGACGGATTGAGCGCCAAGCCCTGTTCGCGCGCCATCTTGACCGTGATCGCCTCGAAGTCGCGCAGCCACGTCGAGCAGCACAGCTCCCGCCCGCACGGCCCCACCGCGCCGGTCACCTTGGTCTCGTCGCGCGCGCCGATCTGCTTCATCTCGACCCGCACGCGCAGCGTGTTGGCCAAGTCGCGCACCAGGTCGCGGAAATCAATGCGGTTCTCGGCGGTGAAGTAGAACACCGCCTTGCGCCCGTCGAGCATGTACTCGACGCTGATCAGCTTCATCGGCAGGTTGCGCTCGCGGATGCGATGCAGGCACACGTGCCGCGCCGCCGCCTCTCGGCCGAGGTTATCGCCCTCGCCGTCGAAATCGCCCGCCGCGACCAGGCGCAGCACCGGATGGAGCGATCGAAGGTCGAGCGTGCGCGCCGGCTCGTACGGTTCGATCTCGACTTTTCCGATGCGCACGCCGTCGTCGCCTTCGACCACCACGCGGTCGCCGCGCTTGAGCGCGAGGCCGGCGGCGCGGAAGTTGTAGAAATGGCCGACCGCAAGGAAGCTGACCGCGACAATCCGCGGCAGTTCCGGGGCGCCTTCGAAGGGGTCGATCTGGTCGGACACTATTGGCTCCTCAGCGCGTCGCCCACCGCCATCCACCACTGCTCGGCCTGCAGCCGCGGATTCGCCATCGCGTCGATCGCGGCGCCCGCCTTGACCGCGCCCTCGAGGCTCTTGAGCAGCGCGTCGAGCGCAAAGCTCCCGGCCATCTGCGCCATCGCCTCGGCGACTTCGGGCGCGGCCGCGGCGGGCGCCGTCCGCAGCAGCTTGAGACACAGTATTTCCTCAAGCACCCGCGCGATCAACTCGAAGTTCTCGGCCGCCTGCTCGCGGTTGGCGAAGAATTCCTGCGTCAGCGCCTGCGCCCGCGCGAAGTCGAGCCGCCGCGCCGCGCCCAGCGCGCTCACAAGGTCCCGGATCGGCGGCTCGGCGCCACCGGCGAGCTTGAGCGCGCGGCCGGCGCTGCCGCGCGCCAGCCGCGCGAGCGCCGCGGCGCGCTCGCCCTCGAGTCCGGCGCGCACGCGGACAATCGCCTCGAGGTCGCCCACTTCGAGCGGCGCGAAGCGCACCAGCCGCAGGCGCGAGCGCACCGTGTCGAGCAGCGCCCGCTCGCTCTCGGCGACCATGAAAATGATCGTATGGCCGGGCGGCTCCTCGAGCGTCTTGAGCAGGGCGTTCAGATCGGA
>JAKAVN010000178.1 GCA_021827495.1 Deltaproteobacteria bacterium | reverse complement strand
GGGATAGTCGTGCGGCCGCTGCTCCAGATGACCGGCGCGCGCGGCTTCAGCGAAGTCTTCTTCGAAGACGTGCGCGTGCCCAAACAGAATCTCGTCGGACACAAGAACCAGGGATGGCAGGTCGCGATCACCACGCTGATGTTCGAGCGCTCGGGCGGCCATGACCGCCCGCTGATGCGCCAGGTGCGCGAGCTTACGGCGCTCGCGCAGCGGATGGCGCGCAACGGGCGCAGCGCCTGGGACGATACCAGCGTAAGGCAGAGGATCGCGCAGTTCGCGATGGAAGCGGAGGCGATCAAATACACCGGCTTGCGCAATCTCACGCGCCAGCTCAAGGGGCTGCCGCCAGGGCCGGAGGGCTCGATGATGAAGCTATGCGCCACCGAGCTGGCGCTGAAACTCGCGATGTTCGCGATGGAACTGCTGGGGCCATACAGCCAGTTCGCGCACGGCGCGGCCTTCGCGATCGATCACGGGGCGTGGTCGCAGCGGATGCTGGGGGCGCGCGGCCCGACGATCTACGCCGGAACCAACCAGATCCAGCACAACATCATCGGCGAGCGCGTGCTCGGCCTGCCCAAGGGCTAGCGGACTCGTAGTGCTGGAGGATGAGCCGCCGCGCGGGCACGGCTAGCCGAGGTGGGGGAGGATTTCCGCGAAGCCGAGCTTGCGGGTCAGCGCGTGGCCCAGCCGATCGAGCAGCACGAACTCGACCCCGTCGCCGCTGCGTTTCTTGTCAAGCCGCATCGCGCGCACCAGATCCTCGCCGCGCCATCCGGCCGGCATCGCGTTCGGCAATCCGGCCCGCGCGATCAAACGCTCCAGCCGTCCGGCCTCGGCGGCGGCCAGGCCCGTGAAGGCCTGCGAGAGCCGGCCCGCCACGACCATTCCGATCGCCACCGCCTCGCCATGCAGGAAATTGCCGTAGCCCGACGAGGCCTCGAGCGCATGGCCGAGCGTATGGCCGTAATTGAGAATCTTGCGCCGCCCGCCTTCGCGCGGGTCGCTCGCCACCACCGCCGCCTTGTGGCGCAGTGATCGCGCGACGATCTCCTCGAGCGCCGCGGGACTGCGGCGCAGGATCGCGTCGAGGCCGCGCTCCAGCGCCTCGACCATCGGCGCGTCCATGATCGCGCCGTACTTGATGACCTCGGCGAGACCTTCGCGGAATTCGCGCTCGGGTAGGCTTGCGAGCGTCGCGACGTCGGCCACGATCAGCCGCGGCTGGTAGAACGCGCCGATCAGGTTTTTCGCCCGCGGATGGTTGACCGCGGTCTTTCCGCCCAGCGCCGAGTCGGCCTGCGCGACCATCGTGGTTGGTACTTGCACCAGCGGCACGCCGCGCATGTAAGTCGCGGCGGCCAAGCCGGCCAGGTCGCCGACCACGCCGCCGCCGAGCGCGAACACGGGGCCGCTCCGATCCAGCTCGGCCTCGGCGAGCGCATCGTAAACCCGTTCGAGCGTGGCCAACGATTTGCTCTGCTCGCCCGCCGCGACCTCCAGCGTGCGCGGCGCGAAGCCCGCCGCCTTAAGCGACGCGGCGGCGCGTTCGCCATAGAGCCGCGCAACGTTGGAATCGGTGACGATCAGCGCGCGCCCGGCGGCCACGCCCGCCTCGCGTGCGAGCCGCCCGGCCTGATCCAGCGCCCCGGCGCCGACCTGCACCGGATGTGCGTCGGCGCCGAGTTCTACGCGGAAGGTGCGCATCGATGGGCGCTCCTCCCGCGCCGGGCGAAGATTGCCAGCACGCGCTCCGCCGACTCAACCACCGAAAGGTCGGAGGTGTCCACGTTGAAATCGGCGCGCGCATAGGCGGCGCGCCGCTCTTCCATCAGCTCGGCGATTCGCACCTCCAGCGGCTTTCCGCCCTCGAGCAATTTGGGCCGCGCATGCGGCGAGCGCCTGACGCGTGCCGCGATCACTTCGGGCCGCGCGCTCAGGCAGATGATCAGGCCGGCGCGCTTGAGCGCGGCGTAGTTGCGTTCGTCGACCAGCGCGCCGCCGCCGGTCGAGATCACCGCCGGTCGCGGCGCGCCGCATTGCGGGCAGCGATTGGGGTCGCTCGCCAAACCGGCGATCACCTCGCGCTCGAGGGCCCGGAACCGCGCTTCGCCGTGCTCCGCGAAAATCGCCGGAATCGGCTTGCCCGCGCGCGCCACCAGTTCGGCGTCGCTATCGACCAGCCGCCAGCCCAGCCGCGCCGCGGCCGCGCGGCCGACCGCGCTCTTGCCGGTGGCCATGAAGCCCGTGAGGATCAGCTTGGGAGCCATCGCGCTGGGCCCCGGCGGGCTCAAAAATTGCGCACCTGCTCGAGGTAGCCCGCGTAGTTGCGCGCGATCTCGGCCCGCGAATCGCCGCCGAACTTTTCCACGAACGCGTTGGCCAGCTCGAAGGCAACCACCGCCTCGGCGATAACCGCGGCGGCCGGAATCGCGCACACGTCGGAGCGCTCGGTGTTGCCGACCGACTCGGCCTTGGTGCGGATGTCGGCCGAGCGCAGCGGACGCATCAGGGTCGACAGCGGCTTGAAGGCGACGCGCACGCGCAGCGGCTCGCCGGTGCTCATCCCGCCCTCGGTGCCGCCGGAGTTGTTGGAACGGCGGGTGAAGCGGCGCGCCACCGGGTCGTGGGCGATCTCGTCATGCAGTGCCGAGCCGCGCGCCGCGGCGGCGCGAAAGCCGAGTCCCAGTTCGACCCCCTTGACCGCCTGCAGGCTGAGCAGCGCATAGGCGAGGCGGCCGTCGAGTTTGCGGTCCCATTGCACGTGGCTGCCGAGCCCGACCGGCAATCCGGTGGCGACCACTTCGACCACGCCGCCGAGCGTGTCGCCGGCCTTTTTGCATTCGTCGATCTCGGCGATTATCGCGCGTTCAGCTTCGGGGTCCGCGACGCGCACCTGTGAAGACTCGGTGAGGCGGTTTAAGTCCTCGAGACTAAGATCGGCGGGCGTCCGCGCCTCAGTCGCGCCGATGCTTGCGACGTAGCCGAGCGTCATCACACCGAAGGGCTCGAGGATCTGCTTGGCCAGCGAGCCGACCGCGACCCGCATGGTGGTCTCGCGGGCCGACGCGCGCTCGAGCACGTCGCGGATGTCGTCGAGGTTGTACTTGAGCACGCCGGCCAGATCGGCATGGCCGGGGCGCGGCCGGGTGACCGCTTCGGCCGCGGCGCGGTCGGCGGGATCGACCGACATCCGCTTGTGCCAGTTCTTGAAATCGCGATTTTCGACGATCAGCGTGATCGGGCTTCCCATCGAGCGCCCGAAACGGATTCCCGAGACCGCCCGCACCTCGTCGCGCTCGATCGCCATCCGTCCGCCCCGTCCGTAGCCCTTCTGGCGGCGCGCGAGGTCGTAGTTAATCTTCGCCAGGTCGATATCGAAGCCGGCCGGGTAGCCTTCCACCACCGCGACCAATTCGGGGCCGTGCGACTCGCCGGCTGTCAGGAAACGCAGCATCTTGAGACCGTCCATCGGCGCAGGCGGCGGCTGGCCGCGTCCACGCCAGACGATTCAACCAGACTTGGCCCGGCGGGGAAAGCCGGTGTGCTCGTTCAGTGCAGCGACGGCACTTTGATTAGCCAGCGATGGCGCGGGCCGCGCCGGTTAGTTGTAGGTCGGGCCGCGTGCCGCCCAGCGCTATGCGTTCGACCAGTGAATATCGGAGAAATGTCCGTTGCGGCCGGTGTTATTAAAGTTTAGTCCCTGGTCCTTGAAATGGCTCGCCGCTCCCTTGGCCGCGGCCAGCCGCGTGGAGGCAAAGTGGGCGACATTGTCGAGCCAGACCTGCTCGCCGTTGAAGCCCGCCACGCCCTGCACGGTGATTTCGGTTACGCCCGCGATCGAAAGCTCGCGGGTGTCGCCTTCGCTGGTGAAACTGATCGCCGCGAAACGGGCTGGCAGGCGATGGGCGATGAGCGGAGCGAAGCGGGAGAGCGGGCCGCCGGCCTGCGCGGTAAAGATTTTCTCGAGCGCCGCGCGCTGCGCGTCGTTGGCTCGCTCGTCGACATAGGAACCCAAGGTCCATTTGCCCGCGGTCATGCTTTCCGGTGTGTAGATGACGGTGACGGCATTGAGGCCCGCGAGGTCCGTGCCGTCGTATTTACCCGACTTGATATGGAAGGCGACCACCGCGTCGCAATGGCCCTCGGTGGGCTTCGAGCCCCGCACCAGGAGACAGGGGCACAGCACCTCGCAGTTGCAGGACTCGAAATATTCGCCGTCTAATTGCCAGCTTCCGTTCATGAACTCCTCCATCCGGTACCATCAATGCTAGCAAACCGTTGAGAAACAAAAAAAGAGTTCCGCAAGGGTGTCATAAAAATTGGAAATGTCCGGGGCCTAAACATTTAAAGATGTCCGCTCTATGTGCGAGCGCCTTGGCGCTCACCTCCCGCCCGGTCATCGCCCGCGCCGCCACACGCGCCGCTCGATCTGCTCCATCCTCTTGGCGCAGACTAGGCAAGTGAATTTACGACATAAAATCGCGTCTGCGGAAGGGCTGGGCGCATTTCGGCGGCGGCTTGCGCGGCCGCCTCGGCACTGGCGAAGATTCCAAAGACCGCGCCGCCGCTGCCCGACATCGCCGCCGCCGCTCCAGCCGCCTCCAGCGCGGACTTGAGCTGCGCGATTTCCGGATGGCGCGCCATCGCCACCGCCGCGAGGTCGTTTTGCAGCATCGCCGGCGCTATCTCGCCCGCGGCGATCGCGCGCAGATGCTCCGCGGGCGCTGGCCCGCTCCATTGCGCGGGCCGCAGCGCTTGGAACACCTCCGCGGTCGAGACCTCGACCGGCGGCGCCGCGATTACCATCCAAAGCGGAGTCTGCCACACCGGCGCGCGCGCGCCCGGCGGGAAAAGTCCCAGCGGCGAGATGCGCTCGCCCACTCCGCCGACGTGCGCGACATGCGGGCTTAGGAAAAACGGGACGTCGGCGCCGAGTCCCAGCGCGACCCGGCTTAGCCGCGATGGGTCGTCGACGCGGCAGAGCGCGGCCATCATCCGCAGCACCGCGCCAGCATCGCTCGAGCCGCCGCCGAGGCCTGCGCCCGCGGGAATTTCCTTGCGCAAATCGATCGTGACATGGCTTGGGCGCGCGGCGCCGCCGAATTCGCGCAGGAACGCGTCGGCGGCGCGCCACGCCAGGTTTTTCGCGCCCATGGGCAGGTCATCGCGATCGCAACGCAACGCGATCGAAGTGTCGGGCGCGGCGCGAGACGCCACGCGAATTTCCACCCGGACCTGGTCGCACAGCGAGACCGGAACGAAGACCGAATCGAGTTCGTGATAGCCGTCGGCGCGCCGTCCAACGACCCTTAGGAAGAGGTTTATCTTGGCTGGCGCCGGCTCGGCGAGCAGCTTGACCATCGCTAATGCGCGTGCGGCGGCGCATTGCCGCTCAGGGATGCGCGAAGCCTGCGATGGATGTGGCGGTTGTCGCGCTGGATTATCGCGATGAAGCCGATCAGCATGAGCCCCACGCCGGCCAGCACCAGCGCCTGTCCGGTGAGAAATGCCGCGTGGTAGAAGTCCATCCGCGCCGTCGCGTAGGAGAGGCGCCGCTGCGCATTGGTGAACGGCGCCAGCACCGCGCCGTCGCTGCGCGGGTCGAGTTCGTCGAAGCTGCGGTAGGACTCGTCGGCCGCGACGACCGAGGTCGCGGCAATGATGCGGCCGTATTCCTGGGTGCGGATGCGGCCGGCCACCCAGTTGGCGGCGCCGAGCACGATCAGCGCGAATCCGGCCACGATTCGCCAGTCGGTGTAAAAGTCCGGCAGTTTCATCAGTGTTTGGTTGAACAATATGCGGCGGCCGAGGCAAAGACAAACGGGCGCGCCGCGCGGCCAGTGCGATTGCTTTGGAATTGCGCCCGCAATGCCCCAGCGGTTATCATCAACGCACGAGAGGGGTACCCTATGAATCCGGTGGATAATGCGCGTCTGAACTCACTGCTCGAGCGCTTTGCGGCGCACGACCGGCTGGGCTTGGCCCGGCTGATCACGCTGGTCGAGAATCGCGCCGCCGAGGTCAGCGCGGTGATGGAGCGAATTTACCCGCACACCGGCCGCGCCTACATCATCGGGGTGACTGGCGCGCCGGGTGCCGGCAAATCGACCCTGGTCAACCGCCTCATCGCCAAGTACCGCGCGCAGAGCAAGGAGGTCGGCGTGCTCGCGATCGATCCCTCCAGCCCCTTTTCGGGCGGCGCGGTGCTCGGCGACCGGGTGCGCATGACCGACCATTACCGCGACCCCGGCGTCTACATCCGCAGCCTCTCCAGCCGCGGCAGTCACGGCGGGCTGTGCCGCGCCGCGCGCGAGGTGGTCAAGCTGCTCGACGCCTTCGGTTTCGAGATCATCATCATCGAGACCGTCGGCG
>JAKAVN010000177.1 GCA_021827495.1 Deltaproteobacteria bacterium | reverse complement strand
CGAGGGTTTGCCCTAGCGCGGCGCTCAGGCCCGCTGGTTGTACAGGTTCATCGCGCGCTCCAGGCCGCTGGTGATCACCGCTTCGACCGCTTCGGCCGCGCGCGAGATCGACGCCCTGAAGGCTTCGAGTTCGGCGCGGCCCAGGGTCTGGAGCACGTGGTCCCTGGCCTTCTCGCCGGGTGCGGGCCGCCCGATTCCGACCCGCACGCGCACGAACTCCGGGGTCCCGAGGGTCGCTGCGATCGAGCGCACACCGCGATTGCCGGCGTCGCCACCGCCGCGTTTGAGCCGGAGCTGGCGCGGCTCGAGATCGATTTCGTCATGCACGACGATCAGGCGCTCGGCGGGAATCTTGTAGTAGCCGAGGATCGCGCTGACGCATTCACCGCTCAAATTGTAGTAGGTTTGCGGCTTCACCAGGATCACGGGGTCCGCGCCGATCCTGACCTCGCCGAAGATTCCCTTGAACTTGCGCCGGTCCAGCTTGGCGCCGCAGCTTTCGGCCAGGCGCTCGACGACCATGAACCCGATGTTGTGGCCCGAGCGATGGTACTGGTCGCCGGGATTGCCCAAACCCGCCACCACCCAGCGCATCTCGCGCAATTGCCCCAGCTTCTCGGCCGGGCTCTCGGCGCCGGCGCGTGCGAAGCGGAACCTGGAGAACATCTGCCCCAGCCGGCCCATCGCAAGCCCGCGCGTTACGCGCTCCTACTCACGCCCGCCGCGTCTGTGGCTATCTGGTGCAACGTGTGCGCCGGATTACGCTCGGCCACGGCGCGCCTAGCTCCGCACGGGTCCGTTGCGCCGCGAGGTTGTCAGCGGGGCCGCGAGCGGCGCGAGCGCCTTGAACAGCGCAGCCATATCGGCCGGCGTGCCGATCGAAATCCTGAGCGCGTCGGGCCAGGCGCGGAAATGGCGCACCAGCACCCCGCGCCGGCGCAGTCCCGCCGCCAGCGGACCGAGATCGCGGCCGGGCATCCGCGCCAGCACAAAATTGGCCGATGACGGCGGTACCGCGAAACCCATTTTGAGCAACCGGCGCGTGGCCGCGGCGCGCGTGCGCTTAACGCGCTCGACATTGCGCAGCATCCAGGCGCTGTCTTCCAGCGCGGCCGCGCCCGCGGCGATCGCCAGGCGGCTCAGGTTGTAGGAATCCTTGACCTTGCCGAGTTGCTCGATGATCTCGGGATGGGCGAAGCATAGCCCCAGGCGCATCCCGGCCAGCGAGTACGACTTGGAGAGCGAGCGCAGCACCAGCACGTTGGGCAGCCGCCGCACCAAGCCGAGCGCGGTTTCCTCGGCGAAGTCGGCGTAGGCCTCGTCGACCGCGAGCAGGCGCCCGTCGAGCAGGCGGGCGAGCCGCGCCAGGATGTGGCGCGGCGTGAGCGCGCCCGAGGGCGAATTGGGATTGCATACGATCGTCAGGCGGGCGCGCGCGCGCACCAGTTCTTCCAGCGGCAGCTCAAAATTGGAGCCCAGCGGCGGCGCGATTACACGCGCTTCCTGCACGGCCGCCAACGTGCCGTATAGCGAATAGGTCGGCGTCGCCCACGCGACGCGGTCGCCGGGGCCGAGCGTCGCCCGGAACAGCATTGCCAACAACTCGTCCGAACCGTTGCCGGCGAGAATCATGCGCCGCGAAAGGCCATAGCGGCGCGCCGCCGCGGTGATGAAGTCGTCGGCCTGCGGCGCCGGATACAGGCGCAGCGCCTGGCCGCGCGCCGCGCGCGCCACCGCCCGGCGCACCTGCGGCGAGGGTGGATACGGGTTCTCGTTGGTGTTGAGCTTGATCAGGCGCCGGCCCGGCCGTGGCTGCTCGCCGGGCACGTAGGGCGCCATTTCGTGGATTGCTTTGCGAAACATCGTGGGCGCCCTATCCGCGCCGGCGCGCCGCGCGAGCTTTGGCCCGCACCGGCTTCGACGCGGTCGATTCAAACAGCCATCCGAGGTAAGCCGCCGAACCGCCGCTCGGCGCAAGCGCCAGCACCTCGGGAACTTCGTAGCTGTGCAGTTCGATCACGCGGCGCTGCAGGCGGCGGAGCAGGCTGGCGCGGGTCTTGATGAGCAAAAGAAATTCCGCCTCGTCCTCGAGCGCGCCGCGCCATCGATAGACCGAGCGTATCGGGCCGACGATGTTGACGCAGGCCGCCAACCGCTCGTTGACCAGCCGGCGCGCGATCGAATGCGCCTGCCGTTCCTCGCCGGCCGTGACCAAAACGATGCGTGCCTCCAGCGCGCGCATCAGAGCCTCTCCCGCGCGGCCGCGGCGGGCGCGAAGAGTGTCTCGCGGACGATGGCGCCGCAACCGTTCATCGGTAGAGTTCGCTCCAGCGGTGGTACTCTAGCGGCCCGCGCGCAACAGTCCAAGCCGCTGCAAAACTCGCGCGGTCGCGGGACACGGAAGAGACGAGGACGGTTGCGCGCCGCCGCGCCCGCGCGCGGAGCCTTCCCGCGCCCTCATCCACTCGAGGTGCGCGGCAAGCAGCGCGAGGTCGCGCCAGCGATCGACGTCGTACCATGCCGGGCCGAGCGCATAGCGCACCCGGTTGCGGCGAAGCCGCGCGACGGTTTCGCCCAGCACGTTGGAGCGTCCCCAGGCGACGGCGCGAAAGATCTCCGGCATCCGGCCGCGCACCCCGATCAGGTAATATCCGCCGTCGAGACTGGGCGCGATCACCACCGGGACGCGCCGCAGCAGCGCGACGCTTCGTCCGAGCAGCCGCGGCGGCAGCGACGGCGTATCGGTGCCGAAGAGCACCGCGCCGCCCGTGCGATAAGGCTCGAGCGCGCGCGCCATCCGGGCGCCCAGGCTGCCGGCGCCCTGGTCGATGAGGTGGGCGCCGAAGCGCCGCGCGACTCGGCGCAAGTAGCGGCTGTCTTGGGCGCCGCCCGGCGCGCTGCCCGCGATCACGATGCGTCCGGGAGCAAGCGCGCGGCATTTGGCCAGCGCGTCGAGGATGAAAGCGCCAGCGAGCTCGGCCACGCAAGCGGCGCCGAGTCGCGGGATGAGGCGGGTCTTGGTATGGCCCTCGAGCGGCTCGCGGCAAAAGACGATCAGCGTAACGTCACGGCGCGATCCAGCCACAGGTCGCCGGTGCCTGGTAGATCGCGGCTCAGTCGAGACCGATTCGCCGTGGCGTGAGCGCATCGCACCGTTCAGTTTGTGCCACCGCCGCCATTGCCGCCGATGCCCTGGATGATGTTGAGCGGGAGCTTGAGGACGTTGGTCAGGAAATACGCCGCTGAAGTTATGGGCATGGGAACGACTCGAGGATTGCTGAGCGGGCCGGTCACGTGGAAGTAGGCCGCGAGCAGATGATCGGCGGCAAGGCCCTCGCCGATTATGGGCAGCTTGGCCACCAGCCAGTTGACGGTTTTGAACGGCACCATGCCGACCTCCATGTCGACGTTGCCGTCGCCCAGGCGCATGTGGCCCAGCGCCGAAATGTTCATCACCGGGCCGCGCAGCAGCAGGTTGTCGCTGTAAAAGTCGCCGTCCCTGCCCTTGAAGTCCGCGGTCAGCGACTGGAACGGCACGCCGTTGACGCGCGGGTCGGGCACCTCGGCGGAGAGCCAGGTCTTGAGATTGACGAAACCCAGTATGCGCGAAAGCAGCGCGAACTTGTGCAGCACGCCGTCACTGACGTCGGTCGAGATGGTGCCCGCCAGGGTCTTGAAGAAGTCCGTATCGGCGTCGGCCCACAGGTCGCCCTTAGCCTTAAGCCGGCCGCTGAGCGGCGCCGGCGCGGCGGGGTCCGCGAGCCTGAATAGCGGGTCGATGCGCACCCCTTCGACGCGGCCCTTGATGTTGATCCAGTTGTCACGGCCGCGCCCGGAGAACTCGAGATCAGCGCGCCCGCCGTACATGGTCGCGGCAAAATTGCGCACTTGCCAGTCGCCGTCGACCGCGTGGTTGAAGTCGCAACTCACGCGCGACATCGCCAGGCGCTCCAGACTCGCCTGGTTCGCTTCGATATGGCCGACCACCGGCACGGGAAAGAAATGTGCTGGCGGGCTGGGCGCCCACGGCAGGCGGATGAACTTCATCACTTCCATGTCGAGCCGCCCGGATTTCGCCACGATCTTCAGCACCGGCTTGTCCAGATTGGCGACGCCCAGCGAGAAGTCCAGCGGCGCGCCCTCAAGCTTCGCTCCGATGATCGCTAACAGCAATCCGCGGCCGTCAAGCGTGAGCGTCGCGGACTGGGCCACGATCGGGGAGCGCAAGAAACCGAAAGCGATCTCGCCCGCGCCCATGGTCAGCCGGCCGTCGGCGCGGACGCCGTCGGAGCGGCTCGGCCGGCGCACGATCGTAAGCGTTCCGCCGAGCGGCCCGCGCGCCGCGATATCCTGGGGATCGACCAGCAACGGCAGCCACTGCCGCACCTCGATCTGATGCATCTCGACGGCGATCCGGCGCAGGCGGAGCGCGCCGGTATCGAAGCCCAGCGTGCCATTAAGCACCACCTCGCCCGGTGCTTGGGGCTTGGCGGCCGTGGCCATCACGCGGTGCAGCTCGATTTCGCCCGGCGTGAGCGTCACGCTGCCGCCGGCCAGCGCGATCGCCTGCGGCAATCCCTTGACGGTCACGCTGAAGCCGCTGGTACCGATTTTCGCCAGATACTTTGCAGGCGGCGCGGGCGCCTTGGTGTCGAGCGAGCCCGATGCGGTGAGCCGCACCGCCGCGCTCCCGCTAAGCCGCTCGATCTGGCTACCGGCATTGGCTTCCAGAGCGGGCAACAGGCGGACCGCGGCCGGGTAGAGTTCATCCAGGTCGAGGGTTCCCGCCGCCTTAAGCTGGTAGCGCACCCGCCGCTGGCCAAATCGGAAATCGGCGTCGCCGCTCAAGTCCTGGAATGATGAACGGCCCAGCGCCGCCGATCCCTGCGAAAGCGTTACGCGGCTTTTCGCGTAGGATAGTTCCGCGTTGAGCTGCGCCAGGGCTGGCAGTGCCGCCGCGTCGGGCAGCTTGAGGCTCACGGCCGCGAGGCGAGCCGACAGCTCCAGAGCGTTCGACACCGCCGCCGCACTCCATGCGAGGTCCTTCAACTTCGCCTGATAAGTCGCTCCTTCGACCAGCACCTGCCCGGAGACCAGCGCCGCGGCGAGCGCCGCCAGCGGCCCGGGCAACGCGCGCGCCGCAACGAGCTGCGTCTTGAGCGCGGCGAGGTCGATTCGGATGCTGCTCAGATGCGCAAGCAGAACGGCGTCTTCGCTGAAGGGATCGTAGATCGCCAGGTCGCCCGAGGCGACCGGCGCCGTCTCCGCGCGCGCTTCCATACCCGCCAGCACTACGCGCTGGGTGGAAATCGCATAGAGCGTTTGGAGCGAGCAGTTGCCCAGATCGATCGGCTTGCTCAGGCGTGCGCCGCCGAGTCCGAGCTGGCCGACCGCGAGCTCGCCACGGCCGTCGAGCTCGCCGCTGCCGCGCAACGCGAAGTTCGCTTCGCCATGCGCCAGCCCGCTTACCGTCAGGCCGCCGCCGGCGCTCTGCCTAAGCCGCCCGTTCCAGAACCATAGCTCGCCACTGGCAATGATCCGGTCGGCGCCGCCCATGGCGCTGGCGGTATCGATGCTCATCCGGCCGCTCACCTGCAAGCCGCTTAGCGGCGTGTCGATGCGCGGTGCGATGAAGCCGATCTGCCAGGCGCTCGAGTGCCTGTGCCGCGGCGCCGCCGTCAGCGAGAAGTCCTCGAACAATGGCGCGCCGGCGGCGTCCGTGACGCGCGCGTTGGCGATGGTGACGCGCTCGACGAGGCCCGAGAAATCGCGAAACTCCGCCGCCATCGCGCGCACTGTTGCGGTGTCCGCGCGCGACAGCGCGGCGGAGCGCCACGCGCCGCCGCGCGCGGCGGATGCGCGGAGCTGCGGGCCCACAATCACCACGGCGCGCAGGGGAAGTCCATTGTTCCAGATGAGCGCGTGGTAGCTCAGGTATACGCGGACGCGCTCGGAGCGTATGAGTTCCTGCCCGCCGTGCAGGATGCGCGGGTGATCGAGCAGCACGCTGAGATGAGGGCCGAAGTGCAGCCGTTCGCCGCTGGCGATGATCTGGTAGCCGCTGCTTTGCTGAATGCGCCGCAGCACCAGGCTGATGAGGCGCGCCTGGTTGTGCAGCACCACCGCCGCCGACCCGCAGACCAGCGCGGCCAGGAGGAGCAGGCCTATCGCGGCGGCGCGCAGCAGTCTCATCCGGAGCTCGAACTTGAATCTAGGCGCCCGCGGCGGCAAAGCAAAGCCGGCGCTGGGCGCGCGCGAGACTCACTCGCCTTCGGCCGCTTCGGCCGCGCCGGCCCCGGCGGTCTCGAGCCAGCCCGCGCGATGCTTGCCGCGCAGCCCGGTCTTGAGGATTCGGTTGCGCAGCCGGACCGAGCGGGGCGTGAGCTCGACCAGTTCCTCCTCGTC
>JAKAVN010000176.1 GCA_021827495.1 Deltaproteobacteria bacterium | reverse complement strand
GACCGCGGTGTGAATGCGCCTCGCATCGGATTTTGCCGTGCGGGCGGCAAGGCCGCGGCCGCCCCTAAATGACGCCCTCCTGCTTAAGGCGTTCGACCTCGGCTGAATCGAAGCCAAGGTACTGGGCGAAGACTTCGTTGTTGTGCTCGCCGAGCAGCGGGGCGCGCTGGACCTCGACCGGAGAATCCTCGAGCTTCACCGGGCATCCCGGCATCGTGAACTCGCCGCGCACCGGATGCTGCACGGTGACGATCATCCCGCGCGCGCGCAGATGCGGATCGTTGAGCAACTCGACGCTGTCGAGCACCTTGCCGCACGGCACGCCGGCTTCGCCCAGAATCCGCATCACTTCATGCTTGGTGTGCCGGGCGGTCCACTCATTGATGGAGGCGGTCAGCTCTTCGACGTTATGGTGGCGCGAGCGCCGGTCCTTGAAACGCTCGTCGGTGGCCATTTCCGGCCGACCCATCGCATTGCACAGGTTGGTCCACATCTCCGGCGTCGTACACAGGATATATACGTAGTCGTTGTCGCCGCCGGGCGCGCATTGGTAAGTGTCGCCAGGAGCGGCGGCGGCCAGCCGGTTGCCCATGCGGGGGACCGGCTTGTGCGTGATGTAGGTGCCCATCATCGGCACGCGGCAGAAGTTGAGGATCGCGTCCTGCATCGAGACCTCGACCTTCTGTCCCTTGCCGCTGCGCTCGCGCTGGACATATGCCGCCAGCACACCAATCGCCGCGTGCATCCCCGTGCCGGTATCGCCGATCGTCGGGCCGGGCTTGAGCGGCGGCGTCGTCGGCAGTCCGGTCAGCGCCATCGCGCCGCCCGCGGCCTGCGCGATCATGTCGAAGCTCTTGTATTTGCTACAGGGGCCGTAAGTGCCGAAGCCCTTGATGGTCAGGTAGATGAGGCGCGGATTGATTTCGTGCAGCCGCGCCCATCCGAAGCCCCAGCGCTCCAGCGTGCCGAGCGAAAAGTTCTCGGAGAGCACATCGACCTTGCCGACCAGTTCGACGAAAATTTTCTTGCCGCGTTCGTCCTTGAGGTTGAGCGTGATCGAGCGCTTGTTGGCGTTGAGCAGCATGAAGTAGTGCGAGTCGACGCCGGGCTTCTCGGTCAACTGCCAGCGTCCCTGCTCTCCGGCTCCGGGGGTCTCCAGCTTGATTACATCCGCCCCCAGCCATGCGAGCATTTCGGTGCACGAGGTGCCGGCCTCGAACTGCGTCAGATCGAGGACCTTCACGCCTGCCAACGCCTTGTCCATTCGAGACCTCCTCCCGAGCCTGCGAGCCCTTCCGCCCGCGACCGTCATCACACTCCCACAGGCGGGCGCGCCAAGGCGGCGCGTGGAGTAACTCATCAACCCATCCAAGTTGTAGCGGTTGGGCCATCCTCCGGCAAGCACGGGTGCGGGCACCATCGTGCGCGCGCGGGCGCGCTCTGCTAAATGTTGGTCCTGATAACGGCTCTGGCGCGCGCGGGCGCGCCATCGGGGTATCGATGTCCAACGCGGCAGCCAACCTCGCGCGCATCCGCGAGGAACTCAACCACAACTTCCAGGAACGCACCGAACTGGTCGATGGCGCGCTATGCGCGCTGCTCTCGGGCAGCCACGTGCTGATCATCGGACCGCCCGGCACGGCCAAGTCGATGCTGGCCGACGAGCTGTGCCGGCGCATCGAGGGCGCCAACTATTTCCAGTGGCTGCTGACCAAGTTCAGCACGCCCGAGGAGATCTTCGGCGCGGTGAGCCTGAGCGGCCTGGAGCACGACGACTATCGGCGCGTGACCTCGCACAAGCTGCCCGAGGCGCACATCGCGTTTCTCGATGAGATATTCAAGTCCAACTCGTCGATCCTCAATGCGCTCCTGACCATCATCAACGAGCGCTTGTTCCATAACGGGCGCGAGCGCGTGCGCGTGCCGCTCATCACGCTGTTCGGAGCGTCCAACGAACTGCCCGACGAGGAAGAGCTGACCGCGCTCTACGACCGTTTCATGCTGCGCTTCACCGTCGACTACATCGTCGAGGAATTCCGCTTCCTCAAGATGCTCGAGGGAATCGGTTCCGCGGCGCGCACTACGCTGAGCTTCGGCGAGCTCGACGATCTCCGCGGGCTGACCCGCGCGGTCGAAGTTCCGGGCAGCGTGTTCGCCGCCATCGCCGAGCTGCGGCGCGAGCTGGGCCGCCAGCAAATCATCGTTTCCGACCGCCGCTGGCGCAATTCGCTCGAGGTGTTGCGCGCCCATGCCCTGCTTTGCGCACGCGCGACCGTCACCGAGGACGATCTCGGCTTCCTCGAGCACGTGCTATGGAAGGACCCCGAAGAGCATCCCAAGGTCCGCGAAGCGATCCATCGCCTGGTCAAGGGCTACGAGGAACAGGCGCGCGAGCTGTTGATCCAGAGCCAGGAGTTGCGCGAGTACGCCGAGCGCGGATGGGAGAGCGACGAGCTGCGCAGCCGCGCGCTGGTCGAGGCCCACACCAAGATCGCCAACATCCTGGTCCGGTTCGACCACCTGGTGCGCGAAGCGGCCGAGAGCGGACGCAGCGTGCGGAGCGTCGAGGCGATGCGCTCGCAGGTCAAGGAAATCCAGCAATCGATGCTGCGCCGGATCTAGCCGGGCGCGCCGCCGATGCCAGCCGAAGAAGCCACGCCCGCGATCGTGCTCCGCACCCGCGACTACCTGGAGTCCGATCGCATCGTGACCCTGCTCACCGAGCAGGCCGGCAAGCTCGGCGGTATCGCCAAGGGCGCCAAGGCCTCGCGCCGGCGCTTCGAACATCGGCTCGAACTATTCTCGCACGTGATGCTGTACTTTCGCCGCCGTCCCCACGGCCAGCTCGTCTTCATCACGCGCGCCGAAGCGGCGGGGCTCAAACCGTTTTGCCTGGAGGACGACCTCGGCCGCTTCGCGCTCGGCACCTACATGCTGGAGCTGGCCGAGGCGCTCACCTCCGAGGACGCCGAGGCGGCTGGCGCGTATCATCTGCTAGTTGAAGCGCTCGGCGCGCTCGGCGCGGGCCAGGCCAACGCCGCGCTGCGCCAGGCCTACGAACTCAGGATGTTCCGATGGGCGGGATTCGGTATGCAGTTCGACCGCTGCCGCATCTGCGCACAGAGCCAGGCCGGCGCGGCGGCGGTCTATTTCATCATCGGCCGCGGCGGCATCGTTTGCGCACGCTGCCGCGAGCGCACGCCCGAGGGCGGCATCCGGCTTGGCGCGGCCAGCGGGGCGGCGCTCGCCCAACTGGGGCGGCTGCCGCTGGAGGCCGCCTCGGCGGCGCCGGCCGCAGGCCCCGACGGCGCGCTCGCAATCGCGCGCTTCGTCGCGTCAGTCGTCGATCGCAAGCTCAGGTCGGTTGAGTTCCTGGACTCCGTGATCGCGCCCGCCTGAAGCAGCCACAGAGCCGCGTCGCTACCTGGACTCGCGAGAAAATCGGCGGGGAAGTTGCGGTTGCCACCCGCAGCGCCAGAGAGCGGCGTTGCCGCAGCCGCGCCTGGGAGATGCCGCTTCAGTCGGCGGCGATCCGGGGACGCCGGATGCCGCAGTGCGGCGCAATCCCCATGCGTTCGTAGTAACGCTGATGGTATTCCTCGGCGCGGTAGAACACGGCGGCCGGGGCAATCTGGGTGACGATGGGCCTGCCGAGATCACCCGATTCATCGAGGCGCTTCAGCGACGCTTCAGCCGCCGCCTTCTGCCTGGCGTCATGGTAAAAGATCACGGAGCGGTACTGGCTGCCGACATCGGGCCCCTGCCGATTTGGAGTGGTCGGATCGTGAATCTCCCAGAACAGCTCCAGCAGCTGCTCGTAAGACACGCGCGCGGGATCGTATTCCACCTGGACCACTTCGGCATGGCCGGTCTCGCCGGAACAGACCTGCCGATAGCCCGGATTCTTGAGCCAGCCGCCCATGTAGCCGGAGGTTGCCGCGATCACGCCGTCGAGCTGGCGGAAAGCAGCCTCGATTCCCCAGAAGCATCCGCCGCCAAAGGTCGCTATCCCTTTACTCGCCATCTTCCGAATCTTAGTTTGCAACCCGGTCCACTCTGTTGAGTAGCTAATCCTCAACTGGACGGACGGGCGCCCTCTTCGAGGGCGCCCGTCCCATCTGACGGCCAATCGCCTCTACAATTTTACATAGACGGACTTGATGTTCGTGTAAAGCTCAAGCGCATGCCTGCCCAGCTCGCGGCCGAAGCCGGACTGTTTGTAGCCGCCGAAGGGCGAGATCGGATCGAGCATGTTATAGCAGTTCACCCAGACCGTGCCGGCCTTGAGTGCGCGCGCGACCTTGTGCGCGCGGCCGACGTCCCTGGTCCAGACCGCGGCCGCCAGCCCGTAGGTGGTGTCGTTGCCCTGGAGGACCGCGTCATTCTCGTCCTTGAACGGAATGGTCGCGGCAACCGGACCGAAGATTTCCTCGCGCGCGATCCGCATGTTGTTGTTCACGTCCGCGAAGACGGTCGGCTTGACGAAGTAGCCCTTGCCGCTGCCGGCTTCGCCGCCGACAGTGACTCTGGCCCCTTCCTTCTTGCCGAGTTCGAGGTAGCCCTTGACCTTGTCGAACTGCTCTTTGGAGACCAGCGGGCCCATCATGGTCTTGGGATCGAGCCCGTCGCCCATCGTCATGCCAGCGCTGAACTTGGTGAGCTGCTCGTTGAACTTCTCGTAGACCTCCTTCTGAACGAAAATCCGCGTGCCGGCGCAGCATACCTGGCCCGAGTTGAAAAACACGCCCATCATAGAGCCCGGAACCGCCTGCTCCAGGTCGGCGTCGGGGAAGATGATGTTGGGCGACTTGCCGCCGAGCTCCAGCGAGACGCGTTTGAGGTTGCCGGCGGACGCCTTAAGGATGATCTTTCCCACCTCGGCAGAGCCGGTGAAGGCGACCTTGTCGATATCGGGGTGCTCAGAGATCGAGCTGCCGGCGCCGGGGCCGAAGCCGGTGATGATGTTGACCACGCCGTCGGGCAATTCGGCTTCGAGAATCAACTCGCCCAGCCGCAGCGCCGTGATCGGCGTCTGTTCGGCGGGTTTCAGAATGACCGTGTTGCCGCAGGCCAGCGCCGGCCCCAGCTTCCATGAGGCCATCAGCAGCGGGAAGTTCCACGGAATTATCTGCCCGCACACGCCCACCGGCTCGCGCAGCGTGTAGTTGAACATCGAGGGATCGGACGGGTTGGTTTCGCCGTAGATCTTGCTGCACCATCCCCCGTAGTAGCGGAAGGTCTCCGCCGCGCCCGCAACGTCGATCGCTAGCGCCTGGGTCTTCGCCTTGCCATTGTCGAGCGTCTCGAGCTCGGCGAGCTCATCCGCGTGCTGTTCGATCAGATCGGCAATCTTGAACAGGTAGCGGGCGCGCTGATGCGGCCCGATCTTCGACCACTGGCCTTCCTCGAACGCCTTGCGCGCCGCCTTGACGGCTTCGTCGACGTCGGCCTTATCGCCCTCGCCGACCAGCCCGAGGACTTCCTCGGTGGCCGGGTTGAGCGTCTCGAAAGTCTTGCCCGATTTTGCCGCGACCCATTTGCCGCCGATAAGCAATTTCTTGGGCCCGGCCTTGAGAAAGTCCAACGCGGCGCTGGACCGCGCGCGGTTGCCCGCGCTCTCTACCGATGGTGTTGCTGCTGCCATTGCTTGAACTCCTTAATCTGTGTTCGTTCGATGATTTGTTTTTGTTCGATGGCTCGGCGCCGTGGCCGCCGCTATCAATTGAGGCGCGCGATGATTTGCCCCATCCCTGCGGTGTCATACGCGCAGAGCCGGCTCACTTCGCTGGCGAAGCCGCTCGAGTTGAGCGCCTCCAGCATCGCACACACCGGCGGCGACTCTACCTCGCGTTGTAAGATAACCAGATCATAGCGCTCCTCGCGCACCGGGACAAAGCCCAGCCCCCAGGCCTCCGCCGCCACCCGCAGCGTCAGCCCGGCCTCGGCCTCGCCCGCCGCGATCGCCGCGGCGACTTCGAGATGGCCGCTGAACTCGCGCGCGTAGCCGGCGATCCGCGGCGGCGCGATTTGCAGCTCCGCCAGCGCTTGGTCGAGCACCAGCCGCGCGCCGGAACCCGGCTCGCGGTTGGCAATCCGCACGCCGGGCCGCGCCAGGTCGGCGATGCTCCGAAGCTCCAGCGGATTGCCGCGCCGCACGCCGAGTCCGAGTTCCCAGCGCGCAAAATTCACCATCACGGCGCGCCGCCGTTTGAGCGTCTCGCGCACCGCCGCCAAGTTGTACTCGCCGCCCTTGCGGTCGCAAAGATGCACGCCGGCCGCATGCACGCGCCCCGCCAGCAGCGCGGCGAGCGCCGCGCGGCTGCCGCGCGTAATCGGCGCGAGCGCCGTCGCCGGACGACGGCGTCCGAGCCAGTCAGCAAGGATGGTGGCCGCCGGGTCGCATCCGGCAACCAAAAGCGTCGCGTCGATCTCCTCGGGGGTGCGAAACGCCGACACCCGCGCGCGCCGCCCGGTTGCCTGCTCGAGCAGGCCGGCCGCGGGCGCCAGCCTAAGCGCCGGCGGCGGCTGCGCCACTGCG
>JAKAVN010000175.1 GCA_021827495.1 Deltaproteobacteria bacterium | reverse complement strand
TTGCGGTGGTTTGAAGCCTGCGCCTGACCGCCGGCTTCGAGGGGCCTACCCTCATCTCTTGCGCAGCATCGCACCTCCTTTCGTGCGTTCGTGGCGCACTGTCGTCCGCGTAGCGTACGAACGCGTGCCCGCGCCTCTCCAGCTCCTTGTCAACTTCATCGAGCAGGAGATTGGCGAGCAGTGGCGACAGTGGTCCTCCTTGCGGCGTTCCCTCATGGCGCTCCATCACCACTCCGTCGGCCATCATGCCGGCGTTGAGATAGCGGCGGATTAACCGCAGTAACCGCGAGTCGCCGATTCGCCTTGCCAGTCTTCCCATCAGCACGTCGTGGTTGACCCGGTCAAAGAACTTCTCCAGGTCCACGTCCACGACCCAACGCCGTCCTTCCTGCACATAGCGCCTCGCGGTTTTCACCGCGTCGTGCGCGCTGCGCCCCGGTCGGAAGCCGTAACTGTGCTCGGAGAAGCTGGGGTCGAATCGCGGCTGCAGCACTTGCAGTATCGCCTGTTGGATAAGCCGGTCGAGCACGCACGGAATGCCAAGTTCACGCATCCCGCCGTCGCGCTTGGGAATCTCCCGCCTCAGCACCGGTCTGGGCTGGTAGGTGCCCGCGAGCCGTTGTTCGCGGACCTCCGGCCAGTGCTCCATCAGATACTGCGGCAGTTGGCCCACCGTCATTCCATCGACTCCGGGACTGCCCCGGTTCTCACGCACTCGCGCCAACGCCGCCCTGACGTTGCCGCGCGCGACCACCTGTTCCATCAGGCGGTCGCTTCCCGAGCGCACCTCTCCGTTCGCCATCGTCGACACTTCGCCACTGCGCCGGACCGTCGAGGCTTCACCTCTCTCTTCCAGCGGCAGCCCCAATTGCTTGGGTTTCTGGCGCCCGGTGTCTTTCGGGCTCACAGCGGTTTCGCTCTCCCTTCCGTTCGGCCCTTCGTCAGCGCGGACATCGAGGCTCTGCCGTGTCCGTCTGGCTAGTATGGCTTCTGCTGACTTCTCGCCCTGCCGCTCGGCGTCGCCCTTTCAGGCGTAAAGCGAGATCTCCCCAGGTAAGACTCCGTGACTTTCACCGCACAGCCGCCGGATTTACGCAGTGGCCCTTTGGCCGATGGAGCTTCGCGGTCAAAAGCCCGCTTGCCCCAAGCCACCTCGCCTTGTATCCGGTTCCTGTTCGTCGGCTCGCGGCTTTGCTCCACGCTTCCTCCAGACCTCACCTCGCGGTGACGCCCTTGCGCTTCGCTAGTGCTCGACGCGGCCTGCTCACACAGAGGACTTTCACCTCCAAGTCACGTGCCCTGCTGGGCGCACTTTTAAAGCGCCGCCGTCTCACCCGAACATGGACGGCGGCGCTGGATTCCGAGACGCGCGAAGCGGAACGCTGCACGGCGTGACAAGCGAAGCCTCCGGCGCCAGCCGGTGGCGCGCCATGCCCGTGTAGCGAGCGCCGGCAATTTTCTCTGGGAGCAACAGATTGATCACCTTCGCATGCCGTGGCCCCGAACAAGAGTGTGCCGCTGCTCATCGGGCAGGACCGTGAAGGCGGAGTGGGGGACGCCGATTTGATGCTCGACCGCCATGGATTTCTCGCGGCTCCTACTCGCAACGCGCGGGAGCTGAGCGCGGTCGTCGGTATAAATTGCGAGCGATTTTCGCGCGCGGCTGATCGAGACGTAGAACTGCTTCCGATTGACCAGTTCCGGCGACAGGCGCGTGTCGACGTCCACAATGACGCGATCAACGGTTGCGCCTTGCGCGGAGTGCGACGTGGAAGCGTACCCATGATCGAGGTGGCGCAGACGATCCGACGCCACGCTCAACTGCTTGCCATTGTCTAAGCACAAAACTGCGCGGCGAGCGTCGATGGCTTTAATTGTAGCGAAATCGCCATTGGCAACGTCGAGTGCCCGGTCGGGTGCGCGGAACTGTATCCGGTCTCCTTGTGCGAGGACTCGACGGTCCTCGTGAAACACTTCGACGCCGAACAGCCGGACTGGATTGTATTGGACGCGCCGCCCGTCGCCCGTGTTCACCGTAAGCACATTGGCGTCTCGATCGACTGCCTCGACGCGCCCATAACCTCCCTTGGGAATCACGAACTGTTTGCTTCCACGAGTGAAGCGGATCACATCGCCTTCTTCATAATTGTAGGCCATCGCGCGCTGGGCGCCGGAGAGGCCGCGATTTACGAGAATGCTCTGCTCTGTTCCGAAGACGGACACGTGGCCGCGAAGGATCAGCTCGGCGCGAATGGTTTTGTTCAGTTCGCGTCGCTCGTCGTTTGCCGGGCTGACCACGAGAACGCGTTGGCCCGACGCGTGGGCGGCGACGTATTCGCGCGCGATTTGCTCGCGCCGCTGTTCGATGTCGCCGAATTCCCGGAGGTCACCTCGGCTTTCAAGAATCGCGAGCGATTCGTGGATCTCTCCCTTGGCGGCGTGGATCACCGCTTCGCGGAGCTCGGGATCGTACTGGCGGCGGATGGTATCGAGGCGGGCGATCAGCATTCCGTTCTCTTGCATCTGATAGATGGGCCGCCCCGCTTCGATCGCATGATGCTGGCGCTGGTCGCCCACAAAGACGATCCGATCTACACTTTGGTCACGTGCCTTGCCGAGAAGCCGATTAACCTGGCGCGTCGAGAGTAGGCTCGATTCATCGACGATCCAGACTTCGTTTGAGGCATCGCGTGCTGAATGGCTTTCGAGGAGGCTGGCGACGGTTCTGGCCGACACGCCGGCCTCGGAGAGTGACTTGACCGCGCGGGTCGTCGGCGCGAACCCGTAGACAGCGTAGCCCTGGTTTTCCGCGAACTCGCGTATCGCGCCGACCGTCGTGGTCTTCGCAGCGCCGGCGCGGCCTTCGATTGAGGTGATCCAGTCGGTGGACACCAGCGTGAGTTCGGCTACGGCAGTCTGATCAGGAAGCAAGTTGCGCTGGCTCGCCCATTGGCGGATCTGGCTCGAACTGCCGATCGCCACCGCGCTACCCTGGCCCGTACGCATCAGTTCGATGTTCCCGCGTTCAAGCGCGATCATGTCCGGCGTCGTGTAGGCGCCTCGCGGTGAGTTGACTGAATCGCCGGCGACAATCAGCCGGCCGTCTTGCTGGAACCGGTCGCTCTCAACACATATCCGACGAAGGTCAGCCTGCCCCATCGCGTGCTGTAGAGCCTTCGCCTCAAGCGCACGGCGATCAATGACCGCCTCGCGCTCGCTGTTTTCGGCAATACTCTGGCGAACGGCTTCTTCCGCCTTTTCCGGATGTCGAAACTGGATGGGGCCGCGTAGGTGCGATTGCGACAAAAGACGCTCGACTTCGATTCCATACCGCAGCGCGCGTGAGCGCCATTCCGCCTTAAGACCGTCTTCGTCGCGATGATCCTTGGAGAGCCTCGTTCGATGCGCGATGTTCTGCGCTGCCTTGGCGCCCGCGAGCCCTTCACGCGCAAGAGCCTGTTCGATGTCGCGACGACGACGGGAGAACGCCATCACCTGCTCGCGCGTGTAGCCGTCAAGCTCCCATCGTCCGTCGCGTCCCGCGATCGTGATTTCGTATCCGAGCTGCTGAACCTCTCGGGCCAGTTCGGAGCGGTAAACTGCGGTCGCGAAGCTCTGCGCGCGATAGATTTCAATGGGATCGAGGCCGCGCCACTGTCCGTCCGGGCGGCGGGTCATGTTGGCGATCACGACGTGCGTGTGAAGGTGAGGGTCGGGACCGTAGCCGTCTTTAACGCCGCTGGCAGGCCGGGCGGCGATGTGATCGAAACGCGCGGCGACGATATTGCCGGTCACGACCCATTCGCTGCCGCCGCGGCGGCGCGAGAGCGCATATTGTTCGAGCTCCTCCAGTGCGCGACTGACTGCCTTGCGGTGCGCCTCGATAAGGCGGTGATCGTCTCCGACCAGCCCTTGAATGCTCACCGACTTTGGCGCGTTGAAGGTCGCGTCCCAGCCGGCGCGCCGGTCGTCATAGCCGTTCGCCTTATGAACGAGCACCTCACCGGAGGCGGGGCGAAGCCCACGCAATACGGCGCGGAAGTCCTCGGTCGCCACCTCGCCCGAGAGTCCCAACTCCTCGGCGCCGCGGCCGGACCATTGACCTACGACCCGCTGTTTCTCGGTGTAGTAGTCGTCCTGCGAGTACTTCTCTTCGTAATAGGTCTCGGCTTTTGCGGCGGTGAGCGCGCCTTTGGACATTACCAGCATTAGTCTTGAATCCTCATCGGAGTGTTCGCGGCCCCGTTGGGAGGAATCGGCCCGCGACTGATCGTCAACGGTGCCAAATCGGCTCTGGGCTCATGGCTGACCGGCCTCGGAAGAGCGCGCGGAATGAACTGGACCTGCCGCCTGCGCGGAACGCACGCCTTCACTTTGACTCGGGCGCGATCAAGTCCCGCGATACAGAGATAGCCTTCCAGCTTGGGCAGCCGCTGTATCTCCGATGCCATCACAACCGGCTCGGTCCGGCGCGAAGGATGGGTATTGAAGCGATTGCCGTGCTCGGCCGTGCTTATTCCGATCTCCTCGCGCAGCGCCTCGCGCTCGCCGATCTGCCGCGCGATGAAAGCAGCCGTCTCGGGCTCGTCCACGCGTAGCAGGAGCTTGGTCGAAGGCATGGACGCCAGCACTGCTGCCTGCTCGTGGCCATAGATCCGGCGCAGCTGAGCGATGCTCTGGAACCCCAGCACGGCGGCGAGTCCGCGCTTTCGTCCGCGAGTTACCAACCCCTCGAGCTTCGCCTGACGGCCAAGCACCGGCAGCTCGTCCACCACGATCCAGACCCTTCGGCGATCGCTGGCGGAGTTGAGCAGGCGGCCGACAATGAGGTCGAGCCAGAGGTTCGCGAGCGGCAGCGCCGCCGAGTTGGACTCGTCGCGCATGGTCACGAACAGCCATCCTTCGGGATGCTCGGCCCATTCCAGCGCGCTCCACGAGGGCCGTCCGTCAGGCGGCGGCAGGTACAAGAAGGGTCTGGTTGCGTTAGCGACGGTCGCGATGATGCCGGCGCCCTGCTCGTGTGCTCCGGGGTCGATCAGGCTGTATGCCAGCGTGCCGGAGATGGCCTGCTTCAACTTGTCGCGACTGAGTTCGAGCAGCTTCGGGATGCTTTGCGGCTCTCGGGGTGCCGAGACCTGAAGCAGACTTTCGAGCAGGGTCCTGCTGGATTGCCGAAAGAAGTGATCCGACCCGCTTTCGTAGCCGCGCGGGGGTTCGGGAATGAGCGAAGCCGCGAGCGTCGCCGCGTCAGCCTGGTAGTACCGCTCGCTCAACTCCAGCCACGGCGACCAGTAGGGACACCGCTCATCGACCGGGTTCAGGATCAGGTCTCCGCGCGCGGGCCGATAAAATTCCGACACGTATTCGCACTCGGGATCGACCACGATGGCGAGCTCGCCGCGAGCCTGGATCTGGCGCAGCAGCGAGCGGATGGCCATCGACTTCCCCGCTCCAGTCGCGCCGGTGATGAGGAAGTGCTCGCACTCGATCGAGCGCGGAATGCGCACTCGGGCGAGTTCGACTCCCGCCCGTTCGCTCCGCAATTCGCCGCGGTGAAGTTCGCGAGAGAGCTGGCGGGGACGGATCAGGCTGAGGCCTCGCAGGTGCTTCCCCTCGGGACGGTCTTCGGGGTCGCGGAGAAGAAGGTAGCCGAGCGCGACCAGAGTCAGGGTCGCCGGTACCGCTCCCCAGATGCTGTATGAGGCGAACCACTCCCCGAAGGAACGCCCCGAATAGAAGCGCCAGTTCAGAAAGGTGTACACGCTTCCGATCGTGCAGCGATGGCCGTGGTAAGGAAGCGACAGGAAATATAGTGGTACCTTCTGGGTGAAGAGCCAGGCGAGGAACCAGCGGCCGAAATATTGATGGGCACCCGGCACGAGCCGGCCGGCCCAGTACCAGACGAAGAAAAGATCCGAAACTGCCCAGATCAGAATCCAGAACAGGAAGAACCTAAGCCACAGACGGAACAGCATCGCGGCTGAAGCGTGCTCCACTTCGTACCTGATCGCAGTTCGTAACAGATTCATATGGTTTTTCTCCTGAGCCGCTGCAGGTAGCGCTCGGCTTCCTGTTGGGCGGTCTGGCGGATCTGGTCGGTGACCTCGGAGCCGACCTGGTGATCGAGCAGGTGCTGGAGCGTGAGCCGGGTGCGCGTGAGATCGAAGAGAATCTGATCGAGGCTTGGATGCTGGTTCGATTCGTCGATCGGCCCGCCGGGGTGAGGGCGGCCATCTCCACCAAAGCGTTCGGCAAGGATTGCGCGGACCAGCTTGCGCGGCGCAATTCCCCTCTCTCGCGCCGTCTTCTCGATCCGTTCCAACAGCGCCGGCGCCAGGCGGACAGTATATGGAATCTCCGCCGTCCGACTGCTCTTCATTTGTTCAAGGCGTACACGCCGTACACTTCAATGAATCCGGGGACTTAGGCTGACGTGCTTCGCGCGGGCGGGCGCGCCGTACACGCTGGCGTGCACGGAAAAGCGCGCCGGTTCACGCCACTTTCCGATGGGCCGTGTACGCTCTGGTACACATTGTTCATCCAGAGGGATGAGTGGCGTGTCACGTATGGACCGCGCCTCGCAAGAGCGCGGCAACGGATGTCACGAACTAGCAGGAAACCGGTTGCGGTCGCGTATACGGCCTGACTGCGGGGCGTAACTGACGGTTGCCC
>JAKAVN010000174.1 GCA_021827495.1 Deltaproteobacteria bacterium | reverse complement strand
ACCGGCTCGGTGGTCGACGAGTCCTACAGCCTCTCGCGCGGCGGTACGCGCCCGCTGGTGTACTACGCCAAGGACGGCTACATCGCGCGGCTCTCCGCGCTCGACTACGAACAGAAGAAAATCCAGGCTCCGTCATGGGGGCGTTCGGAAGAGGCGGAATTTCTGCCGCTGCGGCTTACGCCAAACCTGGCCTGGAACAACATCATCTTTCCCTATGGCCATCTCTCGGGAGCCTTCGACATCGCCCAGCGCCATCGCACTTTCGCCGAGAGCAAGCCCATTGTAACCCCTGCCGGCCGCTTCAGCGGCTGCATCCGCATCGAGACCCAGGCCAAATACGAGGGCGGCGCCTACGCCCCAAAGGGCAGACATCTAAAGCTCGCCTATGTCGATTGGTACGCGCCCGGCGTCGGCCTGATAAAGACCGTTGCGTTGGAGGGCGGGTCCAGTGGCCCCGAGATGGAACGGGTGGAGCTGGTTAAATTCAGCGTCACCCCCGCCGCGGCGCAAGGCGGCTCGTAGTAGGCAACGGCGCAAGCGCTGCGGGCCCGCTACGGCTTGGGCGCCTGGCCGGCGGCGGCGGCCGTCTTGGCCTCGGCCCCGTAGTCGATCGCAAGCGCGTCGACGTAGTAGCCGCTATGGCCCGGCTCTCCGATCCGCCGCGTATGCTCCATCATACCGATGTATTCGCCGGCTTCGTTTGAACTGTTATTGGTTCCGCTGACTTGGGTCTCGGTCTTGTTGGGTGTGACGCCATAGAGCAGAGACTTTACGTCCTGCTTTTTGCCACTGACAATCAACAGCGCCTGGGCGCCGGTCGCGCACGCCTGGCGCTTGAGTTCGGGCAGCACCTTGGCCTGGTCCTCGTGGATATCGGCCCACGCCTCGACGATCGCGACCTGCTGGTAGGATACCGTCGGCTCCTGGGTGAGTACCGGCATGTCACAGTCGGGGGGCTTGGCGGGACGGAGTTCGGTCGAGAGCGGCGTGACCATCACTTCAGTCGGACGCCTGTCCGAGAAGCATCCTGCCGCCGCGCCAGCGCAGGCGGCGAGCAATACAGCGCTCGCCACCACCGTCCACGCCTGCACGCGCGCCAACCGCCGAACCGGATCCATCGCATTGCTCCCGCGCCGTGAAGGCTAGCACGGCACGCATCGGCCAACCAAGCTGATGCGCGCGCGCCATAAACATTGGAGAAGTCCGGGGCATAAACATTTAAGACGGTAAAGTTCTTAGGCCGAAATGGGAGCCAGGCAGAAAGCGATCGTTTGGCTGAACGCCCCGCGGCAGACTCGGTCTTCACGTGGCGCATCGTAACCTTGTTTGGCCAGGGTTGCGGGGGAAAGGAGTTCGAGGCTCAAAGTGCTGGGCGAGCGCAGGACGCACTTAGCGATCTGTCCAAGACACTGTTGAAATACCCGCCAAATTCCCGCGACGGCGACGACGGCTGATGTGATTCCCGTCGAAGTCAGCGCTGCGCTCTCTCAGGTCTCCGGCGTCCGTGCTTTCTCCGAGTCTTGCCGGTATCCGCGACGTTATGATGCCTCCCTGAGCTTCTTAGCGATGGTTGCGACATGTTTACCCTGAAAACGTGCGATCGCAAGCTCATTCTCGCTCACCGCTCGGCTGCGTCCGTCGGCGCCGGCTAGCGTACTGGCGCCATACGGAGTACCTCCGGTTATCTCGTTCATATTGGTCAGACCCGGCTGGGAATAGGGTACACCAACGACGATCATGCCGAGATGCAGAAGGGTTGAGTGAAAACTCGTGATCGTCGTCTCCTGGCCGCCATGCTGAGTTCCCGTCGAGCAGAATACGCTGCCCACCTTGCTGACCAGCTTGTTTTGCGCCCATAGTCCACCCGCCTGATCAAGGTAATTACGCATCTGGCCGCACATGTTGCCAAAGCGCGTGGGCGTGCCGAAAATTAGCGCGTCGGCGTCAACGAGATCGTGGATTGCCGCCACTGGTACGTGAGCAAATTGCGCGCGGGCTGCTTTCGCCCCAATTTGCCCTAGGATTTCGTCCGAAATCACTTCGGGCACTTGCAGGAGCGTCACCTCCACGTCGGGCACGGTGCGCGCGCCATCCGCGACCGCGTCGGCCAGCCGATAAACGTGTCCATACATGCTGTAGAAAATAATTTTAACGTTGGTGGGCATTGCTGTTCTCTTCTTTTAGTATAGCAAACGCGGTCGGTCTTATTAAGATGTCAGCTCTATGTAAGTAGCGCCGCGCGCTGGAGCAGATCGAGCGGCGAGTGCGATGGGCGGCGCGGGCGATGAGCCGGCGCGAGGTGAAAAGCTCAGGATTTGTTCCGCATCGTTACGAACTCCTCGGCCGCGGTGGGATGAATTCCGATGGTTGCGTCGAATTGCGCCTTGGTCGCACGGCATTTGAGCGCGACGGCGAGACCCTGGATAATTTCGCCCGCATCCGTCCCCACCATGTGGCATCCCAGCACCCGATCGGTTTCGCGATCGACCACCAGTTTCATGAAACTCTGCTCGTCGCGGCCGCTCAGCGTATGTTTGAGCGGCCGGAAGCTTGACTTGTAGATGTCGACCTCGCGGTAGCGCTCGCGCGCCTCGGCCTCCGTGAGACCCACGGTCGCGATATTGGGCTGGCTGAAGACCGCGGTCGGCACGTTTTCGTAGTCGGGGGCTTTCGGGTGTCCGTGAAACAGGGTTTCGGCCACGGCCTGGCCCTCGGCGATCGCCACCGGCGTTAGCTGCAGGCGATCGGTGCAGTCGCCGACCGCGTAGATGCTCGGCACCGACGAGCAGGAGTAGGAATCCACGGCGACCGCGCCCTCGCGATCGAGCTTGACTCCGGCCTGTTCGAGTCCGAGGGTGCGCGTGTTGGGGGTTCTTCCGGTCGCACACATGATCAGATCGGCTTCCAGCGCGGAGCCATCGTTGAGGATCGCGCGAATTCCTCGCGGGAGTTTTTCGATCCGCTCGACCGTGCGGTCGAAGTGGAACTCAATCCCCCGCTTGCGCATCTCCAGCGCCAGCGCGCGGCGAAGGTCGTCGTCGAAGCCGCGCAGAAACAGCTCGCCGCGATGCACCAGCGAGACCTTTGCGCCGAGGCCGTGGAAAATCCCGGCAAACTCGACTCCGATATAGCCGCCGCCTACCACGATCGCGTGCGCCGGCAATCGCGGGAGAAAAAAAGCCTCGTTCGAGGTGATCGCCAGTTCGCCGCCGGGGATCGAGGGCTTGGTGGGCCAGCCGCCGGTCGCGACCAGTATGTAGCGCGCGCTGTAGCGCTCGCTTCCGGCCACGACCGTGTGCGCGTCGGCGATCGTCGCCCGCGCGCACAGGATTCGCACGCCATTGTCAGTGAGGATTTTCTCGTAGACCCCATTGAGCCGCGCGATCTCGCGGTCCTTGTTGGCGATGAGCCTGTGCCAGTCGAAGCTGCGCTCGCCCGGCGTCCAGCCGAACCCGGCGCAATCGGCGAAAGCGTCGCCGAATTCGCAGGCGTAGACCAAAAGCTTCTTGGGGATGCAGCCGACGTTGACACAGGTGCCGCCGAGGTAGCGCTCCTCGGCCAGCGCGACTTTTGCGCCATACTGCGCCGCCATCCGGCTTGCGCGCACGCCGCCCGAGCCGCCGCCGATCGTGAACAGGTCGAAGTCGTACATGGAATTGACGCCTTTCCTTTACGCGAACCATCTTCTTCGCGCGCGCCCGGATGGAAAAAACGGCAACCGCCGCGCTTGATGGCTTGGGGAGCGGAGACGGCTGTAAATCGGCAAAAAGATCAGACCAGCTCGACCGCGCAGCCGCTCTGCCCGACCACGCGGCCGACCACCGCCGCCTCGAGGTTGCCGCCCGCCTGCAACTCGGAGAGCAGCGCGAGCGCTTGGGGCTCGGGCAGCGCGATCAACAGGCCGCCCGAGGTCTGCGGGTCGAAAAAAATCTCCGCCATCTCGGCCGCCACCTCGTCGGAAATTCTGGTGCGCGGGCCGAAGAACTCGCGGTTGCGCCGGCCGCCGCCGGGAATCATCCCCGCGCGGCAGCAATCCAGCGCTCCGGGCAGCAGTGGCAGGTCGGATTCCTCGATGCGCAGCGTGACGGCGCTGCCGTCGGCCATCTTGATCGCATGGCCGGCCAGGCCGAAGCCGGTGATATCGGTCGCCGCATGGACCTCGTGGCGCAGCATCGCCTGCGCGGCCCCGGCGTTGAGCGTGGTCATCGAGCGCACCGCCGCGTCGTAGTACTCGGCGGCCAGGCGGTCGCGCTTGAATGCCGTCATCAGCACTCCGGTGCCGAGCGGCTTGGTGAGCAGCAGGGCGTCGCCGACGCGCGCGCCGACGTTGCGCACGATGCGGCGCGGATCGATAACGCCCGTCACCGCCATCCCGTACTTCACTTCCTCGTCGGCGACGCTGTGTCCGCCGACGATCACGACGCCGGCTTCGCGCGCCTTCTCGGCGCCGCCGCGCAGGATTTCCCCCAGTATCTCGCCCGGCAGTCCAGTCTCCGGCCAGCACACGATATTGAGCGCGGTTTTGGGCACCCCACCCATCGCGTACACGTCCGAGAGCGAGTTGGCGGCCGCGATCTGGCCGTAGGTGAACGGGTCGTCGACCACCGGGGTGAAGAAGTCGACCGTGTTGACGATCGCGATCTCGCCGGTCAGACGATAGACTCCGGCGTCGTCGCCGGTGGTGATACCGACGAGCAGGTCGGGATGGCTTCCCGGGTCGAACCGGCTAAGCGCGGCTGCGAGGTCCGCCGGACCCAGCTTGCCGGCTCAACCCGCCGCCTTGCAGCGCGCGGTGAGCCGAATCAACTCGCCGCGCGTCGCGTTATTTTTCCGCTCTTCAGGCATGGCGGAGATAGTCTAGCGTCCCGCGGCAAATCGTCCAACGATGTGCTCTAGCGCGGTCATGGCCTGCGGGGTTGACAATGCGGCCTTCCGGGCTGGCCGTATCCAAGAGCGCCATCAGGTTTTTCAGTGTCTGGTAACCAAAATTGCGCGCAAACCGGTGCATCCGAGCGTTCGGCTAAGCAAGGCTGTCATGTAAGGTGCTGCGTCCCCGCAAAAATGAAGCACCATTATTAGCAGGACAGGCGGAATGCGGGCGGACTAGGCGATGTTCTTCATCGGCCCGGCCGATAGCCAGTTCCATCGCTTGGCACGAAACTTATCAGCCATTCTGGCTGGATCAAGAGTCGCCAGGAAATTCGGCGGACTATACCGCCGCGGATGGTATCCCGGCCCGGTCCGCCGCAGCCTGGGGCCGAGCAGATGCGGCTCGAAATGCAAAATCGTATAGCCGGACTCTTCGAGGAGGTGATGCGTCGGGGCGGGGTAGGGAGAGAACTCTTCGAAGATGATGTCGCGGATCCTCCGCGAACGCAGCAGGCGCTGGGCACCCTGAAGAGCGGCCAACTCGTTGCCTTCGACGTCAATTTTCCAGACCCCGATCGCCGCGTCGTGCGGCGATATTATCTCGTCCAACCTCTGCTTCTTCACCGTGCACGCTTTGCCGCTGACCTCGGCCTTGCGGGCAAGCGAGGCCATGCCGCGGTTGGCTTCAAACCTGGAGTCCGGCTCGTGCAACGTGGCCGTACCAGAACTTTCGCTGAGCGCTGATTCAAAGAGTTCGACTGCCGCAACGCGCGGTTCCCGCAGCCACGATTCCACGTTTCCTTTGAGTTCGAGAAAGATCCGCGGATGAGGCTCGAAGGCATAGACTCTTCCGCGCGGTCCGGCCAGTATTGCCATCAGATTCGTCGCGTAGCCGATATTGGCCCCCGCATCGACGGCCGTCTCACCGCGCTCGACGCTGCGACAGATCATCTCGGTAAGCAGCAAGTCGTAAATTCCGGTGGTGTGTAGCGAGTAACCGATTTCTTCATTCGGGCGGCAGCGGATGCTCAGTCCCCACGGCAGCGCAATGTTGGAGTCCGCTGCTTGCGGCCGCCGGTACCAAAAGCGCAGGCGGCGCAGGATCTGAGCCGGCCGAAGAAGATAATAGGGTTGCGTTATCGCATTCAGAGCTCTCATCCGGTACCGGCCCGTTGATTTAGCACCAAGCGCGACTGTGCCCAGCGGTGCGGCGCGGCCAACGGTTGGCCTCTGTAGCACTCGGATTCTTACGAAAGTGCGGCGCGGCGCGGCGGCTCAGGCTTAAGCTCGCGCTCGAGCGCCTCGATGTCGGCGGCCGAGAGGCTGAAGTAGCGCGCCTCCGGATGATGGAAAACCATCGCGCTCACGGCGCTCTCGGGGTCCATCATATAGCCCTCGGTCAGCTTCACGCCGATCGAATGCTTCTCGACTTCGAGCAGGCGAAAGAGCTTTTCCTGGTCCTCGAGGCGCGGGCAGGCCGGATATCCGAATGAAAAGCGCTTGCCGTGATAGCGCGCCTGGTGAAGGTCCTTCATCGTGATCCCCGGCGGATCGCCGAACCCCCACATCTGGCGGATCTTCTGATGCAGCAGCTCGGCAAAGGCCTCAGCGCCCTCCAGCGCGAGCACCTGCAAGATGTGCGAGCGCAGGTACTCGCCGCGCTCCTTCCATTCCTCGGCCAGCGCACGCACGCCGGTGCCGATGGCGGTCACGAACATGCACAGATAGTCAGTTCTGCCTGACGGGCGCGGCGCGATGTAATCGGCGAGGCACAGTCCGGGCTCGTCGCTCTGGCGGCCGAAGACGAGACTCTCGAGCACCGTCT
>JAKAVN010000173.1 GCA_021827495.1 Deltaproteobacteria bacterium | reverse complement strand
GTCACGATTGAGATCGCCGATGCGTCGAGTAATCGCGTGATGCAGTCGGTGACGGTCGACTCCGCGAGTGCGCCGGTGGCGGCCGCTCCAGCATCCGGCGGTCTGTCAATTGGCACGGCTTCCGGCGCCGCTTCGGCCGCGTCTTCCGCATCTTCCGTATCTTCGGGGAGCTTTCAGGACGCGGTCGCCAACATGATGCGTAACCTGCCGGTGGCGGGACCGAAGGTCGCCTCGGTGCAGTGGCCGTCAACGACGCGCGCCAAGGTGATGATGGAAAACTTTCCGATGGACGCGATGCCGCCGTCTGCGCGCGGCAAGTTTATCGCGGACATCAAGTCCGGCCTCGAGCGCACCAAGCGCGCGCACAAGGTCGCCGCCACGGTGACGGTCGATATCGCCGACGCGCGGAGCGGCCGGGTGATGGAATCCGTCAGCGAATAGGCGGCTGCCCCCGATGGTTGGCGCTCCGCCTTGCGCTCAGGTATTAGCAAAATTGCCAGCGAGCGTCTGTTCCGCGCAATCCGAGCCTGGCGGGGCTTCAGAGCAATGGCGGCCGATCGCGGGGATCTGAATGCCGATCTCAACCTGGCGCAGCGGTTTCAGAAGCTATACGTGCGTAAGTCGTCACCCAAACTTGGAGGTCAACCCATGAACGGTTTCAAGCAATTCCTCCTGCGCGGCAACGTCATTGACATGGCGGTCGGAATCGTGGTCGGCGCCGCCTTTGGCACCGTCGTATCGGCGTTCGCGAAGGATTTGCTGACGCCCTTTATTGCCGCGATCGTGCGCAAACCCGACTTTTCCAAGATCGCGTTCACCATCAACCGCAGCAAGTTCATGTTCGGCGACTTCATCAACCAGCTAATCTCTTTCATCATCGTCGCGGCGGCGGTCTATTTTGCGGTTGTCCTGCCGATCAACAAGCTGATCGCCCACGCGCAGCGTCCGCCCGCGCCGACAACCAAGACCTGCCCGGAATGCCTGAGCGAGATACCGATTGGCGCCAAGCGCTGCGCGCATTGCACCTCGCCCGTGGCGGCCTGACACTGATGGTTTACGCCGCATCGCCCGACTCGGCCATGCGGCGCAGGGCTTCGAGCCATCCCTGATGGCCCCGCAACGGCATCCGGCGCAGGAGCCATCGCGCCAACGCCGGCACCAATCCGCTCTGTGTCTACTCGTGAACCCGCCAAAGAAGCCGGTCGGTCTGTGGAAGGTCTCGTGAAGCAAAAGTATTTCTATCTACCAGAGCTCGACAGCCTCCGGTTTTTTGCGTTCCTGTCTGTGTTCGCAAGTCATTTCTGCTTGCACTCCGGTCTCGGCAGCCTGGCAATGATCGCAAACGTCGGCGCGCATGGGGTAGACCTCTTCTTTGCGCTTAGCGCCTATCTTCTGACCGAATTGATGCTTCGCGAGAAGGACTCGAATTGCCTGGGGCGTTTGGACGTTCGCGCCTTCTATGTGCGCCGCGCCCTGAGAATCTGGCCGCTGTACTATGGGTTTTTGTTGATCGCGTTCTGCGCCACGCTGGCCTACCCAGTATCCGGCATCCCTCCGAGGTCGTTCGCGATGTACGCAGCCCTGCTTGGCGATTTTCCGATCGCGGCACCCTCTTCCCTGATCGTCGTCTCGTTGTGGAGCATTTCGTTGGAGGAGCAATTCTATTTGATCTGGCCTAACGTCATGCAGCGGCTTTCGCGGCGCGGCGCCGCCGCTGCGGGTGCGCTTCTGTGGCTATGCTGCCTGGTTCTGCGCCTATACGTACTGGCCAGCGGTAGAGGCCTGTTCTGGCTAACACCGCTCATCCACGTGGATTCAATCGCATGCGGCGTCCTGATATCCGGCCTGCGGCTTGGGGCGCGGCCGAGGCTATGGGTGGCCGGCGCAATCCTGTGGATCGCGCCCACTCTGTACATTTATTACGGCAACCCGAATGCACTCTTGGTCACCGTCGGCTTCGCCTTCATCGGCGCGGGCTCGGGAGCATTCCTACTTAGCGCCATGGGGACAACCTGGATGAGAAGGGACACGACCGTATATCTTGGCCGAATCTCATACGGGCTTTACGTCTACCACGGGACGGCGATCGTAGCCGCAAGCTGGCTGCTGGCGCCCTGCGCGGCATGGGTCAAATGGCCCGGCGTGCCGCTCGCGTCCTTCGTCGCGACAGTGGCGGTCTCTGCGGCTTCGTATCGTTGGTTCGAAACCCCGTTCCTCAAACTTAAAGAGCGCTTTCAGTACGTGCGCTCACAACCCTTCAAGGAACCTGCCTGAATGTAGTGGTGCTAGGCGGCGGCCACAGTGGCCGCGGCGGACTGCTGATTGCGGATGCGGCCAAGCAGCGGGCGAGAATTGATGAGCGTGCTCGCCCGGCGGGCACCGGCAAGCGCATCGCGCCGGAGCGGTTGCCTGATTTTCCGCTGTGGGAAGGCCGGCCGGCTGCAACGGCCGCCGGTCCAATTCGCGCGATGGCTGAAATGCTGGAAAATGATGGAAAATGTGGTTTAAAGATGCCGTGCGGGCGAGGCGGCCGCCAGGCGCTGACTGATTCGCGTCGGCAGGCCGCTCACGCCGTGTAGCGCCGGCTGCATGGGGCCGTTCAGGCCGCGACGGCGGGCGGAAATCCGGTCCGGCGCCGCGGCTTTGTTTGCAACCATGCGCGCGCAGCGCGCGGAAATTTCGGCGCCCCGGCGCCGCGCGCAACGAGGTATCCATGGATTTCGATTTTTCGGACGGACAACGGGAAATTCGCGGGGCGGTTTCAAGCCTGTGCGCCCGGTTTGGCGACGAATACTGGCGCCAGTGTGACGAGCGCAGCGCCTATCCCGAGGAATTCGTGCGCGCGCTCAGCGAGGCCGGATGGCTTGCCGCACTCATCCCGCAGGAATACGGCGGGGCCGGACTGGCGATGCTCGACGGCTCCATAATTCTCGAGGAGATAAACCATTCGGGAGGCAACGCCGCCGCCTGCCACGCCCAGATGTATACGATGGCCTCGCTGCTCAAGCATGGTGGCGAGGAGCAGAAGCGGCGCTATCTGCCGCGCATCGCCTCGGGCGAGCTGCGGCTGCAGGCCTTCGGCGTGACCGAGCCTGACGCCGGCTCCGAGACGCCCAGGATCAAGACCTTTGCCCGGCGCGCCGGCGACAACTACGTCATCAACGGCGGCAAGATCTTCACCTCGCGCTATCAGCATTCCGACCTGCTCCTGCTGCTGGCGCGCACGACTCCGTTCGACGAGGTAAAAAAGAAAACCGAGGGCATGAGCCTGTTCCTGGTCAACCTGCGCGAGTATGGCGATGCGATCAAGGCCGTGCCCATCGCGACCATGATCAACCACGGCACCAACCAGCTTTTCATCGACAACCTGACCGTGCCCCGCGATGCGCTCATCGGAGAGGAAGGCAAAGGCTTCCATTACCTGCTGAGCTCGCTCAACGCCGAACGCATCCTGGTCTCGAGCGAGTCGATCGGCGACGGCCGCTGGTTCGTCGAGCATGCGGCCAGCTATGCCAACGAGCGCAGGGTCTTCGACCGCGCCATCGGGATGAACCAGGGCGTGCAATTTCCGATCGCCAAGGCCCACATGGCGGTCGAGGCGGCGGCGCTGATGCGGCTTAAGGCCGCGGCCCTGTTCGACGCCAACCGGCCGTGCGGCGGCGAGGCCAACATGGCAAAGTACCTGGCGACGGAAGCCGCATGGGAGGCTGGCGAAGCGGCGATGAATACGCTCGGCGGCTACGGATTCACCAAGCAGTATCATGTCGAGCGCAAATGGCGCGAGGCGCGTCTTTACCGAACCGCTCCGATTTCCAACAACCTGGTCCTGAGCTACGTCGCCGAGCATCTGCTGGGCCTGCCGCGATCCTATTGAGCGCGGACCTCAGGGCGACGCTTGTGCGCGATGCGCCTGGGGGCGCCGCTGCGGAAGTTGTCGCGATCACGAAGCTCTTCGGCGCACAACCAGATAGCTAGCCGATCCCGAATTACATTGCGCGCACCAGCCCGAGTGAAGCGCCCAGCGCAGTGGACCGCGGGCCGGAGCAGCGAAAGGGCCCCGGCGCTGCGGCGGCAAGTCAGGTTCCTTGCCGCCACGGCGCCGGGTGGGGGAGAGAGCCTTTATTAGAGGAGCGCGGTCCGCGTCGAGGTTGCCGATGGAGCTCTGGACGCAACCGCGGGCGCGCGCAGCGCCGAGAGCACCATGGTGCCGCCCGCGTGGCGCGTGCGGGTGCGCCGGGGAGGAAGGCGGCGCCGGCGATGGCCACACGGTTGGCGTCGAACTGCAAGCGCGTCTGCATATGCCAGCGCACCAGGATGTCGCGGGAAAGCGCCGTCGCCGCCGCCGTGGCCAGCATCACGGCCGCAGCGAAGATTCCCACCCAGCGCGGCAGCGGGGCGCCAGAGCGGATATGGCGGCGCGGGGTTTGAGCCGGGGCGCCGGCCGTAGCTCCTGTAGCATGCATATTCGCCAAGGTGTCCACGTTGTCGGCCCGTCCTGAAATTATGCCTTCACCAGCCTGAGCCCGGCCGCGCGCGGCGCACAGCGGTCGTCATCCTCGCGGCCGAAGCTCTCCAGGCCATAGCGCATCAGCATCCGGTAGAGCGTGGTGCGCGAGACGCCGAGAATCCGCGCGGCGCGCTGCCGATTGCCGCGCGCGTGGCTGAGCGCGCTCAGCGACGACGGAGCGGGCCGGACCGGCTCAGGCGCAAGCGCCGGTCCGGCCCCGAGCGGTTGCGCGGAGGACGCCACCGCCTCCGCGACGCCCGGCTTGGGGGGCAGCTGAGCAACCAGGACGTCGCGCGGAAGATCATCAAGATCAATACGGTCGGAATCGCTGAGCAGCAGCGCGCAGCGGATCGCATGCTCCAATTCGCGCACGTTGCCGGGCCATTCGTAGGCCAGCAAACGCTCCATCGCGCGGCGCGAGATGAACCTGACACTGACGCCGAACTGGCGATTGCAGCGCTCGGCATACAGGCTCACCAGCGCGTCAATCGCCTCGAGCCGCTCGCGCAGCGGCGGCACCACCACCGAGGCGACGTTGAGCCGGTAAAACAGGTCGCCTCGGAAGCGCCCCTCCTTTACCGCCTTGCGCAGGTCGCGGTTGGTCGCGGCCACGATCTGGACATCGACCTTAAAGGTGCGCGCCGAGCCGAGCGGCTGAACTTCACAATACTCGACCGCGCGCAGCAGCTTGGCCTGCAGGGCCATCGGCATCTCGCCTACCTCGTCAAGGAACAGCACCCCGCCCTCGGCCGCCCTGAAGTAGCCCTGCGAATCCTCACGGGCATCGGTGAAGGCGCCCTTGACGTGGCCGAAGAGCTGGGATTCGGCCAGCGTCTCGATCAGGTTGGAACAGTTGAAGGTGACGAAAGGGCCGCGCGGCTCCCGGCGCAGGTTCCAGACCGCCCGCGCCACCAATTCCTTGCCGGTACCCGATTCACCATGAATTAGAACGGTCGTGCGATGGGCGCTCAGGCGGCCCAGCAGCCGCATCAGGTCAACCATCCCAGCCGATTTCACCACCATATCGCCGACCTGTCCCGCACGGCCCATCAGCCCCAGATCGAGCCAGTTGCCATCGGTCCCGTAGGCTCCCGCCCTCGAAACCAGCCGTTCCATCAACTCAGCAATTCGGTTCAAAATCCTCTACCTCTACCCCTCTCCGGTTTTCGGACGAACGGAAAAATTTCGTCGAATCAAGCCTAATACGAGCAAATATCATACCATAGATGGATGTTACTAATAATTGCCTAATAAAGATGAAATAAGCTGATAATGGAATGGCTAAGATGTGGCAAATTGTCTCTTTAGTGTGGCTCCAATGCAACTATTTCTAGCTAAATAGAGCAAAGTTGACGAATCTCCGGACCTCGCGAACGGGTGCGGCCCACCTCGTGAGGCGGATTTTTCTCGGACTCAGATTCAGACTTCGCAATGTTGCGGGCGAGCAACGGCGGGTTGCATCACCGCGCATCGTGCGAAGGAAAGAAAAGCTTAACTCGGTTTCGCCAACTGCAACTCGTGGCACGCGGTATGCTTTTAGCAACCCAAAGGTTGGAGCGAGATTAACTGAGCATATCCGGCGTTTGCCGCCCACAGGAGAGCGCGCCTCGCCTTCGACGAGCCGCTGAATACGAGCGTGGATGGTCCGATATTCAAGAAGCGCCTCTCGTTCAGGCGCGCTCCCGACTGGGTGCAATGCGAACTCTGCCAGCGCAAGGGCGAGCGTCTGCCCGCGCGCTTCGTAGTCGCCGTGGACGACGAATCGGATCGGGAGCCGCCGGTCGACGCCAAGACCCTGCGCCTGCTGTGCGTGGATTGCTCGGCGCTGGTCGAGGGCGCTATCGACGCCGCCGAGTGGAAACGGCGGACCAACTTTCGCGTCGCCGAGTAGCCGCGCGCGCCCGAAGTCATCAAGCCAGCCAGCAAAAGAGTGCAAGAGTGGGGCAAGCGGAATCGCCTGCCCCTTTCGCCTGTCGCCTTGGGCGGGATGCGCCTCCGTGCGCCCGAGGACGCGAGACTCGCCGGTTCGGGCGGCTCGCCGCGCTCAGGCTTGGGGCGACGGGCGCGGCGCGGCGTCGATGAACTCGCGCAGCCGCTCGAACCATACCAGCTTATGCTTGAAGCCCGGGAAGCTCGCGTTGAGGCCGCTTGGGTTGGGCAGCACGAAAACTCGGGCGCCGCAAATCAGATCTGTCTTGGCGCCCGCTCCCGCGTGCGCGGTCCCGGTGGAGGGCTTGCCAGGAGCCTCGGAT
>JAKAVN010000018.1 GCA_021827495.1 Deltaproteobacteria bacterium | reverse complement strand
CGCCCGGGGCGGCCACCCCGCCGCGCACGCCCAGCGCCGCGACGCGCTCGGCGGTCACGCCGCCGAGCGCAAACAGCGGCATCCCGGCCGCGGCCCGAACACCGCGAAATCGGCGCCCGCGGCGGCCGCATCGGCGGCCTCCGCGGCGCTGTGCGTGGAGATACCGACCAGGCGCGATGGCCCCACCAGCCGCCGCGCCTCGGCGATCGCGATCGCGTCGCCGGGCAGATGCACCCCGTCGGCCTCTACGGCCAGTGCGACGTCGATCCGATCATTTACCAGCAGACGCGCGCCATGCCGGGTGCAGATTGGGCGCAGCGCGGCGGCGAGCCGATAAAGATCGCGCCCGCCGAGATCCTTTTCGCGGAGTTGAAGCGCGACGCGGACGGCCCGCGGATTACGCGCGAGGGCGCCGAGCACCTGGTCGCAGACTTCGGCCAAATCGCGCGGGGCGACCAGGCGGCGGTCGCTAATCAGATAGAGCTGGAAGTCTACCGGCGGAATGGAGGCGCGGTCCAAGCCGGGACTCTAGCGAATCAATCCACTGAGCGGACTCGAAGCCGTCGCGTAAAGTTTCTGCTCGATTCGCCCGGCGAGATAAGCCGTCCGCCCGGCTTCGACCGCCAGCCTCATCGCGCGCGCCATCGCGATCGGGTTCTTTGCGCCCGCGATCGCGGAGTTGATCAGCAAACCGTCGGCGCCGATTTCCATCGCCTCCGCCGCGTCCGACGCGGTGCCCACGCCGGCGTCGACGATCACCGGAACCTTTGCTTGCTCGATGATGATGCGCAGGTTGAAAGGGTTGCGGATGCCCATGCCGGAGCCAATCGGCGCCGCCAGCGGCATCACCGCCGCGCACCCGATCTCCGCCAGCCGCAGGCAGGCGACCGGGTCGTCCGTTACGTAGGGCAGAACCTTGAAGCCTTCCTTGACCAGGATTTTTGCCGCTTCGATCGTTGCCGGCACGTCGGGGAACAGGGTCTTCTGGTCGCCGATGACTTCGAGTTTGACCAGGTCGCCGACGCCGACCTCGCGCGCCAGGCGGCAGGTGCGTACCGCCTCCTCGACCGTATAGCATCCGGCCGTGTTGGGCAGGATCTGGTAGCGCTTGGGGTCGATGTAGTCGAGCAGGTTGTCGCTCTTGTGATCGGCGATATTGACGCGGCGCACCGCCACCGTGACGATCTCGGCACCGCTCGCCTCGACCGCCGCGCGGGTCTCGGCGAAGTCGCGGTACTTGCCGGTGCCGATGATCAGTCTTGAGTGAAAGGTCCTGCCGGCCAATTCGAAATGGTCATGTTCCATGGCTCGATCATACCCCGATAGCACGCCCGGCGCGGAGGCCGGCGCGCTATCCGCCTCCAACGAAGTTGATTATTTCGACCTTGTCGCCGGGTTTGAGCGTAACCCCGCCGTATTGCACGCGCGGCACGATCGCCTGGTTGATTTCGACCGCCACCCGGCCCCGGCGCATCTGGAGCCGCTCGAGCAGCGCGGGCAGGTGGGCGTCGCCGTCGATCGTGTACTCTTCGCCGTTGAGCTGAATCGTGAAGCAGGATGCAAGCTCGGACATCGAAAAAGCCGCTTCCCCGGTTCTCGGGCAAACGGCTTTGGGCTGAACCGCGATCGTCCCGCCGTGTAGCCAAGGGCGGAGCGCGGCTTCCCTACGCCGGCATTACCCGGATCAGGTTCGAGGGGTTGTTTCTCAGTGCGCCCTTCGTGCGCGCACACCCCCAGCCAATTGTGTGAATATCACTTAAGCGCGGGAGTGTCAAAAAACGGCTCCCACCGGTATCATCAGCGCGTCCAGATGGAGAATCAAAGGACGGTTTCAAACAAGGCGATGGAAACGGTGAGCGGACCGCCGACCGTGGCCGAGATCGACCTGGGGGCGCTCGGCGCCAACTACCGGGCGATCAAGTCGGTCGGCGGCGGGGCCGAACTGATGGCGGTGGTCAAGGCCGACGCCTACGGGCACGGCGCGGTCGAGGTCACCCGCGCGCTGCGCGGCGAGGGCTGCGGCCATTTCGGCGTCGCCCGGGTGTGCGAGGCGCGCGAGTTGCGCGCGGCCGGGCTCAGCGAGCGCATCTACCTGCTGGGAGGATTTCTCGCCGGTGAGGCGGAAGAGATCGTCGGCCTCGGCCTCACGCCATTCGTCTATGACGTGGCGCTGATCGCGCCGCTCGAGCGCGCGGCGCAAGCGCACAGCCGCGCGAATTTCCGCATCCATCTCAAGATCGATAGCGGCGCGACCCGCCTGGGAATTCTGCCCGGCGAGCTGGACCAGGCGATCGCCGAGCTCGGCCGCGCGCCATCGCTGCTGGTCGAGGGCGTGTGCACGCTGCTGGTCAACGCCGGCGATCCCGCGAGCCCCGTGACCGGCGCGCAGCTCGAGGTGTTCAACGCTGCGGCCGCGCGGCTGCGGGCGGCCGGGATCGAGCCGCCGGTCGCCCACGTCGCCAATTCGGCGGCCTCGGTGCTGCGCCCCGATACGCATTACAGCCTGCTGCGCCCCGGCCTCGCCCTTTACGGATTGCCCCCCGTGCCGACCGTGCGCGAGCGGATCGAGTTGCGGCCGGTGATGACCTTGAAGACCCGCGTGGTCCAGCTCAAGCGCGTCCCGGCCGGCGTCGGCGTCAGCTATGGCCATACCTTCGTCGCGCCGCGGGCGAGCGTGATCGGCGTGCTCGCGGTCGGCTATGCTGACGGCTACCGGCGCGGGCTCCAGCATGGCGGCGAAGTGATGATACGCGGGCGGCGCGCGCCGGTGGTCGGCGCCGTATGCATGGACCTCACGATGGTCGATCTGACCGACGTGCCCGCCGCCGCGACCGGCGACGAAGCCATCCTGTGGGGTGGAGCGGGCGAAGCGATGATTAGCGTCAACGACATCGCGCGGCTGGCGCAGACCATCTCCTACGAGATGCTGTGTACGGTGGGCAAGCGCGTGCCGCGCATCTATCGCAAGGCGGGCTGAAATGGAAATCGGCGCGGTAAAAATCACCCGGGCGCTGCTCGGCGTTTCGGACAAAACCGGGCTCGGCGAACTCGCGCGGGCGCTGGCGGCTTGCGGGGCCGAGATAGTCTCGACCGGCGGCACCGCGGCGGCGCTGGAAGCGGCCGGCGTCAAGGTCCGCGGAGTCGGGGATTTTACCGGCTCGCCCGAGATGCTCGACGGGCGCGTCAAGACGCTCCATCCGAAGATTCACGGCGGGATCCTGGCGCGGCGCGCCGACGAGAGCCATCGCCGCCAGATGCGCGAGCATGGGATCGAGCCGATCGACCTGGTGGTGGTCAATTTCTATCCCTTCGAACGCACGGTCGAGCAGGCCGGCGTGAGTCTCGACGACGCGATCGAGAACATCGACATCGGCGGCCCCACGCTGGTGCGTGCGGCGGCCAAGAACTGGAACGACGTCGCGGTGGTGGTCGATCCGGCCGATTACCCGGCGCTGATCGAGGAACTCGCCAGCCACGGCGGGACGCTTGGGCGGGAGACCCGATGGCGTCTGGCGCGCAAGGCGTTTGCGCGCGTGACCGCCTACGACTGCGCAATCTCGAACTACCTCGATGCGCTCGAGGGCGGTCAGCGCCAACCGCTTGGGGCAACCTTCAGCCTCTCGCTGCCGCGCGAGCAGCCCCTGCGCTACGGCGAGAATCCGCATCAGGTGGGCGCGCTCTACGGGCGCTTCCGCGAAATCGCCGAGCAGCTTCACGGCCGCGAGCTGTCCTTCAACAACGTCTTCGACATCAGCTCGGCGGTCAACCTGATGCTCGATTTCGCCGGCTACCGCGATGCGGTGGTGGCGATCCTCAAGCACAACACGCCCTGCGGCGTGGGCCTCGGCACGACGCTGCTCGAGGCGTGGGACAAGGCGTTCGCGACCGACCCCGATTCGCCGTTTGGCGGAATAATCATCGCCAATCGCCCGTGGGACCAGCCCTTCGCCGAGGCCGTCGACGAGCTGTTCACCGAGGTTCTGATTGGCCCTGCTTTTGAACCCGGCGTGCTGGAGTTTCTGCGCAAGAAAAAGAACCGGCGCGTGATGCGGTTTCATCCCGGCGCGGTGCGCCGCGAGGAGCTGGACCTCAAGCGCGTGGTCGGCGGTTTGCTGGTGCAGACGCCCGATCTGAGCCTCGAGGATCCGCGTGAGGGCAAGGTCGTGACGCGGCGCGCGCCAACGCCGGCCGAACTGCGTGCGATGGAGTTCGGCCTCCGGGTGTGCAAGCACATCAAGTCCAACGCCATCGCCTTCGTCACCGGGGATCGCACGCTGGCGGTCGGGGGCGGCGCGACCTCGCGCATCGACCCGCTGCACGCGGCGCGCGAGAAGGCGGCCCGGCTTAAAGTGCCACTTGAAGATTCGGTGCTGGTTTCCGAAGCGCTGTTTCCGTTCCCCGACGGGCCGACGCTGGCCGCCGAGGCCGGCGCCACGGCGATCGCACAGCCGGGCGGCGCCCTTCGCGACGCCGAGGTCATCGCCGCCGCCGACGCGCACGGGCTGGCGATGGTCTTTACGGGGGTGCGCCACTTTCGCCACTGACGGCTGCGCGCCACAATGGATTCAGCGCCGTGCCTGCCGCGCGGCGCTCTCATCTGATGAAAGTAATGGTTATCGGCAAGGGCGGGCGCGAGCACGCGCTGCTCTGGCGGCTCAACCAGAGCGAGACCGCGCGCAAGCTCTACTGCGCGGGCGGCAATCCCGGAATAAGCCAGCTCGCCGAAGTGATCTCGATTGCGCCGGACGATTTCGCCGGGCTGGTTGATTTCGCTCGGCGCGAGAGAATCGATCTGACCGTGGTCGGAGCCGAGGATCCGCTGGCCGCCGGAATCGTCGACGAGTTCGATCGCGTGGGGCTCAGGATCTTCGGCCCTTCCAGGGCCGCCGCGCAGTTGGAGGCGAGCAAGACGTTCGCCAAGGCGGTGATGCGCGAGGCGGGCGTGCCGACCGCGGGCTTCGAGGTCTTCGACGATGCCGAGGTGGCGCGCCGATGGGTCCGCGCGCATGCCGGGCCGATGGTGGTCAAGGCGGACGGGCTCGCGCGCGGCAAGGGCGTCGTCGTATGCGAGGACGCCGCGGGCGCACTGGCCGCGATCGGCGATGCGATGGAGCGCCGGCGTTTCGGCGCGGCCGGCGCGCGCGTCGTGATCGAAGAGCGGCTGGCGGGCGAGGAGCTTTCCTTCTTCGCGCTGTGCGGCGGCGAAAGCGCGGTCGCGCTCGGCCTGGTGCAGGATCACAAGGCCGCCTACGACGGCGACCGCGGCCCCAACACGGGTGGGATGGGCGCGTATACGCCGGTGCCGCATTTCGGCGCGGCGCTGGAGACGCGGGTGATGAACGAGGTGGTGCGGCCGACGCTCGGCGCGATGCGCGCGCGCGGGGCGCCGTTTCGCGGCGTGATGTTTGTGGGCCTGATGGTCGACGGCGAGCGAATCAACGTGCTCGAGTACAACGTGCGCTTCGGCGATCCCGAGTGTGAACCGCTGATGATGCGCTTCGAGGGCGATTTGGCCGCGGCGCTGCTCGCCTGCGCAGAAGGCCGGTCCCAGGCGGGGCTCAATGGCCTGAGCGTCAGGCTCTCGCCGCGCAGCGCCGCGGCGGTCGTGCTGGCCTCGGGCGGATACCCCGGCGAATATCGCAAGGGCGCCGCGATAAGCGGGCTGGAGCGAATCGACGGAGCCGAGCCGTCGGATGCGAAGGTGCGATGGGCGCTGCAAAAGACCCGCGTCAAGGTGTTTCATGCGGGGACCGCGATGCGCGGGGGACGGCTGGTCTCCGATGGCGGCCGGGTGCTGGTGGTGACGGCGCTGGCCGAGGATTTGCGCCGCGCGGTGGCCACCGCCTACGAAGCGGCCGCGATAATCGAGTTCGAAGGCAAGCAGATGCGCCGCGATATCGCGCGCCGCGCGCTCGAACGCATGCCTCCATGAGCGGCCTCGAGGGATTTCGCACCATGGCGGAGAACTCCGGAGCGCCGGGCGTTGGTTGAGAAGAATCGCGCGGCTATCCGCGAGGCCGTGGCGGCGCTGGCCGCCGGGGAGGCGATTGTTTATCCCACCGAGACGTTTTACGCGCTCGGCGTGGACGCGCTCTCGTTGCGCGCGCTCGAGCGGCTGTTCGCGATAAAGGGTCGCGAGCCCGGCAAACCGGTCGCCCTGATCGCGGCCGACGCCGCGATGGCCTTTGCGGCCGCGCGCGAGGTGCCGGCCGAGGCCCGCGTCCTGGCCGAGGCGTTTTGGCCGGGACCGCTGACGCTGGTGCTGCCCGCGCGCGACGGAATTCCAGCCGCGCTCATCGGCGCCGGCGGCGGAGTCGGCGTGCGCGTGTCGTCGCATCCGATCGCCCGTGCGCTCGCCGCCGGGCTTGGCCGTCCGGTCACCGCGACCAGTGCGAACCTCGCGGGCGCGCCGCCGGCCGTGGAACTCGACGCGGCGCGGCGCGCGTTAGGCGCTAAAGTTAAAGTGTTTGTTGAGGGCGGAAGACTGGCCGGCGGCGCGCCCAGCACGGTCGTCGCCATGGGCCGGGCCGGGATGCGCGTGCTGCGCCCAGGCGCGATAAGCGAGCGCGAATTGGCCGGCGCGCTCAAGCCCGGCGGGCGCAGCTAGTCCGGGCGGGTAGCTCGAGTAGGTAGCCAGATGATGACGCATCGAATCGAACCGTTCCAGGGATTGCTCTACGACGTCGCCCGCTCCGGTGCGCTGAGCAACGTCGTCGCCCCGCCGTATGACTTGATCGACCAGACGCGGCAGGATGCGCTCTACGCGCGCAGTCTGTACAACATCGTGCGCCTCGAACTCAACCGCGACCCGGATCGCTATTCCTCAGCCGCCAGCACGCTGCGCGAGTGGCGGACGGCGGGCGTGCTCAGGCGCGCCGCCCGTCCCGCGATCTACCTGTATTCGCAATTTTTCGAGGTCGAAGGCCGGCGGTTTCGGCGCGACGGATTTATCGTGCGTATCCGGCTGGAAGAGTTCAGCGCCGGACGGACCCTGCCGCACGAGCGGACTTTTCCCGCCGCCAAGCAGGACCGGCTCGAGCTGCTGGCCGCGCTCGACACCAACGTCAGCTCGATCTTCGGCCTCTACGCCGGCGCGCATCCGGCGCTCGCCCGTCTCATGGCCGAGCTTTTGGCCCATGCGCCCGCGTTCGAGGTCACCGACGACCTCGGTATCTGTAACCAGTTGCGCCCGATCGAAGACAGCGTGGCGATCGCGGCGATTCAGAACGAACTCGAGACCCCGCGCATCTTCATCGCCGACGGACACCATCGCTACGAGACCGCGCTGGAATATCGCCGCCGCCGGCGCGCCGCCGAGGGCGATCCCGCCGCCGCGCAGCCATACGACTACGCGATGATGACGCTGGTCGGCTGCGATGATTCGGGGCTGGTGATCCTGCCGACGTACCGCGTGGCGCGGCGTCTCGACCCCGAGGCGATAGCGTCCTTCGACACGCGGGCGGCGCAATTCTTCGAGCTCGAGGAATTCAGCAGTGCCGACGCGATGCGCGCGGCGCTGGCGAAAGCGGGGCCGGGCGTGCTCGCGGTCGCGCTTGGCGGCGAGCGAGTGAAGCTGCGGTTGTTGCGGCTCAAAGATCCGCGCGCGATGGCCGACGCGATGCCGCAGGCTCCCCAAGCCGTCCGCCGGCTCGACGTGAGCGTGCTGCATGAGCTGGTGCTCGAGCGGGTCTTCGGCATAACCTCCGCGCAGGTGAAGGCGGGCGGCTTGGTCGAATACACCATCGACGCGCTTGCCGCACTCGGGGGCGTCGGCCCAGGCACCGCCAGCGGCGCCTTCCTGATGAACCCGCCGGCGGTCGGCGACGTCGAGGCGGTCAGCGACGCGGGCGCCGTGATGCCCGAGAAATCGACCTACTTCTATCCCAAGCTGCTGACCGGGCTGGTGCTCAATCCGCTCGACGACGCAGCGCAAGCGAAAGCCTGACCCGATGGCCGCGCCGGCGCGGTTGGTGATGGTGCGCCACGGCGAAACCGTGGGCAACTCGAGCATCCGCTACTACGGGCGCACCGACGTGGCGCTGTCCGAGCTGGGCCGCGGCCAGATGCGGGCGGCGCGCGAATGGCTCGCGGCGCGCGGCGGCGCGCGCGGCTTTTTCCCGGTGTTCACCAGCCCGCTGATGCGCGCGGCGGAGGGTGCGCAAATCATCGCGGGCGAGCACGCGGCGGCGGTTGTAATCGAGGAATTCGTCGAAGTCGATTTCGGGCTGTTCGAGGGCCTGACCGCCGAGGAGATCGCCGAGCGCTATCCCGCGGAGTTCCGGCGCTGGAACTCCAACCGGCTGGCGGCCGACTTCGTCTATCCCGGCGGCGAGAGCAGGGCGGCGTTCACCGCACGCGTGGCGCGCGGGACCGCACGGATGCTCGCGCTGTGGCACGGCGCGCACGGCGGCGGCCGCGCAGGCGCAAGCGCGCTCCTGGTCGCGCATCGCGGCGTGCTGCGCGCGGTGGTGCGTCAGATGACGGGCGCGTTCGAGCCGCATATCGATCTCGGGTCGATCCATATTCTCGAGCAAGAACCGGGCGCCGCGGATTTGCGCGCGGCGCGATGGCGCCCGCTCGCGCTCGATCTGACCGCGCATCTTAGCGCCTGCTAGTAAGTCCCGCATATCATAGTGACAGTGCCGCTTGCCTCCCGAACGAGCGCTGGTGCTGTGCGTCGCGCGATTGGAGCAGGCCATCACTCGTTGGCTTGCGCGTTGGACCCAGGACCCTAAACCGTTTCGCTGGACCAAGTCGCCCGCCGCAATCAAACGCTCGCCTGCGCCGCAACAGGCTTATCGCGTCCCCTTCAACCGGCCGTCGCCGCCGGCGCCTCCGCACGCGCCACCGGCTCGGGTTGGCCACGACCGGCAGCGGATTGCCGAGCAGCACGATGCGGACCTTCTTGGTGATGCGCGCGAGGATCGAGGCCTCCATGTCCATCACGGCCCCCATGCAGAACGGCGTGCCGTGATGCCCATTGAGCATGACGCCGTCGAAGCTGCTCTCTTCGGCCAGCACCTTGTCGTCGAGATACTCGTTGAGGAGTTGCGCGCCCTGGCCGGATCGAAGTAACGGTTGGGCACACCGAAGAAGCTCTGGATCTTCAGAACCTAGTCCTCGGGAACGTCGAGGTAAGGCCGTTCAGTGAAATACATTATGTGCATATCAAGCCCTCCGCCCCGTCTTATGACCGCTGCGCCGGCGCTTGTCGCATCTCAAGGCGCCCGCGGCGGTTCGCGTGCGAACCGCCGCGGGCGTCGGTGTCACGCCTGAAGCCCTGCCATCGAGCCAACGTATTCGGGCTTGCCGCTCGGACCCAGCGGCACCGACCCGGGCTTGCGTTCGAACGGACCCTCGAGGCCCAACTCCTTGCCGATCTCGCGCAACTGCGGGATGACCTCAGTGCCCAGCAGCTTGAGACACGTCATCCGGTCCTTGGCTGGCGCGGGGCCGTCGAGCCAGAAGGAGAAGATTCCCGGCCGCAGCACCGCCAGCACCTTCCTGAGCTTGGGGATCACGGTCTTAGGCGTCCCCGTGATCATCTGCAGGTTCTCTTTCGATCCCGCGTAGGCCGCGTAGATCGTCTTGCGCAGGGCGTTGAGGTCCTCGGTGTGGTCCTTGGAGACGAACGAGAGGCCGGGCGTGTTGGGGTTGGCGTACAGGCTCGCCAGGCGCTTGGTCGCGGCCTTGGAGTTGTAGCCCGGCGGGAACATCCATTCGGGACGGGCGAAGTGCGAGAAGCCGCCGCCGTAGAGGAAGTTGCGGCCCAGTTCGTCGGCTTTCTCCTCGGTCTCGTGCACGAAGACGGGTTGCAGATAGCCGAAATTCTCCGGCCCTGCCTGGTAGCCCATTTGCGCCGCGCGATCGGTGTACATCTTCCACAATTCGAGCGTCGGCTCGAGCATCGTGGCCAGCGCCACGTATGGGTAGCGATGCTCGGCGCACCAGCGCACGGTCTCGGGGCTGATGAGGCCCGCGATCCAGATCGGTGGATGCGGCTTCTGCAGCGGCAGCACCCACGGATTGACGAAGCGGTAGTTGAAATGCTTGCCCTCCCAGCGAAACGGACCGGGCCTGGTCCATGCCGCGATCACGAGGTCATGCGCCTCCTCGAAGTATTCGCGGTTGTAGGCCGGGTTGGCGTTGTTGGCGAGCTGCTCGCTGCCGGCGCCACGGACCCATCCCGGCACCAGCCGTCCACCCGAGATCATGTCGATCATCGCCAGCTCCTCGGCCAGGCGCAGCGGGTTGCCCACCACCGGCAGCGGATTGCCGAGCAGCACGATCTTGACCTTCCTAGTGCACCTGGCGAGCACCGCCGCCTCGACGTCCATCACCGCGCCCATGCAGAAGGGCGTGCCATGATGCTCGTTGAGCATCACGCCGTCGAAGGTGCCGAGCTCGTCGGTATAAATCTTCTCATCGAGATACTGGTTGAGCAGTTGCGCGCCCTTGTGCGGATCGAAGAACTTGTTCGGCACCCCAAAGAAGCTGCGCAGCTTGAGCACCTCGTCCTCGGGGACGTGATGATACGCCCGTTCGGTAAACCACATTATGTGCATTTGGATTTTCTCCGGAAATATCAGCCCAGGAACGCCTGGACCTGTTTTAGAAATTCAGCCGGCTGCTCGACTGCGGGATAGTGTCCGCAATTGTCGATCGCCACCACCGTCGAGCCCTTGATCGAGCGCTGATAGACCTCGGCCACGCTCAGCGGCACAACCGCGTCCTCTTTGCCCCACAAGAGCAGCGTCGGCACTCCGTCGATCCCCTCGAGCAAGTGCGGCAGGCTTGGATTGAACATGTAGGGCTCCCACGCCAGCCGTGCCGTCTCGGCCCGCGCCTCTTCCCACGCCTCGAACTGCTCGGGCGTCTGTTCGCCGCCGAACAGCTTGGTGAAATCCGGCTTTTGCGCGTCGGCTGCGCCACGGGTCAGGTAGACGCGCGCGGTCACGGTGAACATGTCCATGATCTCGCCTTGGGGCGGGCGGATGCCGGTCGGCGCAACCAGGATCATCTTGCTGAACTGGGCTGGGTTGGCGGCGGCCATCTCGGCCGCAATCCAGCCGCCAAGCGAGTGGCCGATCACGTCGACCGGTCCCAGCTTCTGCTCCCGCACATAGCGCTGGTAGAAGCCGGCGAGGTCGCGGATGCTCATGATCCAGTCGGCCATCGCGGTCTTTCCAAAGCCCGGATGGATCGGCGCGATCAACGTCCGATCCTTGGCCAGCGCCGAGTTCCACGGCATCCATCCCGGCCATCCCAGTTCACCGTGCAGGATCAGCAGCGCTTTGCCCTTGCCGCCCTTGACGACGACCAGGTCCGTGTCGCCGACGCGGACCTTCTCTTCGGTCCACTCCTTGTTTGCCATTAAAACCTTCTCCGAGGCTGTATGCGTGGCGTTCTTCGGGCGCCTTGACGCCCGCGCCTTGACGCCCGCCAGTGCGCCCCCACCGCTCCATTTTAAATAGAGAGCCATCCGATTTGCCACCGAATTTCCTGGATCGTTTTCCGAATCGACGTCCGGTCGGCTTTGGACCAGCCGCGACGGCGGACGGCTGTACCCATCAGAAGATGGCCTACAACTTCATATCAGCGAAAGCTATAATGAGCGTGTCGATGATGGACCTGATAATGGACTTGGCCCAAGCCCGCGAACGGATGGTGGTCGAGCAACTCGAGCGCCGCGGCATCCGGGATCCGCGCGTGCTCGCCGCGATGCGCATGGTCGAGCGCGACCGCTTCATCCCGACCGAGTACGCCGCACATGCCTACGACGACGAGCCGCTGCCAATCGGCGCCGCACAGACGATTTCGCAACCCTACATGGTGGCCCTGATGTGCGAGGTTGCCCAGCTCTCCGGCCTCGAGCGCGTGCTCGAGGTCGGCACCGGTTCGGGTTACGCGGCGGCGGTCCTCGCGCGGCTCGCCAGCGTTGTTTACTCGGTCGAGTGCATCCCGGCGCTCTACCAGCGGGCGCGCGCGCGGTTCGCAGCGATGAGGATCGGCAACGTGCATCTGCGCTGCGGCGATGGATCGGAAGGATGGCCCGAGCAGGCCCCGTTCGACGCGGTGCTCGTCACCGCCGCGATGCCGGGAATCGTGCGTCCGCTGCTCGAACAGCTCACGCCCGGCGGCCGCCTGGTCGCACCAATCGGTGAAGATGATTTGCAAACCCTGGTGCGAATCAGCCGGCGCGACGGCGCCTGGGGCGAGGAATATTTCGGTGAATGCCGGTTCGTCAAAATGACCGGCCGCCACGGATTCAAGCCGGAATGATTTGAACGGCCCGTCGCGGGCCGCACTGTTAGCGAGGGCCGCGGGGCGGCAGGCCGCAGGGGCGGCGGTGGGGTGGGTGGACGAGGACGCGGACAACCGGAAGCTCGATACGCCCGCGCGCGCGTTTGCGGCGTCGATCGTAATCACGGCGGCGCTCGCGATTGCCGCCGTAATTGCGGTCGCCGGATGCGCGGCGTCGCCGCGGCCTCAGCAGTACAGCGGGATCATGCGGCGGCCGGTGGAACACGTCGTGCGGCCAGGCGAGACGGCCTATCACATCGCGCACGTCTACGGGGTCAGCGTCGAGCGCCTGATGGAGGCCAACCACCTGGGCAACTCGCGCGACCTGCGCGTCGGCCAGCGCCTGCTGATTCCCGGAGCCTACGCTTACGCCGCGCTCGGCGGCGCCGGCCACGCGCCCGGCGCGATGTGGAACGTGCCGCGCGCCGCGCGCCAGTTCGCGTGGCCGGTATGGTCGGGCACGGTAACCTCGGGCTTCGGAATGCGCCACGGCACGATGCATGACGGCGTCGACATCGCGGCGCCGATTGGCACGCCGATCCACGCCGCCGGCTCCGGCGTGGTGATCTTCGCGGGGCGGCTCAACGGCTACGGCAACACGGTTATTATCCGCCATTCCGACAACTACGTGACGGTCTACGGCCATAACTCGCGCAACCTGGTAAGCGAGGGCGCACACGTCACGCGCGGCCAGGACATCGCGGAACTCGGCACCAGTGGACGCACCACCGGACCCAATCTCCATTTCGAGGTGCGCTATGACAACCTCGCGTACAATCCGCTGAGCTACCTTGCGCCGCCGGGGCCTTCTTCCACCATGAGCTTTGCGCGCAACAGCACGTACTAGTATCTTTAGCCAGACCCACGCGCATCGCAGGCGCCGGCGGCAAACACTTGATGATGGAATTGAACGAACTTCGAAGACTGGTGCGTGACATCCCGGATTTTCCCAAGCCGGGGATCATGTTTCGCGACATAACCCCGCTTATCGGCAACGCGCGCGCCTTCGCCGCGTTGATCGACATGATGGCGGAGCCGTTCCTGGGCCAGGTCGACACGGTGCTCGGGATCGAGTCGCGCGGCTTCATCGTCGGCGCGCCCGTGGCCTACCGGCTGGGCGTGGGACTGACCATCGCGCGCAAGCCGGGCAAATTGCCCTTCCACACCATCGGCGAGACCTACGATCTCGAGTACGGCAGCGCCGGGCTCGAGCTCCATGAAGACGGGCTGGTGCGCGGCGCGCGCGTGCTGATCGTCGACGATCTGCTCGCGACCGGCGGCACGGCCGAAGCCACCGTGCGGCTGGCGCAGAAGCTCCAGGCGGCGATCGTCAGTTGCGCCTTTGTAATCGAACTGGCCGCGCTGGGCGGACGGCAGCGCCTTGCGCCGGTCCAATGCTTCTCGCTTATCCGGTATGATTGAAACGACCCGCGTCGGCGGGGCGGCGCGCGCGCTTGTGGAGAGCCGGTGCCCCGTCTGACAGCCGGCGCCAGCCGGCGGGCGCGCTAACTCCGTGCAACTCACCGAGATGCAGAACGCGGCCGCGGCGGATCGGAAGCGTTTGCTGGCCGTGCTCGCCGTGACGGCGCTCTATTGCGCCGCTGAATTTGTCGGCGGGTACTACTCGAACAGCCTTGCGCTGATTTCCGACGCGGTCCATCTGCTGACCGACATCGCCGCGCTGTGCCTCGCCCTGCTGACGCTGTGGATCTCGACGCGGCCGGCGAGCGGCGACAAGACCTACGGCTATTTGCGCGCCGAGATCCTGGGCGCGCTCATCAACGGAATCTTTTTGTGGATGCTGGTGATTTTCATCTGGTTCGAGGCCGTCCAGCGTCTGCGCAATCCCGAGTCCGTCGCCGGGCTGACCGTGATCGCGATCGCTGGCGTCGGCCTGGTCGTCAACAGCTTTTCGGCCTGGATGACCTACGCCGCCGGCAGTGCCGAAGCGGGGCGGCCCGGGATGGCCGTGCGCGCGATCTTCGTCCACGTGGTGTCCGACCTGATTGGCACCTTTGGCGTAATGCTGGCGGGTGCGCTGGTGTACTTCCTGCGATGGCGTCAGGCAGACCCGCTGGTGAGCCTGCTGATCGGCGCGCTAGTGCTCTATAGCTCGTGGGGGCTGGTGCGCGAGGGGGTCGATATCCTGATGGAGTCGGTGCCGGCGCATATCGACCTCGAGGAGTTGCGCCATGACCTGCTCGCGGTCCGGGATACCGAGGAGGTGCACGATCTTCATGTATGGTGCCTGGCGAGCCGCCAGTTCGCGCTCTCGGCGCACGCGGTGGTCACGCGCGAGGCCGACCAGGACCGCGTGCTCTCGGAGATGTCGGCGATGCTCGAGCAAAAGTTCAACATCCGGCATATGACGGTCCAGCTCGAACGCAACAGCCGCCGCGCCAGCGAGCCCGCGCACTTCTAACCCGCGCGCTTGCGCGGGCGCCGCCGCGGCGCGCCTTTAGCCGGCGAGCTTGCGGCGCAGGACCTCGTTGACCACCTTGGGATTTCCCTTGCCGCCCATCGCCTTCATCACCGCGCCGACGAAGAATCCGTAGAGCTTTTCGCGGCCGGCGCGATACTCGGCGAGCTTGGCGCCTTCCGCCGCCAGCACCCGATCACAGGCCTCGGCGATTGCGGCCTCATCGGAGACCTGGGCGAGGCCGAGTTCCGCGACAGTTGCCTGCGCGCCCTTGCCCGAGCGGCACATCGCGGCAAACGCGCTCTTGGCGGCGTTAAGGCTGATGCGCGAGTCCTCGACCATCCTGAGCAGCGCGCCGGTCTCCTGCGGCTGGGGCGCCGCTTTCTCGAGCGGCTGGGCCGACTCGTTAACCGCGCGCAGCACCTCGGTCATTATCCAGTTGGCCGCTGTCTTCGCATTGATTCCTTGGGCGAGGACATTTACGAAGTAGTCGCCGAGATCGTTACGACCGAGCAACACGCTGACCTCATAAGTTGTGAGGCCGAAGTCTCTCGCGTATTTCTCCCGCTGTTGCGCCGGCAGGTCCGGCATTTCCGCTTTGATCTTCTCGACCAGGTCGGGCGGCACGATCAGCGGCGGCAGGTCGGGCTCGGGGAAATAGCGATAGTCGTTGGCGAACTCCTTGGAGCGCATCGGACGGGTCACTTCCCGCTCGGGATCCCATAGATGGGTTTCCTGCGCGATGCGCCGGCCGGCGGCGATCTCTTCGATCTGCCGGTTGACCTCGTACACGATCGCCTTTTCGACGAAGCGGAATGAGTTGAGATTCTTGATCTCGGTCCTGGCCCCGAGCTCCGTAGCATCGCGCGGACGCACCGAAACGTTAACGTCACAGCGCAAACTTCCTTCTTCCATCTTGCCGTCCGAGGCGCCAACGGCGACGAGAATTCCGCGCAGCTCGCGCAGGTAGGCGACAGCCTCTTCGGGCGAGCGGAGGTCGGGTTCGCTGACGATCTCCATCAGCGGCACGCCCGAGCGGTTGAAGTCGACCAGGCTCGCGCTTTCGGCATGGATATTCTTGCCGGCGTCCTCTTCGAGATGGATTCGTACCAGCCGGATGCGCCGCGGCTCGCCGTCCTGGCGCGCCGCAAGCTCGATATAGCCGCCGCGGCATAGCGGCTCGTCGTACTGGCTAATCTGGTAGCCCTTGGGCAGGTCGGGATAGAAGTAGCTTTTGCGCGCAAACACCGAGTGGGGCGCGATCTCACTATGCGCGGCCAGACCGGTGCGAATAGCCAGTTCGACCACGTGGCGGTTGAGCACCGGCAGCACTCCCGGCATCGCCATGCACACCGGGCAAACGTTATGGTTGGGCGGCGCGCCGAACTCCGTCGCGCATCCGCAGAACAACTTGGAGCGCGTCAGCATGTGGGCATGGACTTCGAGCCCGATTACCGCCTCGTATGCGTCAGTCTTCATTCTTGGGATCTTCTGCCTTGCCTAGTCTGTTCGGCCGCTTCCGTCATCCTGAGCGAGGCTGCCGACGCGAAGGATCTCGCGCAGGATGACAGAACATGGCGGGTGCTGAAGATTTATAAGCCAATTTTACAATCCGCGCACACTTAGAGCTGTGGCGCGCGCCGCGCAAAGCCGCCCGCGCGCTCCCATGCGTCGCCCGCACGCAGTATCGCTTCCTCGCCGAAGGGTGGGCCGATCAGTTGCAGCCCGATTGGCAGCGCGCCTTCGTCGGCGCCGCACGGCACCGACATTGCGGGCAGCCCGGCGAGGTTGACCGAGATGGTGAAGATGTCGGAGAGGTACATCTTGAGCGGGTCGCCGGTCTTTTCGCCGAGCCGAAAGGCGGTGGTTGGGGCGACCGGCGCGGCGACCAGGTCGCAGCTCTCGAAGGCGCGCTCGAAGTCGCGGCGGATTAGGGTGCGCACCTTCTGCGCCTTCAAGTAGTAAGCGTCATAGTAGCCGGCCGAGAGCGCGAAGGTGCCGAGCATGATGCGGCGCTTGACCTCGGCGCCGAAGCCCTGCGCGCGCGTGCGATTGTAGAGTTCGATATTGTTGTCGGCGCCGGCGCGCAGCCCATAGCGCACGCCGTCGTAGCGCGCGAGATTCGCGCTCGCCTCGGCGGTCGCGATTAGATAGTAGGCCGCGACCGCGTAGTCGGTATGGGGCAGGGAAATTTCAACCGTCCGCGCGCCCATCGACTCGAGCCGCTTGAGCGCGCCGCGCACCGCGCCTTCGACCGCGCCGTCCATCCCTTCGACGAAGTATTCCCTGGGCACCCCGATACGCATCCCGCGGACCTCGCCGCTCAGCGCCCGTTCGTAGTCGGGAACCGGCCGCGCCGAGCAGGTCGAGTCGCGCGGGTCGGCGCCGGCGACGGCGCGCAACACCGCCGCCGCGTCGCGCACGGTGCGGGCGAGCGGACCAACCTGGTCGAGCGACGAGGCGTAGGCGACCACGCCGTAGCGGCTTACGCGGCTATAGGTCGGTTTGATCCCGACTACGCCGCAAAACGAGGCCGGCAGGCGAATCGAGCCGCCGGTGTCGGTCCCGAGCGAGGCCAGACATTCATCGGCGGCGACCGCCGCCGCCGATCCGCCCGACGAGCCGCCGGCGACGCGCTCGAGGTCGTGGGGATTGCGCGTCGGACCAAAGGCCGAGTTCTCGGTCGAGGACCCCATCGCGAACTCGTCCATGTTGGCCTTGCCGACGAAGACCGCGCCCTCGGCGCGCAGCTTTTCGATCACGGTGGCGTCGAACGGCGGCGTGAAGTTGCCGAGAATCTTCGAGGCGCAGGTCGTGCGCACGCCGCGCGTGCAATAGATGTCCTTGATGCCCAGCGGGATTCCGCAAAGGCTTGGCGCGTCGCTCTGAGCAAGGCGCCGGTCGGCCTCCGCGGCCTGCGCCATCGCTTCGGTTTCGCATACCGTGATGAACGCATTGAGGCGCGGCTCGAGCGCGGCGATCCGCTCGAGGCAGTCGCGAGTCAGCTCGCGCGAGGTAATTTCGCGCCGCCGCAGGCGTTCGCGCGCCTCGCTAATCGTCAGTCGGTTAAGTTCTGATCCCATGTCGTGCTGGTAAGTCTCAGTTTTGCAGCGTCTGACGCGGCTCAAGCGCGCACGTTCGCCAGTCTCATTCGATGATTTTGGGCACCTTGAAGAAAAAGCCGTCGCGCGCGGGCGCATTGGCCAGCATCGCCTCGGCCGCCGCGTGATTGGTGACCGCGTCCTCGCGCAGCGGCGTGCCCGATTCGCCGACCTGGGCGGTCGGCGCGACCTTGTCCGTAGCGAGTTCGTTGAGCTTGTCGACGTAGCCCAGCATTTCGCTCATCTCGGCCCGCAGGCTTTCCTCCTCGGCCGGCGCGAGTTCCAGGCGGGCCAGGCGCGCGACGTGCCGGACCTGCTCAAGGCTGATCTTTTCTTGTGCCATCGCCGGCAATTCTAACATCCACGGTTTCCCAAGTCAGGGTCTTCGCGAGCCGTCGCCAACGCGCTGTGCGGGATAGCTGGCATGGCCTAAAGTGGCGTGCCCCGGCCTTCGGAGCCGCGGGGCGAAGGTTGGTGAAAGACCTGCTTGCCAGCGGGCAGCGAGCCACCTACCTTTGTGGGGCAGTGAAGATTTCCGGCCGCCTTGGCGCCTGGCTGCAGTGGTTCTCGAATCTGCGGGATTTCGGGCCGCGCTCGTTTGCCGGGCTCGACCGGATGGCGCTGGGGCGCCGGGGCGAACGGATCGCCGAACGTCATCTGCGGCGGCGCGGCTATCGAATCCTCGAGCGCAACTTTCGCGGCGCCGGCGTGGAGATTGACCTGGTGGCGATGGACGGTGAGACGCTGGTGTTCGTCGAGGTCAAGACGCGGCGCACCGCGCGCGCCGGGATGCCGGAGGAAGCGGTGAACTCGCACAAGCAGCGCCATCTAAGACGGGCCGGCGAAATTTACGCGCTCAACCATCGCGCGCACGGCCGCCCGATGCGTTTCGACGTTGTCGCGATCCTGGAGGACAGCGGCGGCCGCCATCTCGAACTTTTGAAGGACGCCTTTTGAATGCTCGACATTCGACTTGTTCGTGAACAGCCCGGCTTGGTCAAAGCCGAGCTTGGAAAATGCGGAGTCGACCCCGCCGAGGTCGACCAGATGCTGGAGAGCGACGCCCGCCGGCGCCGCTTGCAGCATGAACTCGACGATTTGCGCGCGCAGCGCACGCGCGAGTCGCGCGAGTTGGGCAAGGCGACGGCGGAGGAGCGCGAGCGGCGGCGCGCGGAGATGCGCGCGCTCGGTGACCGCATCTCCGCGGGCGAGCGCGAACTGAGCGAAGTCGAGCGGCAGTTCGAACAGCTGATGCTCGGGATGCGCAACCTGCCGCGTCCGTACGTTCCCGCCGGCAAGAGCGAGGCCGACAACAGGATCGTGCGCGGCGAAGGGCAGCCGGCCGATTTCGGCTTCAGGCCGCTCCCGCACTGGGAGTTGGGCGAGCGCTTGGGGATTATCGACTTCGCGCGCGGGGTGAAGCTCTCGGGCACGCGGTTTTACGTCCTGATGGGGCTCGGGGCGCGCCTGGAGCGCGCGCTCATCGCGTGGATGCTCGACCTCAAGACGCTCGAGCAGGGCTACCTCGAAGTGATCCCGCCGTTGATGGTCAACAGCGCCTCCGCCACCGGCACCGGCCATCTGCCCAAGTTCCAGGACACGATGTACCGCGATATCGAGGAGGATTACTGGTTCATCCCCACCGCCGAGGTGCCGCTGACCAACCTCTACCGCGACGAAATCCTCGACGCTGCGCGGCTGCCGATCTACCTGACGGCTTACACGCCGTGCTTTCGGCGCGAGAAGATGTCGGCCGGGCGTGACGTCCGCGGCATCAAGCGCGGCCATCAGTTCGACAAGGTCGAGATGGTCAAGCTGGTGACGCCGGAGAGCTCGGACGAAGAACTGGAGAAGCTGGTCGAGAACGCCTGCGAGGTATGCCGCCGGCTCAAGATTCCGTTCCGCGTCGTGCAGCTATGCACGGCCGACTTGGGTTTTTCGAGCGCCGCGACCTACGACGTCGAGATGTGGGCGCCGGGGTCGGCAGAGTGGCTGGAGGTCAGCTCGTGCTCGAACTGTACTGACTTTCAGCCGCGGCGCGCCAATCTGCGCTTTCGCCGCCACAAAAGCGAGCGTCTCGAATTCGTCCACGCACTCAACGGCTCGGGGCTGGGACTGCCGCGCACGCTCATCGCCGTGTTGGAAAACTATCAGCAGGCCGACGGCACCGTGGTGGTACCCGAAGTGCTGCGGCCATACATGGGCGGGGTGGAAGTAATCCGTGCGCGCTAGCGGAACGCCGCGGTGCGGTCGGATGAAGGACGCGAGGCCCGGAAGATGAGCGTCTGATTGGGTTTTGCGGGCCGCGATAAAGTTCCAAGTCTTAACAATTCCGTAACAAAACCGCCGCTGAACTCTAATTCCGCTTTGCTAGGCTGGCGATGTAACGGTTGCCTATCACATCACACCGGAGGTGCGTCGATGTCGCCTTGGTCCTGGATCTCTAAGACCGCCGGCTTGGCGGGTGTCGTGCTGGCGTTGGGGGTGTCTGTGGCGCTTGCGGCCACTCAGCTTACAGGCGCTGGCTCGACCTTCGATTACCCGTTTTTCTCGAGGGCCTTTTACGAGTACAGCCAGCAACACTCGGGCGTTACGGTGAATTATCAGTCGATCGGCAGCGGGGGTGGCATTCAACAGTTCATCGCCAAAACCATCGATTTCGGCGCCTCGGATGTTCCGATGAACACCGAGGAGCTCAAGCTGGCCGGTGCTCTGGTTCTTCAGGTTCCGATCACGCTGGGCGGCGAGGCGATCGGCTACAACCTTCCCGGCGTCGGCAAGGGTCTGCGTATGACCCGGCAGCTCATCGCCGATATCTACCTGGGCAAGGTTAGGAAGTGGAATGCCCCCGAGGTCAGCAAGCTCAACCCGAAGCTGAAGCTGCCTGATATGGACATCACGGTTGTTCATCGCTCCGACGGTTCCGGCACGACCTATATTTTCACCGACTTTCTGAGCCGCGTTTCCGCGCAATGGAAGGAAAAGGTCGGCACCGGCAAGAGCGTGCAGTGGCCGGCCGGCCTCGGCGGCAAGGGCAATGAAGGGGTCGCGGGCCAGGTGCGGCAGACGCCCGGAGCAATAGGCTATATCGAACTGGCGTACGTGCTCGAGAACCAGATTACCTATGCGCTGGTTGAAAACCAGGCGGGCAAATATTTATATCCCTCGATCGAGACTGTCGCGGCGGCCGCGGCGTCCAAGCCCGATGTAAGCTCCACGGATTTTTCGATCGTCGATGCGGCAGGCGAAAATTCATATCCGATCAGCGGCTACTCATGGGTCATGATTTACGAGCGCCCCGCCGACCCGGCGCGCGCCAAGCTGGTTCGCGACACGATGGAATGGCTCGTGACCAAGGGCCAAGCGCTTGCCAAGTCGGTCGATTACGTACCGCTTCCCGAAAACGTGCAGTGGCAGGCGCTCAAGATCATTTCCGCGATAAAAGTCTGAGTTCCAGCGCGGACGCGGATTTGAAGGGTCGTTGCGGGCGTTCTGGGAATCAATCTGCGTGGCAGGTTTCGCATGTCGGAAAATGCCGGACCTAAGCCACAGGATCTCGAAGAGGCCCGGCGGCCGTTGAAAGACTCTATGGCGAAGGCGGACAGTGGCAGTGCCTCGGGTGAGGTTGGCCCGGCCGGCGCCGCCGGCGGCGGTGAAGCCGTGGCGGCCGCCGCGCCGGGCGATTTGGCGAAGGCCGCCGAGCTGGGAGCACGGGTCAAACTGCCCGTGGCGGCGCGGGGCAAGATTTTCGAGTGGGCGGTTTACGGCGCGACCGGCGCTTGCATCGCCATAATTGCGGGGCTGTTCATTGAACTCCTGGCCAATTCCTGGCTCTCGATATCGACCTTCGGCCTGTCCTTTCTGTGGACCAGCGAATGGAACCCGGTAACTAACCAGTTCGGCGCCTTGCCGTTCATCTACGGCACTATCGTAAGTTCCGCGATAGCGATCTTGCTGGCCTCGATCACGGGCGTGATGGCGGGCGCCTTCCTGGCCGAATTTTCTCCGCCCCGGCTGGCGGAGCCGCTGAGCTTTGTCATCGAGCTGCTCGCCGCCGTCCCCAGCGTAGTCTACGGTCTGTGGGGGCTGTTTGTCCTCGGTCCGGTGATGCGCGATTACATTGAGCCGTTCCTGCAGCGCTACTTCGGATTTTTGCCGATCTTCGCGGGAACCATATACGGGGTGGGGATGCTCACGGCCGGCGTGATCCTGGCGATCATGATTGTGCCGACCGTCACCGCCATCTCGCGTGACGTGATGAGGGCGGTTCCCAATTCCCAGCGCGAAGCGATCTGGGCGCTCGGCGCCAATCGCTGGCAGGGCTTTAGGATGGTGGTGTTGCCGATCGCCCGGCCGGGCATCTTCGCCGCCTGCATTCTCGCCCTTGGACGGGCGCTGGGCGAGACCATCGCGACCACGATGGTGATCGGCAACCGTCCGGCGATCGCGGCCTCGCTGTTCGCTCCCGGCTACACCATCTCGAGCGTGATCGCGAACGAGTTCACCGAGGCCACCAGCCAGGTTTATTTGAGCGCGTTGCTGGAGCTGGGCTTGCTGCTTTTCATAATCAGTGTGATCGTCAACGGGCTGGCGCGGCTGTTGCTGTGGACGATCTTCCGTCCCATGGAAAGCTAGATGGAAGGGGCGGGAACGGTTGGTCGGCGCCAGGCGCGCGGGACCGTGGGCATTTTTCTAACGGCCCTTTGCGCCGGCGCGGTGGCCGCCATCCTGCTTCTGATCCTGGGTTACGTCATTCGGGAGGGCGGCGGCGCGCTGTCGTTCGCCTTCCTCACGCAATTGCCGCATCCGGTGGGTGTCCCTGGCGGCGGGGTGGCCAATGGAATAGTCGGCAGCGCCATCATCGTCGGCCTCGCGGCCCTCATGGCCGTCCCCATCGGCGCCCTGACCGCCGTGTATCTCACTTTCTTCGGCTGCGGCTTCTTTGCGGTAACGGTGCGCTTTCTGTCCGACGTCCTTTCGGGCATTCCGAGCATCGCCATCGGCCTCTTCGCCTACACGATCCTGGTCGCGCCGCTACACCACTTCTCGGCCTTTTCCGCCTCCTTCGCCTTCGCGGTCCTGATGCTGCCGGTCATCATCAGCACCGCCGAGGCGGCCATCAACGGAGTGTCGCGCGAAATCTACGAGGGAGGGCTGGCGCTCGGCCTGTCGCGATACAGCGCCATCGTGCACGTAGTGCTGCCGTCCGCACGCTCCGGGATTATTACAGGAGTCGTGCTGGCGGTCGCCCGCGTGACCGGTGAGACCGCGCCCTTGCTCTTCACCGCCTTCGGCAGCCAGTTCTGGGAACTCAATCCCAACAATCCGATGGCGGAGCTTTCGCTGCAGGTTTTCACCTACGCCATCTCGCCCTATCGATCGTGGCACGAGCAGGCCTGGGGTGGCGCGCTGATACTCATTGTCGTCGTACTCCTGCTGAACCTCGGGGCGCGCATGGCCTTGAGGCCGGCGCGGCGCGGCTGAGGGTGTCCGCGCAGGAGCGGCCGCGAGGGCTGCGAAAACCGGAACCTCCCGCGCTCGGTTGCGGAGCCATTTTTTTCCGGGAGGCGGCGCCGGGCCCGGCCGGCACGCTGCGGGCCATCGTGCCGCGCGCGGGTTGGGCGTAGGATGACCGAGCAGGAGGAGCGCGGGCGGCGCGCCAGTGGCATGTCCGATAAGCTTGCTGCACGTCATTTCAGTGCCTACTTCGGGCAGCTCCGCGCCATCCACGACGTCAATCTGACCTTCCCGGCCAACGTGGTGACCGCAATCATTGGGCCCTCGGGATGCGGCAAGTCGACGCTGGTGCGCTGCCTTAACCGGATGCATGAGGTCGTGCCAGGCGCGCGGACCGAGGGTGAGGTTCTGCTCGACGGCGAGGACATCTATGCCCCGGAGATCGACCCGGTGCAGGTGCGGCGGCGGATCGGGATGGTGTTCCAGAAGCCGACGCCGTTTCCGACCATGTCGATCGAGGACAACGTGTCTGCGGGACTCAGGCTCAATGGCGCCGCGCTCAAGCGTCCCGAGCGCGACCGTATCGTGGAGCGCAGCTTGCGCCAGGCGGCCCTGTGGGAGGAGGTCAAGGATCGGCTGCGCCGCCCCGGGGCCAGCCTCTCCGGCGGCCAGCAGCAGCGGCTGTGTGTCGCGCGGGCGCTGGCGGTGGAGCCCGAGGTGCTGCTGATGGATGAGCCGTGCTCGGCGCTCGACCCGATCTCGACCGCGCGCATCGAGGAGCTGTTGTTCGAGCTCAAGGCCCGTTACACGATCGTGCTGGTGACGCATAATATGCAGCAGGCGGCCCGCACCGCGGACCTGACTGCATTCCTGTACGGCGGGGATCTGATCGAGTTCGGCAATACCCGGCAGATCTTCACTACTCCGGCCCGCCGCGAGACCGAAGACTACATCACCGGGCGCTTCGGCTAGGGCCGGCGGCCGGGGAGGCTCACAATGGACAGCTTGCAACCGCAACATACCAATCGCCAGTACGAGGAAGAGTTGCGCGCGGTGCGCGCGGACCTGCTCAAGATGGGCGGGCTGGTCGAACACCAGATCGCCGAGGCGATGGTGGCGCTGGTCAACCGCGACGAGCCCAAGGCCCGCGAGACCATCGCGCGCGACACCGAGGTCAACCGGATGGACGTCGAGATCGACGAGCGCTGCGTGCAACTGCTGGCACTGCATCAGCCTGCCGCCAGCGACCTGCGCTTCATCACCACCGGGCTCAAGATCACTACCGACCTCGAGCGCATCGGCGACAACGCCGTCAACATCTGCGAGCGTGCGCTGGAACTCAACGAAGAGCCCCAGCTCAAGCCCTACCTCGACCTGCCGCGGATGGCCGAGGTGGCGCAATCGATGCTCAAGGACAGTCTCGACGCCTTCGTGCGCGACGACGCCGCGCTGGCCGAGGAAGTGATCGAGCGCGACGATGAGGTCGACCAGCTCAACTACCAGATGTACCGCGAGCTGCTCTCCTACATGGCCGAGGACCCCAAGACCATCGGCCGCGCCACGCGCCTGCTGTTCATCTCCAAGTACCTCGAACGCATCGCCGACCACGCCACCAATATTGCCGAGATGGTCGTCTTCATGGTCAAGGGACGGACCATCCGCCACATGGACAAGAAGAAGCATGAGTGAGCCCGCTACCCAGACGCGTCCCGCTTCCCGCCATCGCGTCCTGCTGGTCGAGGACGAGCGCGACATCCGCGAACTGGTGCGTTACAGCCTCGAGCAGGAGGGGTTCATCGTCGACGAGAGCGCCGACGCCGACAGCGCCCTCGAACGCATCGCCCACCGCGCGCCGGACCTGATGGTGCTCGACGTGATGCTGCCCGGGATGTCCGGGCTCGAGCTGTGCCGGCGGATGCGCGCACAGCCGCCGACGGCCGCGATGCCGATTCTGATGCTCACCGCCAAGGGCGCGGAGGTCGACCGGGTGCTCGGCTTGGAGATGGGGGCTGACGACTACGTGGTCAAGCCGTTCAGCCCGCGCGAGGTGGTCGCGCGCGTCCGCGCGCTGCTGCGCCGGGCGCGGCTGCTCAGCGAGCCGGGCGCGGGCGGCGGCTTCGAGCGCGGGCGGCTCAAGATGGACTTCGGCACCTATGAGGCGTTCATCGATGGGCGGCGCTTGGAGATGACGCTGCGCGAATTCGAGCTGCTGCGCTTTTTCGTGCAGCATCCGCTGCGCGTCTACACCCGCGAGCAGTTGCTCGACTTGGTCTGGGGGCGCGACACCTTCGTCGAGCCGCGCACGGTCGATGTCCACGTGCGCCGGTTGCGCTGCCATATCGAGCGCGACGACGCCAACCCCGAGCTGATTTTGACCGTGCGCAGCGTCGGCTACCGGTTCAACCCGGAAACGCTTGGATAATTGGATAAATCGATAAAGCTCCGCCTCACGGCGGCGGTCCTGCTCACGCTGGTGCCGCCCGCCATCGCGCTGGCCGTGCTGTCCGCGGCCGGGCGCCTCGCGTGGCCCTGGGCGGTCGGCGCGCTGGCAGCCGGGCTCATCCTCGGCCGGCTGGCGGCTTCCGCCATCGCCACGGCCTGGACGCGCAGCGCCGAACGGGTGGAGGAGGCCGCCGAGGCGCTCGAGGAGCGCCGTCCGCCGGCCCATTTGCATCACGAGGGCGCCGATGTAATGGGCCTTGCGGAGCATCGGCTGCTCGAAGCCGCCGATTCGGTGGTGCGCGAGCTCGAGGTGCTGGCCGAGCAGCGCGACGAGTTCGAGGCCATCCTGCGCAGCATGACCGAGGCGGTGGTGGTGACGGGCCGGCGCGGTGACGTGGTGCTGGTTAATGGCGCGGCGCGGCGCATGTTCGCACTCGGCGCCGACGGCGACTACCGGGGCCGCGCCTTCGTCGAACTGTGCCGCGACCCGCGCCTGCAGGAATTCGTGGCGCGCTCGATGGGCGCGGCGGACAGCGCGATGGCCAGCGCCGAATTTCAGATTCAGAGTCCCGCGCCGCATTTTCTCGCCGCCAACGCCGCGCCCGTGCGCACCAACGCCGGCGCCGCGGCGGCCTGGGTGCTGGTCTTTCACGACATCACCCAGCTCAAGTCCTACGAGACCGTGCGCACGGATTTCATCGCCAACCTGACCCACGAGATTCGCACGCCGCTAAGCGCGCTGTGCGGCTACGCCGAAACCCTGGTCGCCGGCGTCGACGACCGCGACACGCAAAGCCGCTTTCTCGGCATCATCGAGCGCCAGGCGCGCCGCCTCGCGCGCCTCATCGACGACCTGGTCACGCTCTCCGGCCTCGAACGCGGACTTTCGCCGCTGCGGCTCGCGCCGCTCGAGGCGCGGCGCGTGATCGACGAGGCGGTGGAGCTGATGCGCGAGCGGGCCGAGCACCAGGGCGTGACATTGGAGACCCGCTGCGCCACCGAGGTGCCTAGGATCGAGGGTGATCGCGACCGCTTGAACCAGGTGATGATCAATCTGCTCGATAACGCGATCAAATACACGCCGCGCGATGGCCGCGTGACGGTCGAGGCGCGTGCCAGCCAGCTCGCCGATTCATCCGGCAAGGAGCCGCGCGATGGCGTCGAGCTGGTGGTCGCCGACAGCGGCGAAGGCATCCCGGCCGCCGACATCCCGCGGCTCACCGAGCGGTTCTACCGGGTCGACCGCGCGCGCTCGCGCGAGTTGGGCGGCACGGGGCTGGGGCTCGCGATCGTCAAACACATCGTGCAGCTCCATCACGGGCAGCTGCGCATCGAGAGCCGGCTGCGCGAGGGCACCACGGTCACGGTATGGCTGCCGGCGGCGCCTGCGCAATAGACGCAGCGCCGCAACCCCGGCGCATCCGGCGCGCCGGGTTGCGGCGTCTTGCGGTGGTGCGTTCGATGTGAGAAATTTTTCTGTCCGGGCTGGCGCCGTTAGCTCAGCGGATTAGAGCATCAGACTACGGATCTGAGGGTCGGGGGTTCAAATCCCTCACGGCGCGCCACATTCCATATTCCCGCGCTACCGTGCATGAGGATCGTGGCGGTCTTTCGGCCGTCCGCAGGCATCCGCAAAAAATTGGACTCCGCGGAGCCAGAGTGCTAACCATAAAGACAGTGAGTGATGGGGCATGAGCGCCTATCTTCTGCGACGCCTGCGGTTGGGTCTAGTCCTTCTCTTCCTGGTCTCCGGTTGTTCGACTGCGGACAAGAGTGCCGCCGACTTCTCGAAGGCGCAGGCGTTGCGTAAGGACGCCCTGATTGCCGCCGCGCAAGGCAATACCGCGAGCGCGCTCGACTACATCGACCAGGTAGAGATACTGGAGCCGCGCACGAGCAGGTCGCCGGGCTTGACGCCGCCGTCCATGAGGGGCCCCGAGCATCGCGCGATCGCACCCGCCGCCGGTCCGATTACCTGCAACAACATCGGCATCAACCGATTCTCCTGCTTCTGAGTCGTTGCTGCGCAGGCCCACACGGCGCCGCGCGGCTTCGATTTAAATGCCAAATCTTTGTGCTGCTTGGGAGTGCCAAGGAGCGCTGGCGTGTGCGGCATATCGCAAAGCGAACGGCAGGCGGCGCGATGGCGAAGGCGCGCGCTCGATAGCCGGGATTACGCGAAGGGCGAAGTTACCAGGTAATGACGGTGGTCATCACGTACCACAGACCGACAAGCCCAGCCGCGACGAACACGAACATCCTGACGTTTTCCCAAAAATGACCTTCGTTGAAGGCGGTTTTTCTTCTCATGTCCTTTGAAGTCCTTTCACAGCTTCCGTAGCGTAATTCTATACCATTTTGGGGCCGAAGGGCACTCATCTTCGCCTCGGGACATGTCGTTGCCCCTCGATTATCTTTGGAGTCGGATGGGGTTGGGAGGGCCGCCTGGCCCTGCTTGAGGTTTACCGGGAAACGGCGGCGCGCCGGTTCGTCAAAAAGAGCGCGTCGCCGATTGCTGAGTCGCGGCGAATGCGTTGATCGCGCGGCGGATGGCAAGCGCGCTTGGCTTCAAAGGGCGCTCGCCGCGAGCGGCAGTTCCATCGGCTGTTTCATCGGCGCTTCGTAGGTGGGAACGCGTGCGGCCCGCTGTGGATTCGGCGGCGCGAACAAGACCTCGATAGTGAAACCTGACGGCGGTTCAGTGGGCGCCTGATACTTCGGGAGAGTCTGCTCGGCGCACTGGTGGCGCGGTGGAACCATAAAGCCCTCGAAGCCAGCCGGGCGCTCGGTGAGCGCCGTGTAGGTGGGAACAGCTTCGGCGCATTGGCGGCGCGGCGGAACGAAGAAGCCCTCGAAGCCAGCCGGGCGCTCGGTGAGCGCCGTGTAAGTGCGGGGCTGCGCATGCGCGGCCACAGGTTCGTCGTAATCCGCGGCGCTGAGCGTCTTCTCGGCCAGCCTCAGAGTGTCGAGGCGGTCATCGGGCGCCAGAATCGGTTCGTTCATGACTGCTTTCCTCGCTGGGTTCGTTCTCACGGAAGGGTAAACGAGCAAACGGGATGCCAGGCTCCGGCGGCGCAGAATTCCGCGCCAATATGCAGCCAAATCGGGCCGGGCGATTCGTCGGGTCTTGCTCGAACGCGCCAGCGAGGTTGAAATCTGAGACAAGCTTACCGGCCGCGTCTGATATAAACGCTCGTTGGTGAGACAGTAGGAGAATCCGCCAAACAGCGCGGCCCGGCCACGAACGACGCCGCGTCCGAGCACAGCCATACCACCGCGTCGGCGATTTTCTCCGGCTTGCCCCTCCGGCCCCACCGGCTCGCCTGCGTCCAAGTCCTTCTCGGCGTGAGTTTCGAGCGGCTCGGTTTGCGGTTCGATGCCATGAGTCTGTTGCCTTCCGCCGCTACATCCTGCCTGCGGCCAGTTTAATCCAGAGCGGCACTACAAGAGTTGGCGCAAGCAAGCTTGGGCCGCTCGAACAAAGTCTAACGCCATTCAAGGGCTCGACCGTTGAGCCAATCAAAGCTAAATAAAGAGAAGCTAATCCTACCAGTGCGAAATTATTTGCAGTCAATTAGCATATTCAGCTGACTAAATATGGAATTGACTGATTTTCTCTGTTACAAAGCTGTAACAGATGTTAAAACATTCAATCGCCGCTCTTGATTTCTTTTGCCGGTTCTTCGACTTCAGGCTCGTCATCGCCACGATGCCGAGGCAGGCCTTTTAATCGACGTTTCTGGGAGGAAGAGACCGATGTCCTGGCTACGGAAAATTGTTTCGACGATTCGTTCGGCTCAAGCTGAGCAGGCGGCAGACGAGGTGATGGACGTCACGCCCACCGCACCGTGCCTCACGGCGGAACCGGCATTGGCCGCCGAACGCACCGCCGAAGAAGACCCCAACCCGACGGGGCAACGGCGCTACTTCGTTAAAAGGGGAGTGTTTGTCGATCACGAGGACGAGGTGCGAGCGAAAGCGTCGACGGAGGTTGAGGAGGAGATACCGGACCGGGGCCCGGCCGACCTCAAGTCTATATTTCCCAAGCTTTCTCTGCGCTGAAAGGCGTTCGCACCTGAAGCGTGCGCCGTCACGCCTCGCCCCGCAACGCGGGCGTCAGGCGCGGCTGCGCATTGAGTGCCGCCGCCCGCTCTGTCATAGGCGCCACCATAGGCGCCGCGCCAGCAAGCAGTGCGCCCTTGACAGGTCGGCGGTAAAATTATCAAACCAATCGCGGGCGCGCGGTCGAGCGCATTCCTGGTTGGAAAGGTCCACCGGCCCGGTTGCGGCCGGCGTGCGTTGCGGCGCGCGTCCACCGTAAGCTTGAGGTCGCACACGATGCGATCGCCGGAGTTGGCGCGCTATGCGAGCAACGGATTGGTGGCGTTGCGGCCGACCGCGAGCCCGCAGCCGAGCGGCAACTTGACAATCGAGCCGCCACCGGGCTAATGACCGCATGTTTGGCAAGTCGAAACGGAAATTCCGGCTAAATTGAACTGCAGGGATGAGCTCAACCGCGAGGGAGTGGCGATGGCTGCGCCGCCGCCGCTGTGTATCGCGCAACGCGCCCCACTTTACGAGCGCGTATCGCCCAAGCTTTACGGCGGAACCAGGGGAGTATCGGTTTGAGACCGCGGGCTTTCACCTACCATGCGCCGTCGTCGATTGCCGAGGTGATTGATATCCTCGAGCAGCACGGCGCCGAGGCCAGGGTTCTGGCCGGGGGACAGAGCTTGGTGCCGGTGATGAAGCTGCGGCTTGCCTCGCCGAAGCACATCGTAGACATTACGCGCGTCCCCGCGCTTGATCTCATCCGCGGCGACGACGGCGCGCTGTTGGTGGGCGCGCTGGCGACCCACGAAGCGATCGAGAACTCGGCCCTGGTTCAGGCGCACTGCCCAGTGTTGGCGGAGGCGGCGTCGCACATCGCCGATCCGATCGTGCGCAATCGCGGCACTATCGGGGGCAACCTTTGTCACGCCGACCCCGCCGCCGATTTCCCCTTGGCGGCGATCGCGCTCGGCGCCGAGCTGATCGCGGCCGGGAGAGCGTCGTCACGCGCGATTCCGATCGACCGCTTCTTCGCCGGCTTTCTTACCACCGCGCTCAAGCCGGATGAAATTCTGACCGCGCTGCGGATTCCGAAACCGCCACCGCATAGCGGCGGCGCCCATCTAAAACTCAGCCGGCGCAGCAATGGATTGGCGATTGTGGGTGCGGCGGTGATGCTCGCCATGGACGACGACGGCAACTGCACGGATGTTCGTGTGGCGCTTGCTGGGATGGGTCCGATGCCGATCCGCGCGGCCGCGGCCGAGCGCGCACTACGCGGCAACAGGATCACCCAAGCGGTGATTGTCGATGCCGCGGCGCTTGCGCCGCGGCAGACCGATCCGCCATCCGACGTACACGGCTCCGCGGAGTACCGCCGGACCATCGCCCCGGTGATCGTCGGACGCGCCCTGAAGCTGGCCGCCGAGCGCGCCGGCGCGCTGTTGTAGAGGAAGCCGAAATGTCTACCATCACTGTTACGGTCAACGGTGTTGTCTACCGTGAAGAAATCGAACCGCGCTTGCTGCTGGTTGATTTCCTGCGCGACAACCTTTGCCTCAAGGGCGCGCACATCGGATGCGAAGACGGCGTATGCGGCGCCTGCACGGTGATCGTCGCCGGCCGCGCGGCCAAGTCCTGCATGATGTTCGCAGTCCAGGCCGATGGGGTCGAGATTCTGACCGTCGAGGGCCTCGCCCAGGGCGCGCGGCTGCATCCAATCCAGGAGGCCTTCACGGAGCAGCATGGCCTTCAATGCGGCTTTTGCACGCCAGCGATGGTGCTCAGCACCTACCAACTCCTCGCGCGCAATCCCGATCCGACTGCCGAGCAGATCCGGCGCGGCATCTCGGGCAACATCTGCCGATGCACCGGCTATACCAATATCGTTAAGGCGGTGGCGGCGGCGGCAGTAAAGCTGCGCGGCGCCAAGGCTTCGGACGCATCGTAAGCAGCGGAGATGTGGGATGGCTGAACAGAGCACCGCAGGCTGGGTCGGCACGAACTACCGGCGTAAGCAGGACCCTCGGTTCTTAACCGGCCGCGGCAGGTACACCGACGATATCGACCTGCCGGGGATGCTCTATGGCGCGATCCTGCGAAGCCCGCACGCACACGCGCGCATAAAGAGTGTCAACGTCGAAGCAGCAGAGAAGCTCCCAGGGGTGATCGCGGTCCTTACCGGCGAGCGCGCCGCGCAGATGTGCGAGCCGCTTCCGGCAGTGATCGCGCTGCCCGGCATGCGGCTCAACAAGTCGCACGCGATCGCGGCCGATAAGGTCCGCTGGGTGGGCGAGGCGGTGGCCGCGGTCGCGGCCCAGAGCCGCTATATCGCCGAAGACGCGCTGGAGCTGATCGAGGTCGAGTACGAATCGCTACCGGCGATCGTCACGATCGAGCAGGCGCTGGCCCCCGACGCGGCCCACCTATATGAGGAATGGGGGACTAACGTCGCGATGGAGCACGCGTTTCGCACCGGCGACGTGGACCAGGCATTGCACGAGGCGGACCTGGTGGTCGACGAGAGCGTCGCGCACCATCGCTACACCGGCGCGCCGCTCGAAGGCCGCGCGGTCCTCGCCGATTACGACCGCATCACCGGCGAACTAACCGCCTACATCTCGACCCAGGCGCCGCATCAGTGCCGTACGCTGCTCGCGCAAATTCTCCGCATCCCCGAGCAGAAGATCCGCGTGATCGCGCCCGCCATCGGCGGCGGCTTCGGCAACAAACTCCAGGTTTACGACGAAGTGACCCCGTGCCTGCTCTCGATGGCCACCGGGCGGCCGGTGAAGTGGGCCGAGAGCCGTTCCGAAAACCTGCTCGCCGGAGTCCATTCGCGCGATTACGTCTGCGGCCTCAAGATCGGCTTTCGCAAGGATGGCACGATCCTCGGCGTCAAGGCGAAGCTGGTCGGCAACGTCGGCTGCGACGGCACCAACCGCGCCGCCGGTATCGGCGCGCTGGCGGTCGCCGCCGCGTATATCCCGGGGCCGTACAAGATTACCAACTATGCGGTCGAAGTGACCGGCGTGGTCAGCAACAAGGCGCCTTACGGCGCCTATCGCGGCTACGGCAAGGACGTCGCCAACTTTCCGATGGAGCGGGTGCTCGACATCGCCGCGCGCAAGCTGGGGATTTCTCCGCGCGAGATACGCGAGCGCAATTTCATCCAGCCTGACGAATTTCCCTACCAGCAGTGCGCGGGTCCCGTCTACGACAGCGGCGATTACCCCGCGTGCCTGCGGCGCGCCCTCCAGATGATTGATTACGATCGCGTGCGCGAGGAACAGGCGCGATTGCGCGCCGCGGGGCGCTATATCGGGGTCGGCTTCGCCGCGATGCTCGAGCCGTCGGGCGGCGCGGTTCCCAACTGCATCTTCAACGGCTACGAAGCAGCGACCGTGCGCGTCACGCCGCAGGGCGGCGTCACGCTGCTCACCGGCATCCAGGACATCGGCCAGGGCGTCGAGACCACGCTCGCCCAAATCGTCGCCGACGAACTCAGTATCAGCCCCGAAGACATCAAAGTGATTTTCGGCGACACCGCGATGGTACCCTACGGGCTGGGCTCGTGGTCGAGCCGCGGCGCGGCCTATGGCGCTTCGTGCGCGCTGATGGCGACGCGCAAGGTGAAGGACAAGATTCTGAAAATCGGCGGCTATCTTTTGAAGACCAGGGCCGAAGAGCTCGAGCTGAAGGGCGGCAAAGTCGCCAGCCGCGACAATCCCAGCCGCGCGTTGTCGATTGCCGAAATTGCCAAACAGCTCTACTTGTTCCCCGGACCCTACCTGACATTGCCCGAAGGCCTGGAACCGAACCTCGAAGCCACCGCTTACTGGACCAGCCCGGTAGTCCGATGGGCCCCCGACGAGCAAGGCCGTCTCAGCATCTACACTACGCATCCCAGCGCCACCTTCGCCGCGCTGGTCGAGGTTGATGTAGCGACCGGCCATGTGAAACTGCTGCGCTTCGTGATCGCGCATGATGCCGGCACGCTCATCAATCCGATGGTGGTCGACGGACAGATCCACGGCGGCGTGGTGCAGGGAATCAGCGGCGCGCTGTGGGAGGAGTTGAAGTACGACGAGGCGGGCAACCTGCTTAATCCCACTTTTCAGGATTACCTGGTACCCGTCGCCGCCGACCTTCCAGACATCGAGGTGGCGCACCTGGTTTCACCGTCGCCGTTTACGCCGGTGGGCGCGAAAGGCATGGGTGAAGGCGGCGCGATCGGCAGCCCGGCCGCGGTCGTCAACGCGGTCGAGGACGCACTGGCGCCGTTCGGCGTCACAATTCGAGGAATGCCGCTTACGCCCGAGCGCGTGCTTTCGCTGATTCGCGAGGCAGCATCGGCGCCAGGCGCGCGGGCCGCCGGGTAGCTATTGTAGGCAAGCGCGCGGGCCGGGCACTTGTGGCAGTTAATCTATAATCGCGTCCCCATCTAGGCCGGGTACGTTTTCTTCGGCGTGAGCCCCAAGGTTAATGGAGACAAGCGGCGCGCGTGCACGCAAGCGCCGCGCGCGGCGGCCGGGCCGCAATCTGCATGTCGAAGCCGGCGAGACCGCTCGTCGGCGGTGATGAAGGGCAGTCGCTAAGCTGCGCGCCGCTCACCCCTGTGCCGCTGCACCAGAAAGTCCAGAGTCCGACCGCGTCCGCGACCGCTCCGGTCGTCTTGTCAAGGATGTACATGCCCGCGTTGGTGAACTGAACCATGTAGGTCGCGTCAACCGCTGCGGAAAGGTCCATCGGAAACGGGACCGCCGGTGTGGGAGTAGCGCTCGGAGAAGGCGCGGCAGTTGGAGCCCACGAGGCCCCTTGGTACTGCGTGTAAATCGGAAGGTAAACTGGAGGGTCAGCCGAGCTTTGCGGTCCGCTCGCCCCCCCCCGGAGACGGAGTGGGCGGCGCCGTGCGGTGATACCGTTCTGGCGGGCGCCCGTTGGCCGTGCCCCAATGCTTAGCGGGATGCGGGGGCTCGACGGTGATGTGGCCGTACTTTCGCGTCTGCTCCTCTTCCCCCCGCAGCTCGCGCAGCTCTTTGGGAGAAGGCGTTATGGGAGCGGTCGGTGGCGGTTGGCGCCCTTGGGGAATCTCGGCCGGTCCACGCGGCTTTCCCGCCTCTTGCGCAGGTGCCGAGTGGTGAGGGTGATGATGGCGAAACGGATAGGAGACGCACGGCGTCCACTTGCCCGGCGGCGATTTAGCCCCGCACGGCGTACTGCTCGGCGCCTGCGCGAGCGCCGCGCCGCCATAGGCGAAGACCACCAGCGCGGCGGCCGAGGCCGCCATCGCCAACCAGGAACTCTTAGTAGCTTTCATCACTTTGCCCTCCCCCAGTCTGGCGAAATTTGCGCTAACGTCATCCTCTCACTGGCGCGTGTAAATCGGGAGGTTAAACCCCGGAGGGTCAGCCGAGCTTTGCGGTCCGCTGCTCGCCCCCCCCCCCGGAGAAGGAGTGGGCGGCGCCGTGCGGTGATACCGTTCTGGCGGGCGCCCGTTGGCCGTGCCCCAATGCTTAGCGGGATGCGGGGGCTCGACAGTAATGTGGCCATACTTTCGCGTCTGCTCCTCTTCCCTCCGCAGCTCGCGCAGCTCTTTGGGAGAAGGCGTTATGGGAGCGGTCGGTGGCGGTTGGCGCCCTTGGGGAAACTCGATCCTTGGGCCGGGCTTACCCGGGCGCGACCACTGCCCGGGCGTCACGTGGCTAAAGGGGTATGCCACGTGCGGCTTCCATCCCGGCGGGTTCGTTTCGCCGGGAGTGCCAGTCGGCACCTGCGCCAGCGCGACACCCGCATAGGCGAGCGTGACCGCTCCGGCGGCTGAAGCCAGCAACACCAACCAACAACCCTTAGTAGCTTTCATCGTTTTGCCGCCCAGTCTGGCGAAATTATGCGCTAACGTCATACTCTCACTAGCCGCGTCGCGTAAATAAGTGCAGCATTGCGGATGCTGCGTTTGATTTGGTGTGCGGGATTGGTCCAGCGGAAGGGTTGGGGGTGGTCGTTCCAGTCGGCCAGGAAGCGGATGATGGCCTGCCCCAATCGCGTGGCGCTGTGGAAGCGGCCGCGGCGGCCGCGGCCGCGAATCGAGGCATGAATGAAAGTATCGCTCTTCCATCTTCCAGCGGTCGGCAACAAGGCAAGGCCCAGATGAAACGATCACGGCGAGCAGCGCGCGCTTGCGCCCATATACCTAACCACCTGAACGAATCGCCGTGACACGCCAAGTCCTGCTCACGTCCGTCTGCCGTCCCTTGGGGGTCCGGTACGGCGATTCCCCAAGCGTAGGGTACGAGTTGCTCCACGAACAGGTGACCCGCGCCCAAGGCCTGTTCAGCCCCCGTTCTCACCATACCCAGTTCTCGCTGGAGTACCTCGCCGAGAACCTCGAGGCCCCCACCGTGGTCCTCCAGTATCCCTCCCGCAGGGAACTCGTCCGCGAGCTCAGGCGCGGGTATGAGGTCGTGGGGGTGTCGTTCGTCCTGGCTACCTACCATCGCATGAAGGAGGTAGTGGCGCTGGTCCGGAAACATTCGCCGCAGTCGAAGATCGTGCTGGGCGGGTACGGGACCGTGGCGCCCGATGAGATGCTGAGCCCCTACTGCGACCATATCTGCC
>JAKAVN010000172.1 GCA_021827495.1 Deltaproteobacteria bacterium | reverse complement strand
CTGCCCGCACCGGCATAGAGCAACCGCCGTGGTAGACGTGATGCTCCCCACTGGCGCCGTAAACGCCCTTGCGGCCCCGCCTGGTACCTGCGCCTGAACCACGACAACTAAATCTCAGTAGAAAACCCACTTACTGACCGAGTTTTTCCGTACCCTGTTAAAGAACCGGCCGACATCCACGAAACTTGGGCCACGCTGATCGCCCGAGCCGCCGACAACATCTCGCGCATCGTTCAGTCTGAGATCAATCTGTTCGAAGCCAGCTTCGGGTCGGCCCTGCAAGGACACCGCAATTACGCGCTGGCGGGCCTGGCGATGCTCGCGGCGATGTGCTGCGGCGCCTTATGCGCGCTCGCCGCGTTGATTCTGTATGCGCATCAGTGGCTGCCGTGGTGGCAGGCTTGCGCGATCGGCGCCTTGATCATGGTGGCCGCCGCGGGCGTGATTCGCGCGGCCGGCTTCGCAGCTCCCTCGAAGATGGCGGGTACTTCGCGCCGGCCTGATTCGGAGGTCGCCGCACTCGCGCCGACAACCACTAACGGCAGGGCTAAACACTCGTAAGTGGCCGGTGATCGGCCCCCTGTCTCCGCGGGCGGCCTGCTGGGCGCGGCCCTGGCGGCTAATCCCTGCGGCCGGGTTCGGCCTGAAGCCGCTCCAGGGCCGGTTCATTCGCCGGGCTCCTCAGCGGGTCGTGGTGGCTCTCTTCCGGTGCGTGGATCGAGCCGAACTGGTAGCCTTCGTAATCCTGCTCCTCGTAGTGGCGCCGCGTCTTCGCCTCACGCTCGCGCTCCTGCTGGCAATCGCAACAAAGCCGGGTGAAGGGCAGCGCAGTGAGCCGCTCCTCGATGATCTCGAGTCCGCACATCTCGCACAAGCCGTAGTTCAGCGCCGCGATTCGTCCCAGCGCGTCGTCGATCTGCCTGACCTTGAGCCGCTCACGCTCGCACAGCATGGTGCTCATCTCGCGCTCATTCTCTTCGGAGGCCAGATCGCAGCTATCCATGCAATCATCTCGGCTGCTCTCGCGCGCGGCCCGGAGTTGGGCCGCGATTTCCCGCACCAGCCTGGTCTTTGTGTCCGTGAGGTACTCGCGCATCTTTGCCAGAAATTGGGCGCGGCTCTTGGGGGTTTTTCTTTTGATCATCGGCTGGCCTTCCTTTCCACCTTCAGCGCACGCGGGCTCACTGAACGCTGCTCACCATACCGGCGAAACATTTTCCGCATCTCGGTTCCTGCATCTCAGCGCTCAACTCCCGCGGCATGCACAATCGTAGCGCGCGGCTTTCACGACAATCCAACCAGCCGTGGTTCTCTGCGGGACATAATCGTCGGCTCGCCCCGCGAACCATGCCGCGAAGGCCCGGCTCACCGGCGCCTTGGCCAAGACGGCTCACCGTTGAACCGGGTTGGGGCGCGCCTTGCTCTCCAGGCTCTCCCAGCGGAGGTTCACGAATTGACGCCAGGGCCGGGCCCGCGCGCCGCGGCGCCGCACATTTGCCCGGGGTTCCGTTCTTGCCCGCGTTGGCGATATCGGATCCGGCTTTAAGCTCTTTCAGTTCCGCGGATAACCATAAGCGTGCGCACGACAGTACATAGCGTGAGGCCCGCCATATTACATTAGCGCTGTGAAGAACAAGACAAAGCTTACCGCGGTGTATGTCACTCTCACTTTGTTGATTGGCAGCCTGGGCGCCGCCGGATGCGCAATCTGGGTCCCCGCCGATCCCCTGGCGCCGCAGGCCTCGGAGCAAACGCAGACCACAACCACCACCAGCCAGAATGTGCCGGTGAGTACGACAAAAACCACAACCGTAAAGAGCGGCAGTAGCACTTACTAAACGCCGGGATTGAGTGGCAGCGGCGCAATAGTACACCGCTAAGTATGTATACCGCTAAGTATAAGGGTACAACTCTCGTCAGGCCGGCAAGGCCGGCCGCTAACGCGCAGGGAGATGTGGAAACAATGAAATACGTTCAAGGCTTCGCAATCAGCGCGATGAGTCTCGCATTCGTTATCCTGGTCAGCGCTTGTGGCACCACTCACACCAGCAAGGAAACCACCACCACCTATGTCCCCGCGCCGCCGGCTCAGGTTGAGGTTCAAGCTCCGGCGGAAGTTCCCCCGCCTGCGCCCCCAACCACCACCACCAGCACCTCTATCGACCGGACGAGTAGTTCAACCAACTCCGGACCGGGCACAGGAACTCAAGACACCACTAGCAGCCATCATAGCGAGTCCACGACCGTGACTCCCAGCAACTAAGCAATAGGCGCGCGCGCCGCTCCGGAACAATGGGCATAATGTTGTTTAACCTGCATACCGCCGCAAAGTGTGGCAGGCTCGTTGTGGTAGCCGCCGTGGCCGGCATATTGGCCGGAACCCAGATGCTCGCCGGCCAGGTTCAGGCCGAAGAGGGCAAGCCGGTGGAATCGAGCTCCGTCACGACCAACAACAGCAGTGTGACCCTTGAAGCGCATCACCATTACCAGTCGGCGGCCGAGCGGGCTAACGATGCCCTTCTGATAACCGAGGTCAAGAGCGCGCTGGCGAAGGATGGGGTCGCTAAGGATTCGCCGATTATTGTCGATTGCGATCACGGCACGATCCTGTTGACCGGAGTCATGAAGTCGGCTGAAGACGCCAAGCGCGCCGGGAATATAGCGGCCAGCGCGCCTGGTGTGGTGGCGGTAAGAAATCAGCTGACCTGGCACTAGCACGCGGGGGCCCCCCGGCATCGATGAGGCTGTCGATAAATGACAAAAAGGCAGCCTTTTTAATGACAAAAAAGCAGCCTTTTTGTTGTCATCCTGAACGAGGGTTGCCGAAGTGAAGGATCAACGCGGAGCGATTTTTGTGTTTATCGACTCCTTGTCGATAGCAGCAGGGGGCTTCGCGCGCCACCCTTGAAGCCTACCGGCACCTCGAGCCGCTGGTGCCGCTGCAGAGCCGCGTCAGTTCGCCGGGGCTGAATGAGAATTAACCGGCGTAACCTTCACGCGAGCCACCCCCTTATGGATAATTCCTAGCTTCTCAGCCGCGCGTTTAGAGAGGTCGAGGCTCCGCCCGTGAACGAAAGGACCGCGATCGTTGATGCGCACCTTCACCGAGCGGCCCGTCCGCGGGTTGGTTACCTTCACGGTCGAGCCGATCGGCAAATTGCGCGACGCTGCGGTGAGGCCGTTGGGATTATAGGCCTGGCCGCTGGCTGTCGTGTGACCGGCGGTGCCGCTGCCTTGATAAGAGGCCGTGACGGTCTTTGACGGCTTCGCCGATGGCTTCGCGCGGGTTGCAGAGGTTGCCGCCGGCGGCGGAGCAGCCAGGCCAGGTATGTACTGGCGCCACGGTCCGGTTTGCGTGGCGCACGCTGCCAGGGATAGCGCCAGACAAAGGCAGATGGCTATACGCGCGGCGCCTGCGTTGATTCGCCAATTGCCAAGCGTCACTGGCCTATCCTCCAAGCGATTCGGAACCCATACGGCCGGGCAAAAAAAACTGCGGCCGTCCGAGCGAGGCCGCTGCGCGGCGTGGTGGTCGCATCGCACGGTTACTTCTCTCCGCGGGCCGGCGCGGCCGTCGCCTCGGGCCCCTCACTCGACGCGAGCATGGGCAGCCCGAGGACTACGCGCACCCGATGAGCCGCACCGTCATCCGCCAACGGGATCAGTCCCAGGTTTCCCGCCAGCGGTTGGCCGTCGAGCTCGACGCGCGCGACCCCACGGCTGACGCCGTGCGGGTTCTCGACCGCGATGTCGTAGCGCGCGGAGTGGTAGCGAAAGGTGATTTCAAAGTTTCGCCAGGCTTTCGGCACGCACGGATCGAGCAGCAGGGTTGCGCCGCGCAAACGAAAGCCGAGTATCCACTCGAGGCCCAGCCGATACATCCATCCGGCCGAACCGGTGTACCAGGTCCAGCCACCGCGCCCGATGTGCGCAGGCTCCGCGTAGACGTCGCCGCAGGCGACGTATGGCTCCACCTTGTAACGATATATTTCGGCCCGCGTGCTCGCGTGATTTATCGGGTTCAAGAGCGAAAACAACTCACCGGCCTTGTTCCCGTCGCCGAGCATCGCGAAGGCCAGCACTGACCACAGTGCGCCGTGCGTGTATTGGCCGCCGTTCTCCCGGATGCCGGGCGGATACCCTTTGATGTAGCCCGGGTCGTGCGGGGTCAGATCGAAGGGCGGAGTCAAGAGCAGGAGCAGTCCGTCATCGCGGCGGACCAGATATTCCTCCAGCGCCGCCATGGCGGTCAGGGCCCGGGTTTTATCGCCGGCGCCGGAGATCACCGCCCACGACTGCGCGATCGAGTCAATTCGGCATTCGCTGCTCGAGGCCGAACCGAGCGGCGTCCCGTCATCGAAGTAGGCGCGCCGGTACCAGTCGCCGTCCCAGCCTTCCCGCTCCAGCGCTTCCCGCAGCGCCCCCGCGTGCTGTAGCCAGGCGGCGGCGCGCGCCTGCTCGCCGCGGCCCTCCGCCAGCGGGGTGAAAGCCGCGAGCGTGGCGCAAAGGAACCAGCCGAGCCAGATGCTTTCGCCCTTGCCGCCGGCGCCGACCCGATTCAAGCCGTCGTTCCAGTCGCCGGCGCCGATGAGCGGCAGCCCATGCCGGCCGGCCGCAAGACTTCGGTCAATGGCCCGGGCGCAGTGTTCGAATAGGGTGCCCTGCGCTTTGGAAACCGCCGGTTCAAAAAACGCTTCCTGCTGCTCGGCGCCGAGCGCCGGCCCTTCGAGAAAGGGCACCATTTCGTCGAGGATCGCCAGATCGCCCGTGGCCGCGAGGTAATGCGCGGCGGCGTATGGCAGCCACAGATGGTCGTCGGAGATTCGCGTGCGCACCCCCTGGCCCGACAGCGGCAGCCACCAGTGCTGAACGTCACCCTCGGCGAACTGTCTCGCGGCTGCGCGCAGCAGATGCGCTCGCGTAACCTCCGGCTTCGCCGCGCTGAGCGCCATAACGTCCTGGAGCTGGTCGCGAAAGCCGTAAGCGCCGCTCGCCTGGTAGAACGCCGATCGCGCCCACACCCGGCAAGCGAGGGTCTGGTACAACAGCCAGCGATTGAGCAAAACGTCCATCGCGCGATCGGGCGTCCGCACCGCAACCGCGCCGAGGGTGTCATCCCAAAGCCGGGCCACGGCGCGCAGTACCGCGTCGAGGTCGGCGGCCCGGTAGCGCGTGATCAGGGCATTCGCCTCCGCCTTGGTCGCCGCCTCACCCAGAAAAAAGACGATCTCTGTTGCCCCGTTGGGCCCGAGCTCGACGCGGGTCTGGAGCGCGCCGCACGGGTCGAGGCCACCGCCGACCCGATTGGAGAGCGGCGTTGCACCCTCCATCGCGGCTGGATGATCGAGCGTGCCATTGCGGCCGAGGAACTCGGTCCGGTCGCCGGTCCAGGTGCGTTGGCGCCCGGCGAGGTCCGCGAACGCGACGCGGCTGCCGAAGCCGGCGCGCCAGTGGTTGTGCGCCAGCATGGCCCCGGTCTCCGTATCGATCTCGGTCACCACGAACGGGGCCGAGGCCGCGCGGGAAACGCCCAGCACCCACTCCACGTACGCGGTGATCGAGAGACGCCGGGAGCGCCCCGAGAGATTGCGAAGCTTCAGCCGCGAAATCTTGATCGGATCATCGAGCGGGACATATTGCACAAGCGCGAGCGCGATGCCGTGGGAAGTGTGCTCGAAACGGCTGTAGCCCTGGCCGTGCCGCACGCGGTAGGGCGAGGCTTCCTCGCGAATCGGCAAAGCCGTGGGGCCCCAAAGCGCCCCGCTATCCTCGTCGCGCAGATAGATCACTTCGCCCGGCCGGTCGCCGACCGGGTCGTTGGACCACGGGGTGAGCTGGTTCTGTTGGCTGTTGATCGACCACGTGTAGCCCCCGCCTTCAACCGATACCTGGAAGCCGAAGGCCGGGTTGGCGATGACGTTGACCCACGGCGCCGGCGTCCACTGCCCCTCGCCGAGGGTCGTCACGTATTCCCGCCCGCCGTCCGCGAAGCCGCCCATCCCGTTGAAAAACTCGAGCTCGAGCCGGGGCGGCATGGTCTTGGGCGCCTCATTGGCCGGCGCGTGTCTCGGCGGCGGCCTGCCGGCGGCCTCGGCTTCCTCGAGGCGCTGGATCTGCTTGAAGAGGCTCCCGCGGCGGCTGAACAGCACCGCTCGGGCGACGCTCTGGAGCAGGCTGCGGGTCTCGGGCGCAATCAGTTCGGCGCGTAATATAAACACCGCGCCGCGCGCGCTTCCTCCGCCGGCGGGCGAGCGCGACTGATAGGCCCGCACCAGTCCCTCCAGGGCGTTTTGCAGATTATGCAAGTAGGACGCGGGCCGATCGTTCACAATCACCAGATCGACCGCCAACTGCTTCATCCGCCAATATTCGTGGGCGCGGATTAGCTGGCGGGCGATTTCGAGATCCTCGATTTCATCGATGCGGCACACGATGATTGGCAAGTCGCCGGAGATGCCGTGCGCCCACAGTGCCGCCGGGCCGCCCGCGCTGCGGCTAAGCACTTCGGATGAAGGCCGCAGCGCCGGGTTGGAGTAGAGCACGCGGCTGGCCAGCCGCTGGAAGAGGTCGGCTTCAGCGGGGTCGATGCCGAGATGGAAAAGCTGCACCTGCGCGTGGGTCCATGCGAGGGTCACGGCGCGCTCGAAGGCCGCGGGGTCGTGGTGTTTGTCGGCCAGGTCGAGCGCTTCGCCGCGCGAGGGCGCGGCCAGCGTCCAGAACGCGATGCGTGCCGTGGCCCCCGGCGCAAGCCGGATGCGCCGGCGAAGACTGAAGATCGGATCGAGCACGGCGCCGGCGGTGTTGGACAGCGGCCGGCCGTCGATGACCGAGACCGGCGTCCGCACCCCGCGGCCGCGTCCCAGGAAACGTGCCCGGTCGGTCTCGAACTGCGCGCC
>JAKAVN010000171.1 GCA_021827495.1 Deltaproteobacteria bacterium | reverse complement strand
CGCTCTCGCGACGCCGATAAAGCGGCATGGTGTGGGGCGGCGGCTCGTCATCGAAGACGCCGCCGCCCGGACACCGAACGCTGATCGGCTCGCGTTATCCTTTCGTGCGCTGCTGTGCGCATCCCGAATAGACCATTGGGCCTTGAGTTCCGGCTTGCCTTACGGGCCGCTCGCAAAGCGTCTGGCGTTGGCCCGCACCGCATAGTCGATCTGATCCGAGTTGCACCACGGAAAGGTAACAAGCTGTTGGGTGCCGGTTAGTTGCGAAAGGACTTCGGATTTTAATTAACTTATGCGTCAGAACACTAGGCCGGTGAACAGGAAACGGCGCGTCGCCGCCAATCTCGCCCTGGTGCTGGCCAGCGTCGCGCTGGCATTCGCCATCGCGGAGATCACGGTGCGCGTGGCCGGGCTCGCCAAGGTGAGCCTCTACACCTGGGACGCGCAACGCGGATGGGGCCTCAAGCCGGGCGCGGCCGGATGGCAGCGCGACGAGGGCGCGGGCTTCGTGCGCGTCAACCGCGCCGGGTTTCGCGGCCCCGAATGGACGATCGCCAAGCCGCCGGGCACGCTGCGGATCGCGGTGGTCGGCGACTCGTTCACCGAGGCGCCGCAGGTCGCCTACGATCAGACCTTTTGCGCGGTGGCCGAGCATAGGCTCGGCGGATGCAAGGGGCTGGGCGGCAGGCAAGTCCAAGTGATGGACTTCGGGACCGACGCCTATGGCACGGCGCAGGAGTTGATCACGCTGCGCCGCCACGCCTGGCGGTATTCGCCTGACATGGTGGTGCTGGCGTTCTTTTCGGGCAACGATTTACGCAACAACTCGGTGGTACTGGAGGGCGACAAGTGCCGCCCGTTCTACGTCTACGAGGGTGGCCAGTTGTTGCTGGGCGGGCCGTTCGAGCGCTCGCGATGGTTCCATCTCTCGTGCATGATGCGGTTCGAGTCGCGCCACTCGCAGGTGCTCAACCTGCTCGGCGACGCCAAGAGCCAGATCCGCTCGAAGATCAAGGCGCTGGAGAAGGAGCCCGGGCCTGCCGACACGCCCGGGCCGGCGGCGCGCGCGCCGCACTGCGGCTTGCGCCCGGTGGCCGCGCAGCAGCCGGCGCGGCAACCATCGATCGGGCACGAGGCGGGAATCGAGGACAACATCTATCATGCGCCAACCACGCCAGTGTGGCAGGATACGTGGCGGGTCACCGAGGGCATCATCACCATGATGGCGCGCGAGACGGCGGCGCATCACGTGCCGCTTTTGGTGGTGACGCTCGCCAACCCGCCGCAGATCTATCCGGCGCCGGCCGTGCGCGCATCATACATGCAGCTTTACGGCTCGACGGACATTTTCTATCCCGATCAGCGGATCAAGGCGCTCGGCGAGCGCGAGGGCTTCGCGGTGCTGAACCTGGCGCCGCCGATGCAGGCCTACGCCGACCAGCATCACGAGTTCCTGTGCGGCTTCAAGAACACCAAGCTCGGGGTGGGGCACTGGAACGTGGCCGGTCAGAGGCTGGCGGGCGAGCTTATCGCGCAGAAGATCTGCGCGATGCTGTCGGCGAATACGCAGCCGGCGGCTTCGCGATGAGCCGCGCGGCCGGTCGCGCAGTGGTGCTCAGAGGAAGGGCAATCTGTACGATCTTTTACCGTTCCGGCTAGAACGGCGCAGCGGCCGGCCGCAACCGATGGCCGCGCAAGAACTCCAGCATCGCGGGCGTCCATTGCGCGGGCCAGCGCTGGTGGCGATGCAAACCGAGCAACCAGCTTAACGGATTGTACAACGGGTCGAGTCCACCGTTCGGGTCGGCGCCGCATCGCGCCGCGCACGCATCGACGCGTCTGCCCAAGGAGTCGACGATCACGTCGTCGACATTGATCCCGGCGGCGCGCAGCTCCGCCACCATTTTCTCGGCGTTGGGACAGGTCCCCACGATGTCGCAGCTATTGTGCACCTGCATCGCAGGCACGCGCGGATTGAAGATTCGCACTTCGGCGTTGCTCGCCGGCGCGCCGCTGACCGGCGCCTGGCGGCACGGATCGTCAAAGGCGCCGAACGGATCCGGCCCCGAATAGATTGCCACTGCCGCGACGTCGGGACGGTTGAGCGCGTAAAGCAGGCCCATCGCCGCGCCGTTGGACCATCCGGTCACGTAGATTCGCCGGGTGTCGACTTTGCCAGTGCGGGCGGCTTGGGCGATGAAGTGATCGATCGTGGCCGCGTCGGCGTTTTCCGGATAGACAGTCTCATCAATTTTAACGCCGCCGGCCGGACTGAGCTGGCGATACCAGTTGTCCCATCCCATCCCGCGCTTGTCGGGCCACGGATAGTAGTGAGTGGTCCTGCGGCCCTGCGGCGCGAGCACGATAAAGCCAGTTCTGTTGGGATCTCCGCCAAGCGAAGACGTGTTCTGGAGTTCGAGCAGATTGGTACGCGTGACCGTCCACGCGCCAAACAGCGACGGGTGCAGGTAGACCAGCAGCGGAAGCCTGCGGGCAGCTTTTGCCGACACGGGTTCGTAGAGACAGGCATAGCGATCGGTGCCATCGCCGTCCTTCCACGGCCCCAGCAATTCGCCACTTCCGCAGTCTGGCTTGATTGTTCCGAGTATCGTGGCGGGCGGATTCCCGAACGGGCCGCAAGCCCCGGCGCTCCGCGCCGCCGCGCGGCCGCCCATGGCGGTGGCAATTATCAGCGCGGCGCATGATGCCAGCCTTGCGGCCGCTGGGAAGGACCTGCCTTGCGTCTGCGACTCGGATCGTTTGAGTTGCACGCTTCTTTCACAGGCGGCCGCCGCGCTGAACGCCAGGGCCGGCGAACGCCACGGTACCAAAAACGCGGGTTGCCACGCGATATCGTTAAATACTAATCGCGTGCGGTCTTGGCCAGAGCTTCGCCGTCAAGCCGCCACACCGTCCATTCGTCCTTCGGGCCCGCGCCGCGTTTGCGATAGAAGCCCTGCGCCAAGCGGTTCCGGTCGCGCACCGACCATTCCATCCGCGTCCATCCGCGCTCCATGGCGAGCTGGGCCAGGCGCCTGAACAGCGCCTTGCCGACGCCGTGGCGGCGGTAGCGCTCGAGCACGAAGAGGTCATCCAAATAGAGTCCCGCGCGGCCCCTCCAGGTGCTGTAGTTGCTAAAAAAAAGCGCGAAGCCCACCGCTTCGCCGCCACACTCGGCAATCAGGCACTCGAACGGCGGCTGCGGCTGCTCCAGTTGCGCACGGATGAGCTGCGGCGTCGCCGCGACCGAGTCGGTCGCGTGCTCGTACTCCGCAAGCCCCCGGATAAAGCGCACGATCAGTTCTGCGTCCGCCGCCGTGGCGAACCGGATAGTCGGTGTCATCTCGAAGGCTCCGTCGCGCCGCGGCCGCCAGGCTCAAGCGCGAGGCGCGCTGGGTGCCGTACAACTGAACCCATCACGCTTGCGGCGTCACGAGTCGTTCCGTCCCGAGAGCCGGAATCGAGATCATCGCCGCGCACTGTTCATATAAAGCGATATTTTAGGATTCGCGCCGCTAGCCGCTTCAACGATCGCGGTAGCGGCCCGGACGTTTCTCCTTGAACGCCGCCACCGCCTCGCTCATGTCCTCGCTCGCGAGGCATGCCAGTCCCAGGTACGCGTCAGCGTAAGTGATGTCCCCTTGGCGGCCGTTGCCCAGCGCCTTGAAAAAGTCCTTGGTCCGCCGCAACGCCATCGGCGGCTTGCTGAGCAGCTTCTCGGCCAACGCGTGCGCCGCGGCGTTGACCTGCTCCGGCGCCACCACCTGGTTGACCAGCCCGATCGCGAGCGCCTGCTCGGCGTTGATCTCGTCGCAGGTCATGATCAATTCCTTGGCCTTGCCCATTCCGACCAGGTTGACCAGGCGGGTGACCGAGCCCCACAAGTAGGGCACGCCGAGGCGGACCTCCGGGATCCAGATGCGCGCGCCGGCCGCCGCGATGCGGAAGTCGCACGCCATCGCCAGCGACAGTCCCCCACCGACGGCGAAGCCGTTGACCGCGGCGATGGTTATCTGGTCAAGCCGCTCCCATTCCTCCATCAGCCGCCAGCCGGTCTTGCCCATGCGCAGCCGCGTTGAATCGCTGTGGCTGCGCTGCTTCTCCGGGCCGGCGTTCGAGGAAAGAACGCTGAGGTCCGCGCCGGCGCAGAACGAGCGTCCCTTGCCGGTCAGGATCACGACCCGCGAAGCGGCGTCCTCCTGCAGCTCTTGCGCGATCGCGAGCATCTCGCGCATCACGGCCTCGTTAATTGGATTGAGCTTCTCCGGCCGGTTGAAATAGACGCTCGCGATCGCGCCCGCCCGCTCGACGATGAAATTTTCGTAAGCCATCAAGATCTCCTTGGTTCGCGTTATTCCTGGCTCCAGATGCGCCTTGCGACTTCGACCGTAAGCGCACCATCAATTCTTTCCTCGCGCCGCCCATGGGCAGCGGCGGCGTTGCGGATTGTCGCGCCAACCGGCCGTGCCTCAGCTCGCGGGGCGGCGCAGGATCACCGGGTCAATCTTGCGCGCCACCAGTTGGCCGAAGCCCAGGCCGGCGCTCAGCCGCCCGTTCTCGACGATCACCTTGCCGCGCAGCACGGTCATCGACGGCCATCCTTTGATCTCCCAGTTCTCCCACGGGCTGTAGTCGGCGACGTGGAAGTCTTCGCGCCGAAGGCGCCTGGAGACCGACGGATCGACGAGGCACAGGTCGGCGTCGCTGCCCGGCGCGATCACGCCCTTGCGCGGGTAGAGCCCCATGATGCGCGCGGCGTTGGTCGAGGTCACGTCGGCGAAGCGCTCCAGCGACATCCCGCGCTTGACCACGCCCTCGGTATAGATGATTCCCATCCGCGCCTCGGCCCCCAGGTTGCCGCCAGTAACGTCGTCGATGCGCTTGCCCTCGAGCTTCACTTCGAGCGAGGTCGGGTACTCGTCGGTGGCGGTGGTCGACACGCCGTCGCGCAGCAGCCCCTCCCACAGCGCGGCCTGGTCCTCGGCGAACTTGAGCGAGGGATAGGTGTGGTAGCAGAAGCCGCGCGGCTTGCGATAGTCGTCGGCATTGAAGCAGGCGTAATGGTGCAGGGTCTCGGCGTAGACCGGCAGCCGATGGGCGCGCGCCTCGACCACCGCCTCGACGCCCTCGCGCGCCGAGGTATGGACGAAATAGATCGCGGCGCCGGTGGCGGCGGCGAGTTGGATGGTGTGGTTGAAAGAGAGCTGCTCGGAGAGCTTGGTATGCACCAGGGCGAGGTTGGCGCCGTCGGTGCGGCCCTCCTCGATGAAGCGCTCGTAGTTGAACTGCACCAGGTCGTGGTCCTCGGCGTGGACCGTCATCAAGCCACCGCCGCGCGCGATCTTTTCCATCGCGAGCTGCATGCGGCCGTAGTCGAGCCGAAACGGCGGGCGCTTGGGATGCGGCGGCAGGATTTCAGCGGTGAAGACCTTGAAGGTCGGAAAGCCGTCGCGGATGGCGTCGCCGATCTGGTCGAAGATCTTGAGCGGCAGCGCGCCGCCGAGCGCCAGGTGGAACGAGTAATCGACGTAGGCCTTGCCCTTCCATCGCTCGGCGCGGCGCGCGAGCGCGGTTGGAATGTCGGTTAAGGGATGGACGAAGCAAAAGTCGATATGCGTAGTGGTGCCGCCAAACGCCATCCCGACCGTGTCCTCTTCGGGGCCGAGCGTGAACAGCCGCCCCTCGGGGCGCATCCCGATTAGGCTGGCGAGATGGGCGTGCGGCTCGATCCCGCCGGGCACGACGATCTTGCCGGTGGCGTCGATGATGCGGCCGGCCTCGGCGCGCGGATCGGCCAGGCCCACCGAGGCGATCTTTTCGCCCTGCACCGCGACGTCCCATTGACCCACTCCCTGCGGAGTCACGACCTGGCCGCCACGAATTATCAAGTCGTACATGATGTCCTCCGGGATGGCGCGAACGCCCTCCGTGATGCGCGCCGCCGCGGCGCAATACGGAAATCCCGCGTCATAATCGTCCCGGCGGCGGCGTTCTTGCAAGGCGCTTGCGGGGGTGAAAACGCCACGAACGCGAGTTCCGGCTCAAGACCCACAGCGCACGGCCGCCGGACAAGTTGATCTTACCGCTGGCCGAGGCTTACCAAGGCACCTGGTGCTTGCGGTGGGCCTAGCGTTCGCGCCCGCCACGGCGCCGCAGCCACTTTCGCAGGCCCAACTTCAGTGCCGCTGGGTGTTGCAGCCGAAGCCGCCAACCATCAGTACGCGCCCGCCGCTCGTCAGCGTGGCGGATGCCTTCCATGCGTATCGCGGTCGAGGATGTGTCAAAATGGGAACTCCTAAGACTGCTGCGGTGACGAGGTGGAAAACATGCGCGTTTTCATGGTTCACGTTCGCGATCCACAGTTCTACGCCTTGCCCACGGCTCGGAGGGCCAAGAACGGCAACATCCGAGTGATGGGATTCCCGCCGATAGGGATCATGACCCTGTCAGCGGTGCTCAAGCGGGCCGGGCACGAATGCGTCATGTTCGACCAAGCCAATCCGGAAACTCCCAACGAGGTGATCATCGACCAAATCCGGCGCCAGAAGCCAGCGCTGGTGGGCCTCAGCTTTCTGAGCACTACCAGCTACCCCTACGCCAAGATTCTGGCGCGCCAATTCCGCGCCGCTGACCCACAGGTTAAACTGGCCTTTGGCGGCGTGTTCGCCACGCTAAATGCCGAGCTGGTCAAACGCCAATGTCCGGAGGTCGATTTCGTCTGCCGGGGCGACGGCGAGCAGCTCATCCTCGATCTGGTCGAACGGCTCGATCATCCCGAGGCGGTGGATGGCATCACTTGGGCAAGGGACGGCGCGGTCGTCAGCAATCGCAGCCGCGCGCTGGATCGTAATCTGGATCAATGGCCATTCCCGGACCGCGAGGGTCTCCAACTCGACTTCGTCGAATCGATGCCGCTGGACGTGCCGGTGGTGCTCTCGATGGAGCGCTTCACCACGATGCAAACCTCGCGCGGATGCCCGTGGCCGTGCGTGTTCTGCGACATCCCGATCTTCAAC
>JAKAVN010000170.1 GCA_021827495.1 Deltaproteobacteria bacterium | reverse complement strand
CGTGCGGTCGACGATCCCTCTGATGGCGTGTCGGTGGTGGCCGCGCTGCGCTCCCCGGGCTTCGGCTGCGGCGACGACGACCTGCTGCGGCATCGCTCCATCGGCGGGGTCTGGGACTACCGGCTGGACCCTCCGCCGAGAGCGGCCGTTGACGACCCGGTGCGGCGCGGGCTCCTGGAGCTGCGAAGCCTGCACGCCTCGCGCACCTGGACCAGCGTGAGCGAGCTCGTGACCAGGGTCGTCGACGAGACCCGCCTGCTCGGCGCCGCGCTCGACGGGATGCGCTGGCGCGAGGAGTGGCGGCGTCTCCGGTTCGTCGTGGACCAAGCTCGCCAGTTCACCGAGACCTCGCCGGCGACGCTTCGCCAGTACCTGGCGTGGGTGGAGGTCCAGCGTGACGAGGATGCGAGGGTCACCGAGGTGGTGCTGCCGGAGACCGACGTCCCGGCCGTCTCGGTCATGACCGTGCACGCCGCCAAGGGCCTCGAGTTCCCGATTGTGCTGCTTGCCGATCTGACCTGCAATGAAACCGCCGGCGACGCCCATCGATGGGTCGACCCGGCAAGCGGGCTGTGCGCGCTGAGGCTCGCCGGCCATGCGCCGCGCGAACTTTTGCAGCACGCTGAGGAGGAGACGCGCCGCGACCGCGAGGAGGCGATGCGCCTGCTCTATGTCGCTGCGACCCGCGCGCGCGATCTACTGATCGTGCCTGCGGTCGGCAGCGCGCCGCAGGAGGGATGGCTTGGCCGGCTCAACCCGGTGATTTATCCCGCGCAAAAGGATTGGCGCGCGCCGCTGGAGATTTCGCCGCCCGGATGCCCGGTCTTCGGCGACGACAGCGTCGCCGTGCGTCCACCCATGGCTCCGCCCAAGCCGCGCGCCGTCGCCCCCGGGCTCCATCGCGCGCAAGCCGGCGACCATCATGTCGTATGGTGGGACCCGGCCAGGCTCAGGCTGGACGCGCACGAGACGATGGGCCTTCGGCAGCATCGGCTGCTGATGGCCGACGAAAGTGAGCGCGCGGCGGCGCAAGGCGCGCGCGAATACCAGGCATGGAAGGCGCGCCACGGCGCGATTGTGGCGGCCGGCGCGGCGGAAACTTACAAGGTCGTCACGGCGACCGAGCTGGCCGAGCGGATGGTCGAGCGCGGCGAGCGTCCGGGATGGCTAGGCAATGCGGATCAGATCGAAATCCAACAGGCCGCGCCCGCGGCGGCGCGTCCGCATGGCGTCCGCTTCGGTACGCTGGTCCATGCGATGCTCTCGCGGGTCGCCCTCGATGCGGACGCGGCGGCGATTGCCCAGGCGGCCCAATTCTTTGCGCGGATGCTCGGCGCGGACGAGGCCGAGGCCGCCGCGGCGTGCGCGGCAACGGCAGCCGCGCTGCGCGCCCCGTTGCTGAAAGCCGCGGCCGCCGCGGGCGCCGCGCTGCGCCGCGAATGCGCGCTCGTGCTGAGGCTCGAGGACGGCGCCACGGTCGAAGGCGTGGCCGACCTTGCTTTCCCGGAGCGCCGCGCCGGCGGCGAGCAATGGGTCGTGGCCGACTTCAAGACTGACGCCGATATCGCGGGGCGGCTGGAGCAGTACCGCGTGCAACTCCTGCTCTACCTGCGCGCGATAAGCCAGAGCACCGGCGCTCCCGCGCGCGGCGTCCTGCTGTGGGTTTGAACGATCCCGCGCCTCCGCTACGATAGGGCGCGTGCGGCGTGCGCCGCGCGAGGCCTTGAATTTCGGCGCGGCAAAATCCCGCCCGACGGAGCGACTCGATGGCGAACAAGGAGATCGACATCATCTATGGCGGGCGTGTGGCGGCGGACGTCGAGGCGCGCGCCGAGGACGCGGGGCTATGGCTCAGCGCCGGCGGACTCGAACGCGCCAGCGGATGGACGCTCAAGCCCGAAGGGTTCTGCAAGGGCGAGCTATGCGTGCCGATTCCGCCGGGCCGCGCGGCGGAACTGATAGTTAACGAATCCTACAACTTGGCGGCGCTGGCCGCGATGCTCGGGCAGCCGGTGATCCACGATCGCGAGCATGGGGTGTGGTGCTTTGGCGAGGCGGCCGACGCGCGGGCGCGCACGCTGCGCTCGCTCATCGCCCCGGACTTCACTCTGCCGGACCTCAGGGGCCGGATGCATTCGCTCGGCGAGCAGCGCGGCAAAAAGGTCCTGCTCGTCTCATGGGCCTCGTGGTGAGGATGCCGGATGGACCTGCCCGTGTGGCAGGCGCTCTATCAGGAACTCAAGCCCCGCGGCTTCGTGCCGATCGCGGTCGCCTTCGACAGCGCGGGCGCGCGGGCGGCGGCGCAATGGATTCGCGCGGCCAACCCCGCTTATCCGTGCCTCATCGATCGCCGCCACCTGGTGGCCGAACTGTACGACATGGTTAACGTGCCGACCGCGGTCTGGATTGATGAGCAGGGCCGGATCGTACGGCCAGGCGAGCCGGCCGGCGTGTGCGACGCGTTTCGCCGGATGAACCGCGAGGCGCTCACGATGCCGCCCGACGTGGCCGCCGAGCTGATGGCGCATCGCAACGCCTACCTCGACGCGATCCGCGACTGGGTCGCCAACGGCGCGGCGAGCCGCTATGCCTTGAGCGCGGACCAGGCCACGCGCCGGATGAGCACGCCGGACGACGCCCAGGCGCGCGCGGCGGCCAACTTCGCGCTGGGCGAGTATTTCCACGAGCGCGGGCATCCGCGGTGCGCGCGCCGCTACTTCGACGAGGCGGTGCGGCTGCGGCCGGAGAGCTGGAACTTCCGCCGCCAGGCGTGGGCGCTCGAGGATCCGTCGAAGGCCGCGGGGCCGGAATTCTGGAGCGCGGTCGACGAACTCGGCCCCCGCAGCTATTACCCGCCGCTGCAGGACATCTGATCGCGGAAAGCCAAGGCAGTGGCAGAGAAGGAAGTCTGGTTGCGAATGGGAAGCTCGATCGAGGATGCGGGCGCGCGGGCGCCGGGCGGTGCAACCAACCAGACCAACGGGGCCAACCGGACCCTGCTGGTGATCGGTTACGGCTCGCTGCTGAGCGGCTATGGATTGCTGGCCGAGCGGCGCGGCGGCGGGAGCAGGCTGATCGCGCGCGACGCGTTCGCGGTGCGCCTGGGCAACGCGCGCCGCGGTTTCGCCAAGCCCTCCAGCCATGGGCATTATCTTGCGATGGATCTAGAGCCGGTGCGGCGCGGCGAACCGATCCTGGCCCGCGCGGGCCTCAATGGCGCGGAGGGGATTGGCGCGGTGGGGCTGGTGTTCGGCCGCGAATGGGCGGCGCTGATTGCGCGGCGCGAGGAGTACGACTCGGCGAAGTTCCTCGAGCTTATCGCGCGCGCCGACGCCGCGGGCGCCGGCCTGGGAGAATTCCTGCTCGAGATTGCGCGGCGCACGGCCTTCGACCTGCTCGCCTACCGCACCGAACTGCGCAGGCTGCTCGGCTACACCTCGCCGGGCTACATCTTTCATCCGGTGCCGCTGGCGGACGGCCGCGTCGCGATTGCCGCGATCGGGTCGGGCTACGAGGGCAGCGGCGATCCGGCTGTGCCATCGAAACGCCAGGAGTATGGGATGGATCGCCTGCTCTCGATGCGCGAGGCGATGGCGGTGCGCAGCTTCGAGCTCGATCGCACGGGCCAGGCGGGCTACTTCGCCGAGTGCCTGCTGGGCGGGATGCACGGCCTGGCGGTGGACGACTTGATGGCGGAGCTTGATCTCAAGACCGACTGGGGAGGTGAACTGGCGCGCCGCTTCAGCCTGGCCGCGCCCGGCGAGCCCGAACGCTTCATGCGGGCCTCCTCGCTCGACGCCGCGCGCTACCGCGCGCAGTTCCCCGGCGTGGCCCACGAATGTCTCGCCCCGCTGAGCGTGCGGGCGGAAGATCGCGGCCCGGAGTAAGCACGTGCCATCCGGATTTTCGATCCACGTCGCCAAGGAGAACCTGAAATTCTCGGCCGCGCATTTCATCGCCTACCCGGGCTTCCGCGAGCCGCTGCATGGGCACAACTACCAAGTTGGCGTGCGCGTCGAAGGACGGCTGTCGCCGACCGGCTACGTGCTCGACTTTGGCCTGATCAAGCGGCTCACCAAGGAGATCGTCGACCGGCTCGATGAACGCACGCTGGTGCCGGCCGAGAGTGACTGTCTACAGATCGAACACCTGGACAGCGGACAGTTGAGGATTTGCTACGGCGCGGATGAATTCCGGCTGCCCGCGAGCGATGCCTGTCTTTTGCCGATCGCGCACAGTTCGGCGGAGGAACTCGCGCGCTTCATCTGGAAGGAACTATGCGCGGCATTGAACGGCCAGCAGGCGTTCAAGGACATAATGTCAATCGAAATCTCGGTGGCCGAAGGGCCTGGCCAGACGGCAATTTACCGCGATGAAATAGAGCGGCGATGAAATTTTGCCGCCTCACCTGTGGCACCCTAAATGTCCCTGAGCGCGGTATTAGTTCTCCGAGCCGCGCCTCATTACTCAGCCTAGGGACGCCAATAGCCTGTCGGCCAGGCAATGTAGCTTGTCTGGCTGCCGTCCCGCGTGAGAGAATGCGGCACTGGTTTATCGAGCCACAATATGTCATTAGGGGACCGGCAAGTGGTGATCGCGCCTGAGACCAAGGCTGATGCCAGTGCGCGGGCGCCGGTCGAGCGCAGCCTCATCGGAGAACATCCAACCGTAGTCAAGCTCCGGACGCTGGTCGAGCGGGTTGCCGCGACCGATGCCACGGTGCTGATCACGGGCGAGAGCGGAACGGGCAAGGAGGTCGTCGCGCGGACGACCCACAGTTTGTCGGCGCGGCGCAATCGCGCCTTCGTGCCGGTCAACTGCGCGGCGATTCCACATGAACTCCTGGAGTCGGAGATGTTCGGCCATGAGCGCGGCGCCTTCACCGGGGCCGCGGGTCCACGGCACGGGCTGTTCAGCACCGCCGACGGCGGGACGATTTTCCTCGACGAGATCGGAGAGATGCCGCTGCAGTTGCAGGCCAAGCTGCTGCGCGTGCTGGAGGACGGAATCGTCAGGCCCGTGGGCTCCGACCGCGCGAGCAAGATCGACGCGCGCGTGATCGCGGCGAGCAATTCGGACCTGGCCGCAGGGGTCAAGAAGGGCAGCTTCCGCGAGGACCTGTTCTATCGTTTGCAGGTGGTGCCGATCGCGATCGCGCCGCTGCGCGAGCGCCGCTCGGACATCCCGCTGCTGGTCGAATACTTTCTCGAGCGCATGCACGCGCGCTTGCCCGGCCGCCATTGGACGGTCTCGCAGGCGGCGATGGTGAGCCTGTGGTCGTATGACTGGCCGGGCAACGTGCGTGAGCTGGAGAACATGGTCGAGCGGCTGGTGATCATGTGCGAGGGCGACGTGATCGACGCCGCGCTGCTGCCGCCCGGCATAGTGGCCACCACGCGCGCCTCGGAGAATCATGTTCCGGCAACGCTGGAGGAGGGCGGCGTCAATCTCAACGCGATGGTGCGCGAGCTCGAGGGCCGCATGATCAATGAGGCTCTGCGCCAGACCGGGGGCAACAAGCAGGCGGCGGCGCGCCTGCTGGGGCTCAAGCGGACGACCTTTTCGGCCAAGCTGCGGCGCTGCGGCGTGATTGCCCCCGCGGGCTCGAACTGGAACGACGAATCATGAGGCGATGACCGGTATGGTGGAGCAAGCAGCCAGGCTGGCGCGGATCATGGTGGTCGACGACGACGCCGACACGGTAACGATCCTCGCACGCCATCTGCAGCGCGAAGGCTTCGTCGCCATCGAGGCCGTCTCCGGCGCCGAATGCCTCAGGCTCGCGCGCGAAAACCCGGTTGACGTGATTCTGCTCGACCTGATGATGCCCGAGATGGACGGCTTCCAGGTCTGCCGCAAGCTCAAGGAAGATCCGGCCACCGCGGAGATTCCGATCATCATGGTCACCGCCCGCGACGACCTCGACGCGCGCGCCGAGGGGATGCGCCTGGGGGTGAGCGATTTTCTGGCCAAGCCGGTCTTTCGCCGCCAGTTGGCCAGCCGCATCCGGGCCCAGCTCGAGATGGCTGCAACCGCACGCGCCAACGACGCGACGCTCCATCAGCTCCAGGGCAACTCCAAGAAGTAGCGCGGCCCAAACCGGCCCGCCGGACGCCGCGCGCGCGCGAATCCTGGCAAACGCGGGTGTATGCAAGTGTCGCTCTTGCGCCAGGATGGTTACGCTGCTATCGAGATGCGCAACGGGGACCGTTTAATCGATCATCGGCGATCAGTGGCGATCGTTCGCGAAGCGGACAGGAGGCAGAGCGCGATGGAGGCACCAAACGGCGGCACACCGCAAAACCAGGTGGTCGCGGCGGCCACCTACCTGCTGGGGCTGGTGACGGGAATCATCTTCCTCTACCTCGAACCCTACGACAAGGACGAGTTCGTGCGCTTCCATGCGCGCCAGTCGATCGCCTTCACGGTTGCTTGGTTGGCGATAAACATCGTGCTCGATGTATTCATTTCGATCTTTGGATTCTCCTTCCTCGGCAAACTCCTTGCGGACCTGCTGTGGCTGGCCAACTTGGCTTTGGCGATCATGTGGATTTTCCTGATGTACAAGGCCTATATCGGCGAGCGCTATCGTATTCCCTACCTGGCCGACATCGCCGACAGTTTCGGCAAGCCGTAGGCGGGCGCATGGCGCGCCGGCTCAGCCGGCTTCGAGTTCCGCGCTTTCGACCCGCACGCCGTCGGGGCCCAGTCCGATCACGAGCCTCAAGCGCGAGGTCTCAAGCGTAAGCGCGTAGGCACCCGGGCCACGCAGCACCGCGCCGGCCGCGCTCAGCGGCTGGCCGCCGAGCGCCGCCAGCGCCGCGTTGAGCCCCGCGACCGACTCTGCGGCGGCGCGCCCGCGCGGAGTCTTAAGGAACAGCGCGCGCAGCGCAAGCTCGGCGCCGGGGCCGCCTTCGCGGCGCGCCCGGCCGCTGGCGAGCGCGGCCTCGACCACCGCGCCCAGCCGCTCCAGGAGCGGCTCCGGCACTTCCATCGCGGCGGCCGCCGCGGCCAGGTCCTGCCACGCCGCGCGCGCCTGCGGCTCGCGCGCGGCCGCCGCGAATGC
>JAKAVN010000169.1 GCA_021827495.1 Deltaproteobacteria bacterium | reverse complement strand
CCGCGTAACAGGCGGCCACGCAGGCGCTGCATCCGGTGCACGAATTGACGTCGATCGTCATTCCCCACTTGTGCACCGGATACTCGAAGGGCGCATACAGCTCATACGGCTTCGGCACCTCCGGTTCGTCAGAGGACGGAATAACCCCTTTGGCCAGATCGTCGATGCTGACGGACTGCACGATCCCGCGTCCCATCTGATCAGAAATGGACAGCGGCGACACCAGTCGGCGCACGTCGCCGGTCGGGCGCGCCTTGACCGCGACCGCCCTGTCCCACTGCGGCAGCACCGACCAGACGTTCGCACCCTTGCCGTTGGCGTAGCGTCCGTAGGCCGTATGGCCTTGACCGGCCGGCACCGCGAGCACGCCGGGACGAACGTGCTCGGAAACCATCGCCGGCAGTGCGATCGCGCCCGCCGCGGAGCGCAGTTCGACGATACCGTTTTGCGAGACGCCCAGGCTGCGCGCGGTGTCAGGATGGATCTGCACCCACGCGTCCCACACCAGTTGCGTGACCGGTTCGGGGATTTCCTGCAGCCACGGCTTGTTGGCGCCGCGGCCGTCGTAGAAAAAGATGTGCGGCACGGCGACCAACGTCAATCCGGAGGCGGCTTGGGGCGCCGCCGCGCTGGCCGCGAAAACCTTGCTGTCGAGCCTGACGGCAGCGGCTTTGACCTCTTCATAGAGGCCGCCTGCGCGGCGCACCTTCTCCCAGAACTGATCGGACGTCGCTCCGCCGCCCGCCTTAGTGCCAAGCTCCTTCCAGGCGGCGTTGACCGCGTCGGCCGCGCTCTCCCACGGCACCTGTTCGGCCTTGGCGCCGCCCGCGTGGGCCGAAGCGAGCAGGAGGTCGCCGAGCGGGCGCGAGTCGAACACACGCGCCGTCACCGGCTGTCCCAGCCCGCGTACACCCGCCCGCGGCTGCGTATCGTGCCAGGTTTCCAGCGAGTGGTCGGTTGGGATGCGCAGGTGAGCGGCGGCCGCGCTCTCGTCGGGCACGGTGCCCATCCAAGCCACGAAGCCGACTTTCGTCATCGCTTCGCGAAACTTTTGCGCGGCCGGCATCGAGAACATCGGATTGCCGCCCGCGATCACCAGCACGTCGACCTCGCCGACCGCCATCGCTTTGACCAAGGCCTCGAGCTCAGCGGGCGAACTCGCGGCGGGCGTCGGCGCACCGTCGGCGAAGACCACGGTCTTGCCGATATTGCCAGTGACGGCATTGAGGATGGCGACAGCGTTGTGGAGGGCCGGGTCGTCAGTGCCAGCCAGCGCAATCGCGCTCTCGGCTTGGCCCAACGACTCACCCATCCGCATGATCGCCTCGGCCGGCACGCCGGTCTTCTGGGCGACAGTGGCCGGATCGAAGTCTGCGGCCAGCTTGCGTAGCGCGTCGAGGTCAACTCCCGAGTTACGCGACACCCATCCCTGCTTGACCAACACGTTGAGCACGCTGTATGCGACGGCCGCCTCGTCGCCCAGCATGGTGGCGACCCACTCGTCGCACTTGGCCGCCGTCATGGTCATCAACGGGCCGACGTAAGTAGCTCGCGCCAAGGTTAACTGTCCGCGGCGTGGCTTGGGCGTGCGGAAGGCGGCGTACTGGCGATGGAACTCGACGGGCGAGCCCCAAGTGCCCAGGAAATCGGCGCCGAAGGAGATCAGCGCATCGGCCTGATCAATGCGATAGAGGGGCAGGTCGTCGCGCCCAAAGCTGGCCTTGGCCGCAGCCCGCGCCGCGTGGTCGGCGAGCCGCTCATAGGTAACCATCCGGCTCGAGCCGTAGGCGCCAAGCCAAAGCTGCGCGATCTTCGCCTGGGTCGGGCCAAGCGGGCCGCTGATCAACGCAACCCGGTCCTTGCCGGCTTTGGATGCGGCGGCAAGGTGATCGTTGAAAGTCTTGAGCGCGTCGTCCCAGCTTGCGGTCTCGAACGAGCCAGTCTGGCCGCGGCGTTGGGGCCTCGGCAGACGGTCGGGATTATAGACTTCCTGCAAGGCGGCTTGGCCGCGGGCGCAAATCGAGCCCTGGCTTATCGGGTCGGCGGGATTACCCTCCAGCTTGATTACCCGGCCCTCGCGCACGCGCGCTACCAAGCCACATCCGGCGGGGCATTCGGTGCATACCGTCGCGTAGAAGGTCGGCACCCCTGGAATCACGTTTTCGTCGGGGACGACGTAAGGAATCAGGTTGCGGGCGGCCGGCTCGCATCCCGGTATCGCCGCCGCGGCTCCGGCGGTGGCGGCGAGCTTGATAAATGACCGCCTGGACAAGCCCTCTGACATTTGGATGGTCCCTCTCGCTCTTAATGATGGCAGGCGAAGCAGTCCTGGGTGACTCCGCGCTTGGCGTGGCAGTCTAGGCAAAACCCCATGTTGATCTCATGCACTGGCCGCACCCTTTCCATCGTTTCCACCGGGCCGTGGCAGGTCTGGCAGGCGATGCCGGCATTGATGTGGGGACGATGGGTATAGCGCACGAAATCGGGCAAGGTGTAGACCCGGTTCCAGCGGATTTCGAAATTGGACTGTTTGTGATCGGTCCAGGGACGGGTCACCGCCAACAGTCCGCCGCTCTTCTGGCTGCCGTGGCATCCCACGCAGCGCTGCACGGGCGGCACGCCTGAGGTCTGCGAGCGGCGGGCATACTCGTGGCAGTACTGGCAGGGGATCTTGTTGACTCCGGCGTGGATTCGATGGCTGAAGGGGATGGGCTGCTCGATGTCGTAGCGCGGGGCCCACGGCCGTTGCGAGAAGGCGATCACGCCCACCCCGCTGGCGAACATCACCAAGGCCAGCATCAATAATGTACGGTTCAGATTCAGATTCAGGTTCATTTCAAATCCGGTTCAGCGTTCCCACAGCCCTGATCACAGTGCGGCCATCCTCAACCGCGCTGCGCACCGGAGGCCGCGTGCGCAGGGCTATTCGTTCTCACACACGAAATCAACCGGCTTGGCCGCGCGCTCCACTCGAACCTCATCAGGTCTCATACAAGCTAGGATCACGAAACTGCAAACGGCAACATAACTAACATTGCTCGGTACGTTCGGCAAGCGAAAGTTATGGCCAAAAAAGAATTTTCGGGTTTGCGCGGCCGCGCAATCTTCGATATTGGAAGCCAGTTTAAGATATTGGGAGCCAGTTTAAGTTCAATCACGCTGAACAGCGCTTAGGCAGGATCACCGGCGCGCGTGCCGGCCAGAAAGGTTGCCCACAGGGCCACCGTCGGGTTGTGGGCAGGCGCGGGCAGGCGAGGTTTGTGCGCCGGACCGAGTGTGGTAAGTAATGAATGATCTGAAATCCGGAGACTAGTTCACAAAGGTGCAGATAACGCCCGCCGCCAGACTCGGACTGCTGCCGCCATATCTTTTCGCCGAACTCGACCGTCTCAAAAAAGAGGTTCAGCAACGGGGCATCGACGTCATCAGCCTCGGTATCGGCGATCCCGATCTGCCGACTCCGGCCCATATCATCGCCCGCCTGCAGGCGGCCGCCAGCGACCCGGTCAATCATCGCTATCCCGACTACGAGGGACTCGAGCGCTTTCGCGCCGCGGCCGCCGGATGGTATCGGCGCCGTTTCGCGGTAAGACTCGACCCGGCCCGCGAGGTCTGCGCGCTGCTCGGCTCCAAAGAGGGCATCGCCAACTTCCCGACCGCAGTCGTCGATCCGGGCGACATCGTGCTCATTCCCGATCCCGGCTACCCGGTCTATTACTCGGGATGCGTGTTCAACGGCGGCGAGCCCTACTTCATGCGGCTTGGCAAGCACAACGCTTTCCTGCCCGACCTTGGCGCCATCCCCGCCGAGGTCGCGCACCGCGCCAAGCTGATGTGGATCAATTATCCCAACAACCCGACCGCAGCGACCGCCGAGCGCGCCTTTCTAAAGGATGCGGTCGACTTCTGCCTAAAGCACGACATCATTCTGGCCCACGACTTCGCCTACTCCGAGATCGCGTTCGACGGCTATCGCGCGCCGAGCGTGCTCGAGATTGACGGCGCGCGCGAATGCGCGGTCGAGTTCCATTCGCTCTCCAAGACCTACTCGATGACCGGATGGCGGGTCGGATTCGTGGTCGGCAACGCGGCGGCGGTCGCCGCGCTGGGCAAGGTCAAGACCAATATCGATTCGGGCGTTTTCCAGGCGGTGCAGGAGGCGGCGATCGCGGCACTCGAGGGCGGCGAGGACAAGCTGCACGAATACTGCGCGATCTACCAGCAACGGCGCGACCTGATGGTTGACGCGCTGCGCAGCCTCGGGCTGGAATGCGCGCGGCCGCGCGCGACCTTCTACATATGGGCCGAGGTTCCCAGGGGCCATACCTCGGGGTCTTTCACCGAGCGCGTGCTTAAGGAGACCGGCGTGGTGGTAACGCCGGGCTCCGGATTCGGCAAGGGTGGCGAGGGGTTCGTTCGCTTTGCATTGACGGTGGCAAACGAGCGGCTAAAAGAGGCTGTGGAAAGAATCAAGGCGCTGCGGTTTTAAACGGCGAGGATGCCCCATCGGGCCTTCATCGGTATAGGGACGAATCTCGGCGACCGGGCGGCCAATTACCGTGAGGCGGTCCAGCGCATCGCGGAGCTGCCCAACACGCGGGTGGTGCGGCAGTCGTCGATCTACGAAACCGAGCCGGTTGGCGACATCAAGGGCGCGTTCATCAACGGGGTGAGCGAGGTCGAGACCACGCTTACTCCCGACGCCCTGATGCGCCGCCTGCTCGGGATCGAGCGGGTGATGGGGCGCAAGCGGGTGCGCGGCAAGAAACCGGCTTCGAGCCGCGCCAAGTATCGCCCGCGCATCATCGACCTTGACTTGCTCTTTTTCGACAATGAAATTATCGACACCCGCATGCTCAAGGTTCCGCATCCGCGGCTGCAGGAGAGGCGTTTCGTGCTGGCGCCGATGAGCGAGCTGGCGCCCGCGCTGATCCATCCCAAGCTCAACGCCTCGATTTCGGAATTGCTCGCCGCGCTCAAATCGCCGTACCGGGTTACGCTGGCGCGGGCGGACCTCTTGAGAGCGCCGTCCGCCGCAGGGGGAGGAGTGGCTTCGCGATGAAGTTCTTTATCGACACCGCTGACATTAACGAGATCCGTGAGGCCGCGAGCTGGGGCCTGGTCGACGGCGTGACCACCAACCCGAGCCTGATCGCCAAGACCAGGCGCCCTTACGCCGACGTCCTGCGCGAGATTTGCGCGACGGTCGACGGACCGGTCAGCGCCGAGGTCGTGGCGACCGAGGCGGCGGCGATGCTCGAGGAGGGCGAGCGGCTGGCGCGCCTGCATCCCAACATCGTCGTCAAGTGCCCGCTCATCATCGAGGGACTGAAGGCCGCGCGCGCACTCAGCAACCGCGGCATCAAGGTCAACGTGACGCTGGTCTTCAGCCCGCTGCAGGGCCTGGCGGCGGCCAAGTGCGGCGCAACCTATCTTTCGCCTTTCGTCGGACGCCTCGACGACACCGGCCACGACGGCATCGCGATGGTCGAGCAGCTGGTGCGCATCCTGCGCAACTACGGCTACCCAACGCAGGTGCTGGTGGCCTCGATTCGCACGCCGACCCATCTCCTGCGCGCGGCCGAGATGGGCGCGCACGTCGCGACCATCCCGTTTGGCGTGATGAGGCAAATCCTGCATCATCCGCTGACCGACAGCGGACTGGAAAAGTTCCTCGCCGACTGGCGCGCCACCAAGCAGAAGATCTGACGTTGCACGCTAGAACGCTAACGCTCGGATTACCAAGCCGCACATCAGAGCCGTCATCCTGAGCGAAAAGGGCCGCAGCCTGCGCGCGGCGTCTCAGCGAACCGGGTGGACGCTCAGCCCGTTCAGCTCCCGCAAGCGATGCGCCCAAGGGCAAACCAACCGGATCGAAAAGCTACACCAGCTCGATGCCGCCCCACAGAAACACGAGCGAGATGGCGCCGTTGCGCGAGCTGACGCTGTGCGTGCAGCCGTTGGGCCGGAGGCTCATGTTGCCGGTGGCGACTTCGCCGGTCTCGTCGGCGTGCGAACCCTCTACGACGTAGAGCAATTCCTCGCCGCTGTGGCAATGGCGCGGCAGCTTCGCGCCGGGCTCGAACAGCGCCAGTACGGCACGGCGGTTGGCCGCCGTGTCCTCCCAGATGAGTTTCTGGCGCACGCCCGGGAACGTGTCGCGCCAGGGCACCTCACTGAGCGCAAAAATCCGCGAGCGCGGCGCGCCGCCCAGCTCCTTGGCCGGCTCGACGCCGCCGGTGATCACCGCCAGCACCGTCGCGCCGTTTTTGCTGCTCACGTTGTGCACGCAGCCGTCGGGACGGTAACCCACGTTGCCCGCGCTAACCGTGCCGGCCTCGTCTGAGATCGCGCCCTCGATAACGTAAAGGACCTCGTTGCCGGCGTGGCGATGCATCGGCAGGCTCGCGCCCGGCGCGAAGCGGGTCATCAGGGCGCGCCGCTGGGTTGCGGGGTCGGACCACAGCGCCTTTTGCCGCACGCCGGGCAGCGCGTCGTGCCATTTGATGTCGGTGACCGCGATGATTTGTGAGCGTGGACCGTCAGCCATGGCAGCATTCCTCCGCGCCGGAAGGCGCGCGCTATCGTCTGAACGGCTGATGCGTGGACGGCTTACGAGGCCTGGGTCTGCGGCTCGGCCTCGAGCACCGGGTCGCGCACCAGCACGCCCTCGGAATACAGCGCCCTGATTTTGTCGTCCGGCAGCTCCAGTACTTCGTGCAGCACGCGCTCATTGTCCTCGCCGAGCAGCGCGGCGCGCAGGTCGAGCTGGTCGGGCCAGGCCGAGAACTTGACCGGCAGGCCCGGGATCTCGAGCTCGCCGAGGAAACGATCCTTCACGCGGCGCACGGTGTTGCGCGCGCGCAGGTGCGGATGCTCCATCGCCTCGTTGAGCGAAAGCACCGGCGCGCAGGCGACGCGTTCCTTGTCGAGCGCCGCCAGCGCCTCATCGCGCGTGGGGAAGCTGGCGAGCCAGCCCTCGATGATCACCTGGAGCGCATCGTTATTGTCGCGCCGTCCGCGGGCGCCGCGAAAGCGCGGGTCGCTCGCCAGCTCCGGCCGACCCATCGCGCGCACCATCTGCGGCCACTGATGCGGCATCACGGCCAGAAAGATGTAC
>JAKAVN010000168.1 GCA_021827495.1 Deltaproteobacteria bacterium | reverse complement strand
GACCTGCTGGCCTGGACGATGCCGTTCGTGGCGCTCCTGCTGGGCGGCGGCTTGGTCGTGCTGATGATGGGACGCTGGCGCGGCGCGCCGCGCTCGGCTCCCCCGCCGCCGCAATCGCCGGACGATCCAGGCTCAGACAAGTCCGCCAAATTCGATCCCGCGCTGCGCGAGCGGTTGGAACGCGAACTGCGCGAGCGGATCTGATCCGTGATCTATCTCGCCGCCGTGCTGATCGTCGCGAGCGTGGCGCTGTTCGTCGCGGCGCCGCTGGGCGGTGGCCTGTTGGCGCGCCGGCGCGCCGGCGGCGGCGCGGCCGAGGCCGAGCGGCTCGAGCATGATCGGGCGCTCGCGATGCAGGGTCTGCGCGAACTCGAGTTTGACCGTGAGATGGGCAAGCTGGCCGAGGCCGACTACGCGGCGCTGCGCGCGCGCCTGATGGCGCGCGCGCTCGGCGCGAGCGCCGCGCTCGAGCGCTTGCGCGCGTTGGCCGCCGCCTCCGCGGCCAGTGCGATGCCGGCGGCGCCCGCGCGAGAAGCCGCCGCGGCGCGCATCCGCTTCTGCCCGCAATGCGGCGTCGAAGCCGCGGCGGGAAATTTCTGCGGCGCATGCGGCGCGCCGCTTTCTCTATCGGCGCGCGCCGCCGCGCGGGCCGAGCGATGACGGCGGCGCTGATCGAAGCACGTGCGCTGGGCAAGAGCTTCGGCCCGACGCCGGTGCTGCGCGAGGTGAACTTAAGCGTCGAAGCGGGGCGCGGCGCCGCCGTGATCGGCGCCAACGGCGCGGGAAAATCAACCCTCATCCGGTTGCTCGCCGGCCTCTCGGCCCCGAGCGCGGGCGGCGCGCTGCTGTTCGGCGAGCCGGCGCGCGCGCTCGCTCCGCCACTGCGGCGCCGGGTCGGCCTGCTCAGCCATCAGAGCTTCCTCTATCCCAACCTGACTGCGCGCGAGAACCTAGAGTTTTACGCGGCGCTGTATGGCGTCGATGGTGCGCGAGCGGCGGTTGCCCAATGGCTCGAGCGGGTCGCGCTCGGCGGCGCGGCGGATGCGCGGGTGCGCGGGTTTTCGCGCGGGATGGAGCAGCGGCTGGCGCTCGCGCGCGCGCTGCTCGCGCGGCCCGACGTGCTGATGCTCGATGAGCCGTTCGCCGCCCTCGACGCCGACGGCGCCGCGCTCGCGGCGGCGCTGCTGCGCGAAGCGATCGGCCGCGGATGCGCCGTGCTGGCGAGCGCGCATTCGGCGGGCGCGATGGAGGAACTGGGCTTCGCGGTCTTCACGCTGAACCGCGGCAAACTGGTGCGCCCGCAGGCGTCCGCCGTGCGCCAGAGCCCGCCGCGGCCGTCGCTGGCCCGGCAATTCTCGTGAGACTCGTGAGCTTCGTGGGATTATGATGGCCTCCTTTGCCGCGCGCTCTTTTGTCGCGGTCCTGCGCAAGGACCTGCTGCTCGAGGTGCGCGGCGGGCAAAGCACGGTCGCGCTCGGCGCGCTCTCGCTGCTGGTGCTGGTGGTGCTGGTCTTCGCCTTCAACCCGGCTGGCGGCGAGCGGGGCGCAGCGGCCGCGGCCGGGGCGCTGTGGGTCGCGCTGGTGTTCTCCGGGATGCTCGGGGCGACGCGCGCGGTCAGCGGCGAGAGCGAAAACGGCTGTATTCGGGCGCTGCTGATGAGCCCGCTCGACCGCGCGGCGCTGTATGCCGCCAAGCTCGCCGCGGCCTTCATCTTCATGGCTGTGGCGGAGGCTGCCTCGATCATACTGATGGTGTTGTTCTTCAATCTCGAATTCGACCTTCGCGTGATGCGCCTGGCGCCCGCGGTAATGCTCGGTGCGCTCGGCTTCGCCGCGCTGGCGACGCTGCTGGCCGGGATTTCCTCGCGCCTGCGCGGGGGCGACCTGGTGCTGCCGCTGCTGGCGGTGCCGATGTTCGTTCCGGCGCTTATCGCCGGGGTTAAGGCGAGCGCGGCGGCGCTCGCCGGCGCGCCGCTTGGCGAGTTCGCGGTCTGGCTCAAGGTGCTCGTCGCTTTCGACGTCCTGTTCGTCGCCGCCGGCTATCTGCTGTTCGAATATGTCGCCGGGGAGGAGTGAGCCGCCCGCGGTCGGGATGGCCAAGCATGATTGGGGTCGGGAAATCATTATGGCTGGAATTGAGAAATCGTGATGCCTGGAAATAAGAAATCATGAGCGGGCGCGGAATCAGGCTCTGGCTCGGCCTCGTTACCCTGGCCCTGATGCTCGCCGCGCTTTACATGATCTTCGTCTATGTGCCGACCGAGGCCGAGCAGGGCATCGTGCAGCGCATCTTCTACTTCCACGTGCCCTGCGCGTTGGTCGCCTTCGTCGCCTTCGCGCTGGTCGCGATCGCCGGGGTTTTTTACCTGTGGCTCGGCCAGCAGGTGTGGGACGATCTCGGCTACGCCGCGGCCGAAACCGGGATGGTCTTCTGCACGCTGGTGTTGGTGACGGGGTCGATTTGGGCCAAGCCGATTTGGGGCGCATGGTGGACCTGGGACTCGCGCCTGACGACCACGCTAATCCTGTGGCTTTTGTACGGCGGCTACCTGATGCTGCGCGCGATGGCGGGTGATTCCGAGCAGGGCGCGCGCTTCGGCGCGGTGGTTGGAATCGTCGCCGCGCTCGACGTGCCGATCGTGATCGTCTCGGTGCGCCTGTGGCGCACGATCCATCCGGCGGTGCTGGTCACCCGCCAGGGCGGCCATGGACTCGAGGACCCGCGGATGGTCGCGACGCTGCTGGTCTCGCTCGCCGCGTTTACCACGCTCTTCATCTGGATCCTGTGCCTGCGCTTCGCCACGCTTCGGATGCATACGCGCCTCGGTGCGCTGGCGCGTTCGCTGGCGCTGGCCGAGGCCGCGGCGCAGGATTCCTGATGAAGACACTCCTGATGGGATTCATGATGGCGGCGCTTGAGGTGGAAAATCGCTGATGGAGAACCTGAGCTACCTGTTCGTGGCCTACGCGATAATCTTCGCGGTGATCTTTGGCTACGTCATCTTCATCTGGCGCCGCCAGGCGGTGCTGGAGGCCGAGCTGCGCGCGATGGAGGCGCGGATGCGCGCGCTGGAGGAAGGCGCCGGCCCGCCGCAGCCCGCAGCCCGCCCAGGTTCCTGAACGATGAGCGCGGCTTGTCGCGGCGAATGATCGTGCGCATCTTTGGATTGTGCGGATTGTGCGGGAGCTTGTGCGGGATATTATGCGGGACATGGCCGCTGAGGTCGTGCGAGCGGGAGTGAGCGGCGCTTAGATGGAATTTCGCGACTACTACAAGACGCTGGGCGTCGAGCGCGGCGCTGCGCAGGCCGAGATCAAGTCGGCCTACCGCAAGCTCGCCCGCAAGCACCATCCCGACGTCAATCCCAACAACAAGGACGCCGAGCTGCGCTTCAAGCAAATCAACGAGGCCTACCAGGTCCTCAGCGACCCGGCCAAGCGCAAAAAGTACGATGAGCTCGGCGCGGACTGGGAGCGCGGCACCACTGAAGAAGAGATGATGCGCCGCTACGGCTGGACCGGGGCTCCGCCCGGCGGCGGTTACAGGCCAGGCGAAGCCGGCGCCGGTGGTGGTGGCGGCTTCAGCGACTTCTTCGAACATTTCTTCGGCGGGCTGGGCGGCGGATTTGCCGGCCGCGGCGCCGGCGGCCGCGCCCCGCGCGGCTTTTCCGGCTACGACATAAGCGAAGAGCCGCCGCACGGACGCGACATCGACGCCGAGGTCGCGGTCCCGCTGCGCGACGCGATGCGCGGCGCCAAAATGCGTATCGCACTCAACGCCGAGGATGGCTGCACACAGTGCGGCGGCACTGGCGTGGTCGCGCGCGAAGAGCGCCGCGGCAAAATGCGCGTCATCCGCTCCGCCGAGCCCTGCCCGCTCTGTCGCGGCCGTGGCACGCTTCCAGCCCATCGCTCGCTCGAGGTCACGATTCCGCCGGGTGTGGTCGACGGCACCCGGATGCGGCTTAAGGGGCAGGGCGGCAAGGGTCCGCGCGCGGATCTCAACGGCGACCTGTTCCTTACCGTGCGCCTTAGGCCCGACCGCGTCTTCAGCGTCAGCGGACGCGACTTGCGCTGCGAGCTGCCGGTGTGGGACTACGAGGCGGCGCTGGGCTCGGAGATAACCGTGCCGACGCTCGACGGGCGGGTCTCACTCAAGATTCCGCCCGGCAGCCAGAGCGGGCGGGTGATGCGTCTGCGCGGGCGCGGCCTGCCCGGGCGCGGCAAGGATGCGTCGGGCGACCTTCTCTATGAACTCAAGGTGCTGGCGCCGACCGACATGACTGACGATGAGCGCAAGCTGATGCAGGATTTCGCCGATCGGCGCCGGGCCCGTGCGGTGCCCGACCCGCGAGCCGATTTGATGCGCGAGTAGTCCGATGGCGCGGCGTGGCAAGGTCCTTTCAGGAAGCGGCCGGCGCGGGATTCCCAGTGCGGGCGCGCTGGTCAGCCGTGAAGCGTTCCGCGTGCTGAGCGGGGTGAGCGAGCGCGAGCTTGCGATTTGGGAACACGAAGAACTGCTTGCTCCCGCCCGCGTGGTCGAGTTCGACGGCCGCCGCGAGATGCTCTACGCGCCCGAGGCGCTGCGGCGCGCCCGGCTTATCCGCACGCTCGCCGAGGAGCTCGAGGTCAACCTCCCCGGCATCGATATAATCCTCAACTTGCTCGACCAGATGAATCGCTGAGCGCGCCCGCCCTCGTTTCCTGCCGTGGGGCGCACCGATTGCGGCGGTGGGGTGGACCGTCATACGCTTTACTCTTGCGCTTTGGTCTTGCGCTTTGGTCTTGCGCTTCAACCGCGCGCGGTCAATTTCCGCTCTGGCCCGGCATCCGATGCGGGAATGCACGATGAAGTCGGCGGCAAAATCAGACTTGGTCGGCAAGATCGCCCGGGCGCTCGAACGCGCGGGCCTCGGCCGCGCCAAGGCCTCCGCGGATTCGGCTGGCGAATCGACCGCCGAATCAATTCTGCTCGCGCTCTCGGGCGGTCCCGACTCGGTGGCGCTGCTCCATGCCCTGCGCGAGCTTGCGCCGCGCTTCGGTTATCGCCTCGCGGCCGCCCATCTGAACCATCGCTTGCGCGGCGCGGAGTCCGGCCGCGACGAGGCCTTCGTGCGCGATCTTTGTTCGGCGCTCGGCGTCGAACTGGTCGTCGAGCAAACCGCCGACCTCGATCCCGCCGCGCCCAATCTCGAGGAGCGGGCGCGCGAGGCCCGCTATGCATTTCTCGCCGAAGCGGCGAAACGGCTCGGCGCTTCGCATATCGTGACCGCCCATCATGCGGACGACCAGGCCGAGACGGTGATGCTCCGGTTGCTGCGCGGCGCGGGTGCGGCCGGGCTCGGCGCGATGGCCGAGTCGGGAACTCGGGCGCCGCATGCGGTGGCGATCGTGCGGCCGATGCTGCGCGCCTGGCGGCACGAAATCCTGCGCTATCTTGATTCGATCGGCGCGCGCTTCGTGAGCGACAGCAGCAACGCGCATCGGGGTTTTCTGCGCAACCGCGTCCGTCTCGAGCTGTTGCCCGCGCTGGAGCGCGGCTTCGCGCCGGGATTGCGCCGCCGACTCGCCGCGCTGGCGGGAGAGCTGCGCGAGCTCGATGACTTTGTCGGCCTGGCGGCGCGGACCGAGCTTGGCCTTCGCCTCCACGAGAGCGCGTGCGGCTCCATGTTGAACCTTGGCGGCTTCGCCGGGTTGCATCCGGCGCTTTCCGCGGCGCTGCTGCGGGAATTTCTCGCCAGCCGAATCGGGAACCTCCGCCGTATCACCCGCCGCCATATCGACGGCTTGCGCCGGCTATGCTTGGGCGAATCTCCCAGCGCCACCCTCGACCTGCCCGGCGGTTGGCGTGCCGAGCGGCGCTACCTCGCGCTTGCGCTGCAACGGCATCCCGAAGTTGCCGGCCAGCTCGCGCTTGCCGCAGGCGGGTTTGCCGTCCCGCTTGCGCGCGAGGGCCTCACCGGCGTGCCGCAGGCGCGTTTCGTTTTTCATTCGAGTCTGATGCCGGCCGGCGCCGTAGCGATGCCCGCCGACCTTTACGAGGCTTGCTTCGACGCGGACCGGGCCGCCTCCGGCGTGGCCGTGCGCAACTTCGCACCCGGCGACCGGATCGCTCCGCTTGGCATGGAGGGAACGCGCAAGCTCCACGACATCTTCGTTGACCGCAAACTGCCGCGGTCGCGGCGTCTGACCTTCCCGGTGGTGACGGTCGAGGGGCAGGTGGCATGGCTGCCGGGAATGGCTCGAGGCCGGGTCGCGCTGATCAACCCGGAAACCGTGCGGGTCCTGCGTTTACGCGCAGTTGAAGGCCCCCTGCGCGCGTAGCGAGCCGTCCGCGGGTTTGCCAGCGATGCGTTGCTTGCAAATGAAGCCGCATGGTACCCTTTAACCAAGAATGAACCAGTTTTCCCGCAGTATCGCCCTTTGGCTCGCGCTCGGACTGATGTTCTTGCTGCTGTTCAATATGTTCAGCCGCCAGCAGGTCAAGGAGCCCGAGGAAATCTTCTCCGACTTCCTGAACCAGGTTGAAAAGGGGCAGGTCTCCAAGGTCACCATCCAGGGCAGCACCATCCACGTCATTGTCAACGGCGAGCATTTCAAGACCTACGCGCCGGCGGACCCTGACTTGGTCAAGACCCTGCGCGCCAAGAACATACAGATCGAAGCCAAGCCAGCCGAGGGCGATCCCTGGTGGATGGTGATGCTGGTGCAGTGGTTCCCGATGCTGCTGCTGGTGGGGGTGTGGATTTTTTTCATGCGCCAGATGCAGATCGGCGGCGGCAAGGCGATGTCTTTTGGCAAAAGCCGCGCCAAGCTGCTGACCGAGAATACCCATAAGGTCACTTTTGCCGACGTCTCAGGTATCGATGAGGCCAAGGATGAGCTGGAGGAGATAATCCAGTTCCTCAAGGATCCCAAGCGCTTCACGCGCCTGGGCGGCCGAATTCCCAAGGGCGTATTGCTGGTGGGCCCGCCGGGCACGGGCAAAACTCTGCTGGCCCGCGCGATTGCCGGCGAGGCGGGAGTGCCGTTCTTCTCGATCTCGGGCTCGGATTTCGTTGAGATGTTCGTCGGGGTGGGCGCCTCGCGAGTGCGCGACCTGTTCGTGCAAGGCAAGAAGCACGCCCCCTGCATCATTTTCATCGATGAAATCGATGCGGTCGGACGCCATCGCGGCGCCGGCTTGGGCGGCGACCAG
>JAKAVN010000167.1 GCA_021827495.1 Deltaproteobacteria bacterium | reverse complement strand
AAATCCATCGCCTTGACCCAGCCAGTCGCTTCGCTGTTGTTGCCCGCGCTGCCGTTGCCGTTCTGTGCAACTTTGTTGAATCCGGTCTGAAGCGCGCTGGTGATCGGTCGAATGACCGATTGGGTGATGAACGCGGCCTCGAAGGCGTGGCTAAGTGCGAGACCGACAGTGCCGCCGGCGATGCCCGCAGCCATGTGCGGCACAGCGATGCTCACAATCATGAAGACGATCGCAAATGCGGTATAGGTGAGCATGTCAGCCACAGGAAGACTTCCGGAGCAAACCGTGGTCATGATCGAGCTGGGCGGCACGCCGTAAGTGGTCCACCAAGGGAGGGTGGCGGGAACGGGTTTGCACGCGGCGGTAAGCGCCGCGCTCCACTGGTTGGCCATCTGCACTCCGATGGCGAGCACCAGGTAGAAGAAAAGCAGCCGGACACCTACCCGAATGACGTAGCCGAAGTAACCTTCGGCCGCGGGGGCAGTGAAGCGATTGGCGCCAAGCCCCAGCAGGATTACTCCGCCGCCAACGACAAGGTACGACTCGATCAGGGTAAGCAGGAGCATCGCCGCGGTAATAACGAAAGCAAGGAGCACGATGAAGGCGGATACGCTTTGAACGATGGCCAGTTCGAGATTCGTGACCATGCTGGTAGTGGCTGGGGCATTGAAGATCGTGCTGGCCATGTTGCTCCCGATCTGGAGGACGGTCTGCGGGCTGAGGGCGGGAAGACCAGTGACCGCAGCGCCGATACCGGAAAAACTCCTGACGACCGCGTTCATCCATGAGAAGGCGTTGACGATCATCAAGTAGACAAAGCCGCCACTGAGAATGTGCTTTATCACTCGACCTAGAAAGTGCGACGAATCCAGCTGACCCTCCGCTGTGAACTGAATCCATGTAACGAGGATGTCGATCAGTAATAGACCGATGAACAGCTTGAGAGCGTATGGTTGGATCGCCACACTGTATTTGGCGCCAGCGGTATAGAACTGCGCCGCGATATCGTTGAAATTGCTCATGAGGGTGTCTCCTTAAGCGGGGTTACCCGGTCTACGGCTGAGGCGGCGGCGGAGCATTGTGGAAAATGTCTGGCACGCCGGATGATGCAGGGGCCGCGAAGAGAGCACGCGCCCGTTCTTCGGCTACCTGCTGGTTGTACAGGTGCCAGACGCCGTAGAGCACCGCGCACACACCGATGATGGCGAAGACAAGAATCAGCGGATTTTTGGTTTTCTTCACGACTAACCTCTTCGCATGGTGGTCCTATGGCTGAGGGGGTGGGGGAGCATCGTGGAAAATGTCAGGGATGCCGGCGGACGGCGGCGCTGAGAACAGCGCCTGCGCCGCAAGGCTGCTCTGCACCTGGTTGTTGAGCTTGTCCGCCGCCGCGACGTTCTGCGAGTTCATCATTGCCATCACGAGCTGACGCAGCATCTGAACCTGCTGGACCTGGGCGAGAGCAATTTCGTTGCTGACCTGGATTGCCTGAAGCCTGCCTACTGCTGTTTGATTCTTGAGTTCAAGGCCCTGGAGGCTTGCCTGCTCGGCCTGAAAGTCCTGGGCCTGGGCCTGCGCGGACGCGAGTGCTCCGTTCAGCGTGTTAAGTGTGGTTTCCGTGGTTGCCCGGGGACTCTGAACGCCCGCTGTGGTCGCGGTGTTGTAGCCCGGATAGAGCTGCTGGAACTGCTGCGTCAGGCCTTGCGCCGTGTACGACAGGCCTTCCTGCTCGTTGATCAGGTTCCCGAGAGTGGTGAGCAGGTTCTGATTTGACTGCCATACGCCCGCGCCGCCGCCGGTCGTGTTCTTGATCACGTATTGAAGCTGCTGGGCGAGGTTGGTGACGGTGGTGGTTTCCTGCTGAAGCTGCTGCATCTGCCGCGCGAACATGGTCGGGTCGAAGACGATCTGCGTTCCGCCGCCGAGCTGCGCGAGCGCGGGGTCGGATTCAACCAGCAAACAAGCAACTGCGATCAGAAATGCCCGGAGTATCCAGGATGATCTGTTCGGCTTCATTGCCGTACCTCCTCTTGATGTGTCCGTCCATTGGCATGAATCGGCGGCACGCCGCTGGCATCGAGCATTGCGGTGAGCGGAGCTTCGACTTCGCCGCGAAGCTTGTCGAGGTACTCCGCCCAATCGTCCAATCCGCGGACGCGGAGCCATTCCATGGTCCAGCGCTCGCCGTGCTGGTCGATCATCCGGCGCGCGGCAAGGATGTCGTCCTTGGAGCCGGCGCCGATGAAGGCGAGCGCGGCGGGTCCGAGCGAAAACTGGAACAGCCGCCGCCCGAGCGGTGAGACATAATAGTAGTGACGCTTTGGTGTAGCCTCGGCGATTATCTCCACTTGTCGGTCGGTAAGTCCGAAATGCCGGTACATCTCGTGGCTCGTGGCGTTCTTCGCCTCGGGGTTGGGCAGGTAAAGCTTTGTGGGACAGGACTCAAGAATCACGTCGCGGTGCGGTGAGTTCGCGATCTCGCTCAGGCTCTGGCTCGCCAGTACGACGGCCGCGTTCTTCTTGCGCAGCGTCCGCAACCACTCCTCGATCTTCGCACCGAAGACGCTGTTGGTCAGCATCACCCACGCCTCGTCAAGGATGATGAGGGTAGGCCGTCCGTCGAGGCGCTGATCGATCCGATGAAACAGATACGTGGCGACCGGCACGATAACCTTCGGTCCCATCGCCATCAGAGTTTCGAGCTCGAAGGTGACGAATCGTCCTTCGAGCATCACGTCACGGTCGGCGTCGAGGAATCGTCCGAGCGGACCGGCGAGCGAGAACGCGTTGAGTCCGTCGCGGACCACGCTGTCCTGCACCTGGGTGACGAGATTGCTGATGGTGCGCTGTTCCGCCGGACCTTCGGCAACCAGCGTGAGGGCGCGCCAGAGCGCCTTGCGCTGATTGGGGACGAGCCGCACGCCTTGCAATTCGAGCCAGTCTTCGAGCAGCCCCTGCAGCTTCATCCGGTCGGTTTCGTCATCGACCCGCGCGAGCGGTTGCAGGGGAACGTCATCTTCGCCGAGGTCGAGGTGCTGCCCACCCAGCGCCTTGGTGAGCACGTACGCGGAGTAGCCCTTGTCGAAAAAGAAAAGCTGTCCGTCCGGGACTGCTCGGAAGTTCGCGGCGAGCGCTCCAAGGGCGACGCTCTTGCCGCTCCCGGTCGGCCCGTAGATTCCGGTGTGTCCGGTATCACCGACATGCAGGTTGAAGCGAAAGGGAGTGCTCCCGGTGGTTGCGCCGTAGCAGAGCGCTGGCGTTCCTTCCGGATAGTAGGGGCATGGGTTTATTGCGAGTCCCGGCCAAATGCTCGTTAGCGGTAGAATGTCAGCGAGATTCTGCGTGTTGACCAGCGGCCGGCGGATGTCGTACCAGCCGTGGCCCGGCAGCGATCCGAGCCAGGCCTCGACCGCGTTGATGGTTTCGATGCGCGGATCGAAACCGATATTCTGGCAAACCTTGAAAACGAGCTGCGCGTTCTCGTCGGCGATTTCTGCGCAATCCTCGGTAATGATGACCTTCGGTGTTACGTAGCAGTAGCGGATCGCTCCGCCCTCGGCCTCGGTGATCGCCTCGTCGGCGTCGGCCGCCATCCGGAGCGCGTGCTGATTGTGAAACGCCGCGCCCGCGCCGGAACCGAAGTGCTCGCTGATCACGCCGCGCAGCCCCAGCCGCTTCTGAAACCAGTTCCGGCGATAGACGGACAACTGGCTAATTGCGGTTCTCGGCCCGACCGGGATCCCGCGAATTGAATAGCGGTAGCAGATCGGCAGTTCGCTCAGGAACACGACCATCTCGGCATACGAGAACGGCGGGAAGCCGGACAGCGCCACGACCCGGATATGCCTTCCGCCGATGCGCGGCTTGAAGCCCGCGAAAAAGTCTTGATTGCCAAGCACCGCGTCCAGAAAAATCGGCGGGCGTGGCGCGGCGATTTCGCGCGTCCGGCCGATGATGCACGTCGCCAGATGGGACAGCAGCGCGGGCATCTCGAGCGACGTAAGCTTCCAGACGAGACTTACGGCATCGGTGAACTCGCGCAACCGCTCCTGGAACCAATCGAGATGTCGGCGCCAGTTCACCTGCTTGGGTGCGCCGGACAGAAAGACTGCGGCGATCTTCGTCTGCACGTCGGCGGGTGGCCGGTAGGTGATCGTCAGCACGCACCGGGTCTCGAAGTGGCGGCCCTCGGCCGAGTACTGGACCTCGCGCTCGCGATCGAGCATCGCGCTGACCGGATCAGGGAAGGTCCGGTCAGGATACTCGACGCTCGGATGGCGGATGAGATCGACGTTGTACATAAAGCCGTCGTCGAGACGCGCGAGCGCCCGATTGGCCTGCGCGCGATGCGCGTCAAGCTCCTCGGCGCTGGCCGAGTTGAGGTCCAGTCCCGAGCACTCGAACGCCGACAGGAACGCGCCGTCCTTGAGCGCGATCGTAAAGTCATCGACAGGGATCGCGTAGTTGAGTTGGTCGGGAAGCCCGAGCAGCTTCGGACGCTTGCGTCTGAGATCGGTGAATTCTTTAAGAAACATGACTGGTCCCCCTGGCCATCAGGCGCGCATTTCTTTCGGCGTCGGCACCGATGGGCGGATGCGAGGTGGCGGAGCGGAAATCGCCGCGCACGCCGGGTAGTAATCCTGGAAGCGGATGTGGCGGACGTAAACCTGGCTGAGTCGCGGATCGAACTTGGCGGCTTGGACCAGCGCCCAATGGCCTACAGTGACCAGCAGGACGCCCATTGCGATCGTGTACCAATGGAGTCCGCAACCTAGAATCAGGGCCGCCGCCGTGATCCAGTTTGCGATCGCAAGCTGCCGTTCCGCGCCCGCGAGCAGGATCGGGCGGGTGAGCGATTGATGAATCGTGCTCACCCGCCGTTCGTCTTGCGCCATCGTCCGATCCTCCATCGCCTAGAACAGCGCTCCGCCCATCGGGAAGAGCGTAGTCATGAGTTGGGTTGCGCCCAGCGCGCATGAACCGCCGAAGGCGAGTGCCGACATCTTGCGCACGCCGGTGCCGTGCTCGGTGACCGACCACATGATGCCGGCGCCGATAATCGCGGCCGTCGTGACGGCATGCGCGACCGGTCCCTGCAAGTCGGTCTGAAGTGTGGTGAGCGGCAAATCCCACGGCAGCGCGCCACCGCCTACGATGGCGGCAAACGCTTTGACCGGGCACACGATCGTGACGATGCCGAAGGCGTAGCTGGCAAGCGCCGCCCATTTCGCCACCGAACCCTTGATCCGGTTGAACCTCTTCATTTCCTCGACCTCCTTATCCTTAGGCCCTGACGGGGCTGTGAGTCATGTTCTTAAAGCTGCGCTCTTTGCTCCACGCGTCCGCGTGCTCCCGCTGGGTCCGCGAGCACCCACAGCGGCGCCGCAAGAATGATCATTGCAAGCCCAACTGCGTGAGCGATTGGCGAGGTTGCGATCGGCAAGGAAACCAGCCAAGCCAGATTCTCAGCCGGGCCATCAAGCGGCACCCCCGATTCCGAGCGCGGAAAAATCAGGGTGGTGAGCCAAAGCGAGATCAGGTTTGCTCCGATTCCCGCGATTATTCGCGCGACCCATGCCGCACGAGCAATTCGAAACCTCTTCATTTTTCCGGCCTCCTTTCTCGAGTCCTGATTAAAGTGACGGTCCCGCAGCTATCAGGAATACCTGCGCGAAAAGCAGCGCGAGACTTCTGAGCGCGATCCAGTCCAGCAATCCGGCCTTCGATTGAGTCATGACCCTGCCGAGCGTCGCTGAGGCAGCGATGACGGTGAGCGCATAGAGCATCTGATATTCGGGATTCATGAGTTCACCTCCACCGGCGTGAGTTTGAATCCGTCGCGAAGGTCGTACCCTTGCACGCGCACTATTTCCTTGACGCGCCGCCCTGCCGGGGTGCGGACGATGAAGGCGAGCAGGTTGATGGTTTCCGCGACCAGCTCCGGCTGGGGTGGTACGCCGGCTTCCTGAACCAGACTCGAAAGCCGTGTCAGCGCAGCTCGCGCGCTGTTGGCGTGAATCGTCGTCACCCCTCCCGGATGGCCGGTGTTCCAGGCCTTGAGCAGCGCGAGCGCCTCGGCGCCGCGCACCTCGCCGATGATGATCCGGTCCGGCCGCAGGCGCATCGTCGTGCGCACCAGCCGCGTCATGTCGGCACTTTCAGTGGTGTGAAGTTGAACGAGGTTCCGTGCCCGGCACTGGATTTCGAGAGTGTCTTCGATAATCACGTAGCGCTCGTTCGGACCGGAGCGCTCGACCATCTCATTGATAAGCGCGCCCGCGAGTGTCGTCTTGCCAGAGCCGGTTCCGCCCGCGATGACGATGTTCAGCCGATCGTCGATTGTTTTTCTGAAAACCTCCGCGTGCGCTTCGCTCAAAATTCCGTCGCGCACGTAATCGTCGATCGTGTAGAGCACCTGGGCGGGCTTGCGCATGACGCAACAAGGCTTGCGCGCGACGGGCGGAAGCAGGCCCTCGAAGCGAATGCCGCCAATCGCCAATTCGCCTTCGACGATCGGGTTGTCCGGGTTTGCGACAGATCCGAGCGACGCCGCGACCGTCCCGATTAGGCCCTCCACCTGGGATGCGGCGAGCGTCAGTCCTGCCTCGTGCATGCCTTTGCCGTACGACTCAAACCAGACCCGGCCGTCCTCGTTGACGATGATTTCGGTCACGTTCGGATCGGCGATGGCCGAGAGAATCTGCGGACCCAGTTGGCGGCGTAGCAATTCGTCGAGCCGCCGTTCCTGAAGCTGTTGAGCCGCGATCATGGGTGTTCTCCGTTGTCGGCGGCTATCTTCTTTCGCGAGGTTGAAGCGGGTTCCATCGCCTTCAGCGTCTCTTCGACTTCTGCCCGCCATCCGCGATGCCGGCGAACGCCGGACGCAAGCGCCGACTTGCGCTGCGCTTCGGGAATCTCCGGCAGATGGCTCAGCATGCTGAGCGCGAACTGATCGAGCATCGCGAGCAGGGTGGTGAGCTGCTGCGCGATCGGTTTTTGGCTTTGCGTGGCCGAGGTGCGTGCGGCTTCGATGATCCGTTTTTCGGTCGCAGCCAGTTGCGCGTCGGAGAATGTCAGTCCGCCGCCGTCGGACTGAAACAGCCGCTCCTTGATGTAACGCGAGAGCGTGATGCCGCGTTCGTCGGCTTCGTCGCGGAGCCGGACGAATTCCTCTTCGCTCAAGTAGGCGGTCACTTGTCGTCTCACAGAAGT
>JAKAVN010000166.1 GCA_021827495.1 Deltaproteobacteria bacterium | reverse complement strand
GTGGGCGTCATCATCGTGGCGGCGGTTGCGACCTTGGCGATCGCGGTGAAGACGGGATGGCTTGGCCACGACTACTCGAAGTGGGTGCTGACGGCGGCGCTGGTGTCGATGATCGGGCTTACGAAGATAGTCATCGCCAACATGTTCTTCTTTCTCCTGATGCAGGACGACGCGCGGCTGGAAGCGCCGCCCGCGCCGATGCCCGGAATCCGTCTTAACCGCCGGACACGGCCGCTGCGGGCGATTTCCGCACGGGCGCGGCGCCGGCCCAGCCGCCGCACGCGGATCGCGAATCTGTCCGCCGACTAGCGCCGCCGCCCGAGGAGCCCTTCGTCCAGCCGCCTTCCGCCGCCTTTCACGATGACCACCGCACTGCGAGCGCTTTCACGATGACCATCGAACTGCGAGCGGAAGACCTTGAGCTCGCGCGCCACATCCGGCGCGGCGACACGGTGGTCTGGGGGCAGGGCACCGGTGAGCCGCTGACGCTGTCGCAGGCGCTGGTCGCGCAGCGCCACGCGATCGGCCCGATCACGCTGTTTCTCGGCCCGGCATTTTCGGAGACCTTGCGACCCGAGCACGCCGACCGCCTGACCTTCCTCAGCCTGAGCGCGATCGGAACGCAGCGCCGGCTGGTCGACGCCGGTGTGCTGCGGCTGATCCCCGGCCAGCTCTCGGACGTGGAGTACCTGTTCGACAGCGGCATTCTAAAATCCGACGTGGTGTTTCTCCAGCTGAGCCCGCCCGCCGCGCCCGGCGGCGAATACAGCATGGGAATTTCCAATGATTATCTGAAGATCGCGATGCGCCGCGCGCGCACGGTGATCGCCGAAGTCAGCGATCGCGTGCCGTGGACCTACGCCGACGCGCCGCTCGACATGGGGCGCGTCGATTATATCGTGCGCACCTCGCGTCCGCCGCTGGAGCATTCCACGCGGGCGCCGAGCGAAACCGACAACCGGATCGCGCGGCAGGTCGCGGCGCTGGTGCCCGACGGCGCGGTGATCCAGATGGGAATCGGCGCGATGCCGAGCGCGATCCTTAACGCGCTGCACGGGCATCGCCGGCTGGGGCTGCATTCGGGGATGATCAGCGACAGCGTGGTGGATCTGATCGAGGCGGGCGCGGTGACCAACGAGACCAAGCCGTTTGACCGCGGCGTGAATGTGGCCGGGACGCTGTTGGGTACGCGGCGGCTCTACGGCTTCGCCCATCGCAACCCGGCGCTGCGGCTGGTGCCGCTCAGCATCACGCACAACGTCGAACTGCTGGCGCGAATCGACGGGTTCATTTCGCTCAACTCGGCGATCGAGGTCGACTTAAGCGGCCAGGTCAATGCCGAGGTCGCCGGCGGAGTTTACATCGGCGCGGTCGGCGGCCAGGTCGACTACGTGCGCGCGGCGCGGCGCTCGCGCGGCGGCAAATCGATAATCGCGCTGCCGGCTACGGCCCGCGGCGGCAAGGTCAGCCGGATCGTGGCCGCGCTCAGCGAGCCGGTCGTCACCACGGCGCGCTCCGACGTCGATATCGTGGCCACCGAGTACGGCGCGGCCCATCTGCGCGGCATAAGCATGGAGGAACGCGCGCGGCGGCTGATCGCGATCGCCCATCCGGACTTTCGCGAGGCGCTCGAGCGCCATGCGCGCGCGGCTTTCGGTCCGATCTACTAGAAGCGCCAGTTTGCGCCGAGGTATGCGCGCATGAAATTCGGCACCTTCATCACCAGGCAGCGCGGCGACGCGATCGCCGCCGACGTACGCCAGGCCGAGCGGCTCGGCTTCGAGTCGGCCTGGATCCCCGAGCATCTGATCATGCCGGTGAAGCAGGCCTCGGCCTATCCGTACACGGCCGACGGCCGCTTTCCCGCGCCGCCCGACGCGCCGTTTCACGATCCGCTGCTCGCGCTCGCCTACGTCGCCGCGCTGACCACCAGGATTCGCCTGGCCACCGGCATTTTCGTCCTGCCGCTGCGCAACGCCTTTGCCACCGCCAAGGCGATCGCCACGCTTGACCATCTGAGCCAGGGCCGCGTCATCTTCGGCGTCGGCATCGGTTGGCTCAAGGAGGAGTTCGCGGCGGTCGGGATGAAGTTCGAGGACCGCGCGCTGCGCACGCGCGAGTACCTGGAATTGATGATCGAGCTGTGGAGCAAGAGCGATCCGCTTTACCAGGGCAAGACGGTCGCGACCCAGGGGATGAAGTTCATGCCCAAGACCATCCAGCAGCCGCATCCGCCGATCGTTTTCGGCGGCACCAGCGAGCCCGCGCTCAAGCGCGCGGTAAAGCTGGGCGACGGATGGTACGGGATCGCGCACAGCCTGGACGAAACGCGCAGCTTGATTTCGCGGCTCGGCGAATACGCGCGCGCGGCGGGGCGCACGCGGCCGATCGAAATCACGCTTAGCCTGCGCACCGGCAAGCCGCTCACCGCCGCCGATGTGCGCCGGCTGGCCGAGCTGGGCGTCGATCGAACGCTCGCCGGGCATCCGCTAAAGACGCTCGAGAGCTCCGAGCTCGAGCGTTTCCGCGTCGAAATCATGGACAAGGTGTAGCCTGTGTTGGGCCGCCGAGATCAACCTCGGTTGGCAGTGCGAAGCGTACGAACATTCCAGTCGCCCGTCCGCCGTTGTACGCTCGTAGCGGCCTGTTGAAGGCCGGAGCGCAAACCGCCAGAGGCCCACGATGCCCGCCGCCGCGCGTCTGCTCGTAGTTGAAGACGAAGCGAAGCTCGCCGCCAATTTAAAGCGCGGACTTGGCGAAGCGGGCTTTGCCGTCGACCTCGCGCCGAGCGCCGAAGCCGCGCGCCAGTCGCTCGCACGCAACGGATACGACCTGATGCTGCTTGACCTGCGCCTGCCCGGCCAGGACGGGATCGAGTTCCTGGCCGAATTGCGCGCGGCCGGCGCCGTGCTCCCGGTCCTCATCCTGACCGCGCGCGACTCCACCGACGAACTGGTGCGCGGGCTGGACACGGGCGGCGACGATTACCTGACCAAGCCGTTCGCCTTCAACGAACTGCTGGCGCGCGTGCGCGCCCTGCTGCGCCGCCGGCGGGCGGCCGGCCAGGCGGTGCTGGAAGCCGGCGATATCGCCATCGACACTGCGCGCCGCGCGGCCACGCGCAGCGGCCGCGCGCTGGATCTGTCGCCCAAGGAATTGATGGTGCTTGAATTCCTGGTCCGCCACGCCGGGCTGGCGGTGACGCGGGACATGATCGGAGAGGCGGTGTGGGGCGCGGACTACAATGCCCTGTCGAACATCGTCGAGGTATTCATCAACCGCCTGCGCCAGAAGATCGAGCTGGTCAATCAACCGCCGTCGCAACCGCCGCTGATTGTCACCGTGCGCGGGGCCGGCTACATGCTGCGCGTCGAATTGCCCGCGAATGACGGCAAGGCGAAGGGCCTCAATTGAGTATTCGGCTGCGGTTGACTGTCTATTGGACCGCGATCACCGCGCTCATCCTGTTCGCGGCCGGATTACTCATTATTGTGATGTTCTCGCGCGCGATGTGGGGGACACTCGACGCGGCCCTGATGGAAGAAGCCGACACCACCGCGGCCACCATTGCCCACTCCACCGCCGGCAACATCCCGCTTATTCTCCAGCGCCTGAGCCAGGAAAGGGATTTGGGGCCGCGGCGCCGGGTGCGCCTGATCGTCGGCGGCCATCCGGTCTTCGACGCCGGCGACGCCAATGCCGACCTGCCTGACGCCCTGCCCGCGGCGCAATCGATGGTCGAGGGCGGCGCGCACCGCTACCGCTTCGCGATCGTCGCGCTGCGGGTGAACGGAGAGCAAGCCTGGTTGCAGGATGGGGCCGATGCCGCCGCCGTCCGCCGCACCATCGCGCATCTGCGGAGAATTCTGCTGCTGGTCATACCAATCATTTTGGCGCTATGCGTCGCCGGCGGCTACCGGATGTCAGCCTGGGCGCTCACCCCGGTAAATGAAGTCACCGGCGCGCTGGCCCGTATCGGGCCGCGCGATTTGCGCCAGCGCCTGGCGTTGCCGCGGGTCCACGATGAAGCGTGGCAACTCATCGAGGCCATCAACCACCTGCTCGAGCGCCTCGAACGCGCCTCCGCTGCGCAGCGGCGCTTTGTCTCCGAAGCCGCCCATGAATTGCGCACTCCGCTGAGCGTGCTGCGCAGCGGACTCGAGGTCACGCTGCAACGGCCGCGCGGCGCCGAGGAGAGCCGCGCGGCGCTGGAGCAGGCGGCGGGCGAAGTCGAGCGGTTATGCGCGATCGCGGAAGACCTGCTCGCGCTGGCGCGGCTCGACGCCGCGCCCGGCTTGCAACGCGAGGCGGTGGACTTGGGCGCCATCGCGGCCGAGGCGTCCGCGATGGCGCGGACGCTGGCCGAAGCCAAACATCAGGAATTCGCGATCGACGCGGGCGCGGGAATCGTGGTGCGGGGGAGCGCCGGCGATCTGCGCCGGGTCGTGCTCAACCTGCTGGATAACGCGGTCAAGTTCACTCCCGCGCGCGGCCGGATCGAAATCGGCGTTGCCGCCGAGGGGCCGATGGCGCTGCTCTCGGTGCGCGATAACGGACCCGGAATCGATCCGGGCGACCTCGATCACGTCTTCGATCCGTTCTATCGCAGCCGCAGCGCCAACGGCGTGGGCAGCGGGCTTGGCCTCGCGCTGAGCCGCGAGATCGTGCGCCTGCACGGCGGTGTCATCGAGGCCGCCAACCGCGCCACCGGCGGCTGTGAGATCCGGATGCGCCTGCCGCTCGCCAGAGGTTGAGCGCCGGGTGAAGCGAAGCGCGGCTGCGCGCGGGTTTCATTGCCCGGGCGCGGCGCCGCCCAGCGGCGCGATCGCCAATCCGATGAGGTAGCCGGCCACCGCCGCGCCCATCGCGATCGCCAGAAAGCGCAGGCCCGAAGGCCATCGCCGTCCGCGCTGCGCCAACCATCCCTGGAAGTAGCCGACCGCGAACAGCGCCAGCGCCGTCGTCGCCATCGCGGCGATGAGCCCCAAGTAATCGCCCGGCCCGGCGGACGGAATCAGAATGAACGGCAGCAGCGGCACCAGTGCGCCGGTGAGGAACGCGCCGCCCATCGTGACGCCGTCGGCGGCCGCGCTGCCCAGCGCCTGGCGGCTTAGCCCGTACATCTTGACCTCGGCGGTGGAGAGCAACGCCTGCGGGGCGGAACTCAGGAGCTGGACCACGCGGTAGGAGGCCTCGCGGCTCAGCCCCTCGCGCTCGAGTTGATGGAGCAATCCTTCCTGGAGCACGTAGGGTTCGGCGGCGGTCTCTTGGCGGGTGCGTTCCAGCTCGCTCGTCAGCACTTCGGTCTGGGCCCGCGTCCCAAGGTAGGCGCCCGCGCCCATCGAGAGCGCGCCGGCGGCAGTCGAGGCGAGCGCGGCGAGGATCACCTGGCGATGGACCGCGACGGCGCCGCTTAGTCCCGCGAGCACGCCAGCCGTGGTGAGAATTCCGTCCTGCATCCCGAAGACGATTTCGCGGATGCTGGAGAGGCGCTCGATGAGGCGCTTCTTTTCGCTTGGATCGAGGGCCGCCACGCTCGCTCAATTGGAGCCGGGATCAGTCTTTATGGCCGGCCGGACCGAATTGGCCGCCGGGTTCCCAATCCGCCGGGCACATCCGCCCCGAGCGCAACGCGCACGCCACGCGCAGGGTCTCGCTCACGCTGCGGCCGACGTTCACCGGGCTCGCGACGCAGTAGACGATGGTGCGTTTGGAATCGAGGATGAAGGTCGCGCGCATCGCGAGGCCTTCGCGCTCGTCGAACACGCCATAGGCCCGGGCAAGCGCACCGCCCTCGTCGGCCAGCAACGGATAGCTGATTCCGCCCAGCTCGCGCGCCCAGCGCAGATGCGTCGCGGCGTCGTCGACACTGGCCGCGACGATACTGGTATGCTCGGCGGCAAACGCCTCGCGCGCGTTGTGGAAGCCGACGACCTCGGTCGGACAGATAAAGGAGAAGTCGTGCGGATAGAAAAGCAGCACGACCATCTCGGTATCGATCTGGGAAAGGCGCAGGCGGCCGGCGCGGCCGCCAACCGCGCACGGCAAATCGAAGAACGGCGCAGTATCTCCAGGCTTCAGCATCTTCGCACCCGCTGCGGGAACCAAGGCTACTCGATCTGGTAGGTGATCGAAACGGTCGCGGGAACCGTGACCTCGTTGGGCTGCACTGGCGTTGGCGCGCCCATCGACGAGCCCATCGCCATCGCCCCCATCCGCATCATCGGCATCGGCCTGGTTTGCGCCTCGGTGGTGGCCTTGACCACCGGCCCGAGCCTGACGCCGAGCGACTTCGCGAGCGATGCGGCCTGCGCCTGTGCGTCCTTGGCGGCCAGCGCTATCGCCTGGCTGCGGGCCTGGCTCTCGTCACGCAGCGTGAAGTTGAGAAAGTTGATCCGGTTGGCGCCGGCGCTGATCGCGGTATCGATCAACCCACCGAGCCTCCCGATCTCGCCCGTCTCGACGGTGATCGAGTTTTCGGCGCGGTAGCCGGTGACCACCGGCTTCTCGTTGGGCCGCGGCTCGTTGTATTCGGGATAGAGCGAGTAGCCGCCGGTCCATACCTTGCCCTTGCCCTGGAGCTTGCGGGTCAGCGCGTCGACGACCTTTTGGGCCAAAGCAGCGTTCTCGCCCGCGCTCTGCTGTGCGGTCGGCGCATGGGTCTCGATCGCCAGGTTAAGCGATGCGACATCCGGGGTAACGTGTGCCGCGCCTGTGCCGCTGACCTCGATCATGCGAAGGCCCTGCGCCTGTGAGACTTCGAGTGACGGTGGGTTCATCGGCTCCGCGCCCGGCGCGCATACCGGCGTCATCAAAAGAACGAGAACGCTGGCCACAAGTATAAGAAGACCGGCCGCGCGGCGGCTTTCGCATCCGAATCGCGCTCGCCCGCCAGGCTCCGCGATATGAAGTGTTTTCATCCGCACCTGCTCCTCGCTTGCACCATGACTTCGCATCAGGATTGTTGCCAGAGCCGCGCGTTGCCACCTAAGCTGCGGGCCAACGGCGATCAAGTCTCCACTGCGCAATAGTCGGGGAGCCAGCGATGAAAGGCAAGGCCGGGGTAGCGCGTGGGACGCGATCTCGGTCGCGCCGATGCTTTGGCGGGCGGCGCAGTGTATTCTTCTCAATTGGAAAAATTATCGCATGGTCGACAAACAGGACGAAAAAAAAGTCACTGCGCGAAGCGTGGACTTCGCCGCCTGGTACAACGAGATAAT
>JAKAVN010000017.1 GCA_021827495.1 Deltaproteobacteria bacterium | reverse complement strand
TGGAACGCCGCAACGGCATCCTGCAGATGACACTGCACAGCGCGGGCGGCCCGCTCAAGTGGGGAGGCACGCCGCACGAGGAGTTGTCGTACGCCTTTTACGACGTCGCGCGCGATCATGGGAACCGCTGCGTCATCATCACCGGCACCGGCGACGCATTCTGCGCCGAGCTCGATCTCGGCGGCGGCCGCGCCGCTCCGGCCGGCAAGACCGCCAGCGGCGAGCCGACGCCGACGCCGCGCGCCGGCGTCCGCGCCACGTCTTGGGATCACATCTACAACGACGCCAAGTACCTCCTGATGAACCACCTCAACATCGAGGTGCCGATGATCGCGGCGGTCAACGGTCCTGCGCTGGTTCATGCCGAGCTTGCCGTGCTGTGCGACATCGTGATCACCTCCGACAACGCGGCCTTTCAGGACGCGCCACATTTTCCCAACGGGATCGTGCCAGGCGACGGCGTGCACGTAGTGTGGCCGCTGGTGCTGGGCCCCAATCGCGGCCGCTACTTCTTACTCACCGGACAGAAGCTTTCGGCGCGCGAGGCGCTGGAGCTGGGCGTAGTCAGCGAAGTCGTGCCGCGCGAGCGCCTGGTGCCACGCGCGTGGGAACTGGCGCAGATAATCGCCGCCCAGCCGCCGCTCACCGTACGTTACGCGCGGGTTGCGATAACCCAGCAGCTCAAGCGCCTGATGCTCGACGGTCTTGGCTATGGACTGGCGCTCGAAGGGCTGGGCGCGGCCGCGTCATGGCCCGGCGCGAAGGGCTGGGATAATAAGTAAGGAGGTGTGTGATGATCTACGAACTTCGAACTTACACTCTGGTGCTGGGCGGTGCGCCGCAATACATCCAGATCACCAAGGACGAGCTGTTGCCGATCCTGGCCGAGCACGGACTCAAGCCGGTCGGCTACTGGTCCACGGACATCGGCCCGCTCAACGAGCTGGTTCACCTGTGGGCCTTCAACGACCTCAACGAGCGCCAGCAAAAATGGGCGGCATGGGCGCGCGACCCGCGCCGCGCGGGGATCGTTCCCAAGCTGCGCGCGCTGGTGGTCAGCCAGAGCAATAAGATCATGACGCCGGCGGAATTCTCGGGACTCAAATAGAACGGCGCGCGCCGCGCCGGGCGTCGATACAGGAGATGGGCGGGCAGTTCGACCACTGCGGTAATATTATGTGGACCGGCTTCCTTGAGTGCTGGATGCATCGGGTTCCACGAGCGCACCCTGGTGTGAAGCCCGCCCGTGTCCGACGCGGATCATCCCGAAGCGATGCTCGTGCAATGGAAGCTGGCAGGCGGGCGATTGGTGGCGAATCCGGGCATGAAATCGGTCAGAAGGCCCGGATTCCGAAGTAAAATCGTTTCGTTTTGACGGCTTCCCCAAAACAAAAACCCGCCCTGTTGGACGGGTTTTTTTGACTCTGTTCGACGGCAGCCCGCGCGTTCGAATCCGTCGTTCGAGCCACTTGCGCATCGCGACCACGCCGTCGCGTGCGCCGCGGTCGAATCTTCCTTAGGAGCTGGTCAGAGCGGAATCGATGCCGCTCGCCATCGACCCGATGTCCTGCCCCATGAGGTTGTAGGCGCCCCATGCGACGACGCCGATGGCGGCGATAATCAGGGCATACTCGACCATGGTCTGGGCGCGCAGTCGGCGAGTCATGGTCTCCCTGACGCGGATGAACAGTTCCCGGATGAATGTCATGCGGCACTCTCCTGCATTGAGAAGTTCGTCGTTGAAAGCTTACGTGTTGCAGCCTAGGTCAGGGGCCGCGTAATGTCAAATTCGCTTTATCGTCTTTATCGTATCTGCGCTAAGCTTCATTTCTCTTCGAGCAGCATTCGCTAACACAATCTATTTTCGTTTAATTTTTGCCTCACTGCCCTTTTCCGGGCTCTTCTAGGCCCGACCCTGCTGCGACGCTCTTGCGCGCCCCGCACAATTTCTCGCGCCGCGCATCCGCGTCTGCCGACCACGGCACGGCGCGCTAGAACCGGTCTTTCAGCTCGCGGGTCTTGGCGAAAATAGCCACCGGCTCATCGCCGACTGACGGATCGATCTTCCTGAGGCTCGCGCGCAACTCCGCGCTGCCGGTGCGCAGAAATGGGTTGAAGCGCTTCTCGTCGCCGATGGTCGAGGGAATCGTGAATTTGCCTTCGGCCCGCGTCCTGCGCGTCCACTCATACTTGGCCTTGAGCGCCGCGTTGCCGGGCTCGAGCGTCAGCGCGAATTGCAGGTTCTTCTCGGTGTACTCGTGGCCGCAGTAGACCTGGGTATCGTCGGGCAGGGCGGCGAGCCTGCCGAGCGAGGCCAGCATGGTGTCGGCGTTGCCCTCGAACACCCGGCCGCATCCCGCGATGAACAAGGTGTCGCCGGTGAACACCGCCTTCAGCGACGGGAAGTAATAGGCGATATGGCCGCTGGTGTGGGCGGGAATTCCAATCACGCGCCCGCGGATCGGCCCCACCGCGACCTCGTCGCCGTCGCCGACCTCGTCGGTCATCGCCGGAATCCGGCCGCCCTCGGTGCGCGCGCCATAGACGCGCAGCCGCGGCACCGCGCGCGCCAGTTCCTGGTTGCCGCCGACGTGATCGGGATGCCAATGCGTGGGCAACACGGCCACCAGTTTGAGCCCGCGCCGGCTGACCTCGGCGAGCACCTTGTCCGCCTCGGAGCAGTCGACCACGGCGCACTGTTTGCGCGCGCCGTCGATTACCAAGTACGCGTAATTGTCCGTGAGCTGAGGCACCGCGACAATCGCCATCGCGCCACTCCTTGTCAGATGCGGCTTCGCGCCGGCGCGCCAGGAGCGTTACAGCCCCACGATGCTGTAGCCGACGTCGACGTAAACGGTCTGGCCGGTGACGCCGCTGGAAAGATCGCTCAGCAGCGCGGCGGCCATCTTGCCGACCTCCTCGGTCTTCATCCCGCGGCGCATCGGCGAGCGCTCCTCGACCTCGTGGGCCATCGTGAAGTAGTCGCGGATGGCCGAGGACGAAAGCGTCCGCGCGGGCGCGGCGCTGAGCGCGTTGACGCGGATGTTTTTCGGCCCGAGATCGACCGCCAGATAGCGCACGCAGGCTTCCAGCGCCGCTTTGGCCACGCCCATGACGTTGTAGTTGGGCACCGCGCGCACCGCGCCAAGGTAGCTCAGCGTCAGTACCGCGCCGCCGCCGCGCGCTTCCATCAGCGGTTCCGCCGCGCGCGCCAGCGCCACCAGCGAGTACGCGCTGATCTCCAGCGCCTTGGCGAAGTTGCCGCGGCTCACCGTCAGAAAGCGGTCGCGCAGGTCTTCACGGTCGGCGAAGGCGACCGCGTGGACCAGCAGGTCGAGCCCGCCCCACAACTCGCGCAGCTCCGACATCGTCAGCCCGATCTGAACGTCATTGGTGACGTCGAGCTCGCCGACCACCAGCGCGCCGATCGACTCGGCGAGCGGGCGCACGCGCTTCTCCAGCACCTCGCCCTGGTACGTGAGCGCGATCTCCGCGCCCTGGGCCTTGAGCTCCTGCGCGATCGCCCAGGCGAGGCTCTTGTCGTTGGCGACGCCGACTATCAGCGCGCGCTTGCCGTCCGCTATACCCATCCGGCAGGCTCCTTTTTTCTTCTGCTTGCGGTCAACCGCAGCGCCCTGGGCTGAATCCAAGCTCCAGCACGCGGGCAACAGCCGACCCACTCACGAGCATATCCAGCCCACGGGCCTGGCTCAAAGCCCGTCAGACGGTGATTTTCATCAGGTCGGTCGCCATCTCCATCCCGATCTCGCGCTGGCGGGCGAGCACTTCGCGGCCGAGATGCGTCAGGATTATTCGTTTGGCCGTGAAACGGCTGCGGTTGCGCTCGATGGCCGGGTAGTTGAGATGAAAATCCAGATGGTCACTCTCAAAGTAAGTGCACTCGCACAGAAACAAATCGGCGCCCGCGCTCAGCCCCACCAGCGCATCGGTCCATCCGCTGTCGCCGGAGAACGCCAGCGACTTGCCGCCGACGGTCAGCCGCAGGGCGAGCGAGACGTCAGGCTTGGTATGCGGCGTGCGGATGGTGGCGACGCGCGCCGGGCCCACGCGCGCGGTGCGCCCGGCCTCGAGCTCCACGAACCTGAGCTTGCGCATCAGCGGATGGGTATCCATGCTGGGATACATGTTATGAAAGAGCGTGCGGGTGCGCTGCTCGAGATGGCGCGGACCGGCGATGGTGAGGATGCGCTTGCGCGGGCTCTCCCACATGTATTCCAGCATCAGGAAGGGCAGCCCGGCGAAATGATCGCCGTGCAAATGGCTGATGAGAACGCAATCGAGGTCGGCGGGGCTGAGCCCGCTGCGCTTCATCGCCGGGAGCAGCGTAGGCCCGGCTTCCATCAGGATGTGCGCGTCGGCGGCTTCAATAACGTAGCCGGCCTGAAGACGGCCGCCGCTTGCGAAGGCATCGCCCGCACCCAGTACGGTTACTCCCAGAGCGCTCACCGGCCACACATTACCCGATCCGGCAGGGCATCCGCTATGGTACTATGCGGCTAAACGGGGGGCGTCATAAGTTAAGGAGCCGTGGCGATGAAGCAAGTCAAGATCGGAGTCGGATTCGGGCTTTGGCGGCTCGGGATGCCGACGCCGGAAACCATCGTGCACGTGGCCGAGAAGGCCGAGGAATGGGGACTCGACTCGTTCTGGCTCTCCGACCATCTGCTGTCGCCCTCGCCCGAACTTGACGTGGTCGCCACCCTCGCGGTGCTGGCCTCGCACACCTCGCACATCAAGCTCGGCCCCAGCGTACTGCTGCTCAACCTGCGCCATCCCCTGATGGTCGCGAAAGCGTTCGCGACACTCGACTATTACGCGCACGGACGGATGGTGATGGCGGTCGGTACCGGGGCGAACCTGGCCGATTACGCGGCGACCGGGATTACGCAGGCGGCGCGCGGCCGGCGCCTGGACGAAGGCGTCGAGGTCCTGCGCAAGGTATGGACCCAGTCCAATGTGAGCCATCACGGCCGCTTCTTCAATTTCGACAACGTGACCCTCGAGCCGCGCCCGGCCCGCCGCACCAAGAACGACTCGGGCACTATCGACATCTGGGTTGGCGGCAAGTCAGAGGCGGCGCTGCGCCGCACCGCACGCATGGCCGACGGCTACTTCGCGTCCTTCCTCACGCCGCACGAAGTCGCGCGCAACCTGGCCGCCGTGCGCGGCTATGCCGCCGAGTACGGGCGGGCCAAGGCGCGTATCGAGTCGGGCCTGATCCTGCTCTGCCGTCTTGGCCCCTCGCGCGAGCACGCCAAGGCCGAGCTGGAGCCGGTGGTGCGCACGCTGGGCCGCGGCGGCGAGGAGTTTCTCAGCCGCACCGTGTTCGGCTCGCCCGCGGACATCATTGAGCGGGTCAACGAGTATATCGCGGTGGGCCTGGACAAGTTCGTGCTATGGCCGGTGGCCGAGCCGCAGGCCTGGGCGCAACAGGTGGAGCTTATCGGGCGCGAGATCGCGACCCACTACACGCGCCTGGCGCAGGCGGCGGCGTAAGCACGGCTTGCGCGCCGGCGGTGCGGCGCAGGGCTCCGCAGCCAGCTTTTCGCGTGCGTTTCATGACGCAAGGGATGCGCGCCGGAGCGCGCGGCGGCGGCCCGCCACATAAGTTGCATCATGAAACGCACCCGTGTTAGGCTGCACGCATGCGGCGCAAGACCTTCGCCCACATGAATTGCTCGATTGCCCGCGCGCTCGAGCAGATCGGCGAGTGGTGGACCTTCCTCATCGTGCGTGAGGCCCTGATGGGCACGCGCCGCTTCGACAAGTTCCAGGGCCATCTCGGAATCGCGCGCAACATCCTCGCCGCGCGCCTCAAAAAGCTGGTCGCGCGCGGCATTCTGGAGCGCGCCGCCGCCTCCGACGACGCGCGCCGCGCCGAATACCGGCTGACCGATAAGGGCCGCGCGCTGTTTCCGGTCCTGATGGCGCTGCGGGAATGGGGCGACCAGTGGGTGGTCGGACCCGGCCGCGTCCCGGTGATCGTGGTCGACCGCGCCAGCGCCCAGCCGATCGAAGTCCGCGTAACCAGCCGCGACGGCCGCCCGATCGGATGGCTCGAGGCAAGGATGATCCCCGGACCGGGCGCGCTCGCCGCGCTCAGGACGCGCCTGAGGCGCACGCGCAAGCCGGCGGCGCCGCCGCATCGCGGCGAGACCGGCCGCGCAGCCGCGCAACCCGCGCAAGGCACCCAGGAAGCATGAACATGCGCGGGGGAAAATAGTGCTCGAGACTCGCGCGGCGGTTCTTTTCGCGGCCGCGAAGTAGGACAATCGCGCATCGCTACGGGAGGAAAGCCATGGAAAGTATCCGCTTTGACGACGTCGAGAAGCTTCGCTCGAAGGTCAGCCAGGAGTTCAGCGCCTGGAGCAAGCCCATCGAAGTGACGCAGGACAAGATCAACCGGTTCGCCGAGGTGACCGGCGACCATCAGTGGATCCATGTCGATATCGAACGCGCCAAGCGCGAGAGCCCATTTAAGGGGCCGGTCGCGCACGGATTCCTGACCCTCAGTCTTGTCGCCGCCTTCGAGATTCCGCGGGAGTGGAACGTCACCAGTTTCCGTAACGTGGTCAATTACGGCGCGAACAAGCTGCGCTTCATCTCGCCGGTCCCGGCAGGCGCCAAGGTCCATGCGCGCTCGCGCGTGGTCGCCGTCGAAGCGAAGCCGCAGGGAACGCAGGTCACGACCGAGACCCAGGTCCAGGTCGTGGGACAGGACAAGCCCGCGCTCATCTACGAGGGGATTTTCCTGTACGTCAAGTGAACGCGCCGAAGACGCCCATCCGAATGCTCACCGGCGCCAACTTCGGCTAGCAACTGCTTAAGCTGGCCGACCCGCAATAATCGCCGGGGCTGTCCGTTCGCGGCTCAGGCCGGCTCTTCGCCGGCCTCCTGGAGCGAAGCGGTCGGCAGCACCTCGGCCGGGATGTCTTCCAAAAAGCGCGACGCGTGGCCGACGACGTATCCCATCGCGCGGTCGAACATAGAGATCGGATACGAGATGTAGAGTTCGTCGCGCGCGCGGGTGCTGGCGACATACATCAGGCGGCGCTCCTCCTCCAATTCCTCGGGGCCGACGCTCTGGGGACCGGGAAAGCGCCCGTCGGCGGCCCAGATCAGAAACACCACCATCCACTCCAGCCCCTTGGCGGAGTGGATGGTGCTGAGCGTCAGGTAGCCCTCCTCGGGCTCGACCGCGAGCACGTCGCCCAGTGAGTCGCTGGGCGGCTCGAGCGCCACGTCGGCCAGCATCGATTCGAGGCTGCGGTAGCGCTCGGTGATGGTCTGGAAATGTTCCAGGTCGCGCTCGCGCTTGGGGTAATCATCCGGGTAGCTGTCGCGCATCAGCGGCAGGTAGTACTCGAGCGTCCGCGCGATCAGATCGGCGGGGCGCGCCTGGGCGCCGCCGCGTAATTCGGCCAGCAATGCGGCGAGTCGCGCCGCGGCCGTTCCACCAGCGCCCGAGCCGGGGCCGCCGCCTGAGCGGGCGCCGGCGCCGATCGACTCGGCGGCGCGCGCCAGCGCCTGCTCGGGCTGGGGCGCGGCGACAATCTCCTCGATCAGGCGCTCGGCGCGGCGATGGCCCACTTTGGGCACCAGCATCAGCACGCGCAGCCATGACACCGCATCGGCCGGATTGGCGATCACGCGCAGATGGGCGAGCACGTCCTTTATATGGGCGGTCTCGATGAACTTGAAGCCGCCGCGCTTGATGAACGGGAGATCGCGGCGCTGGAGTTCGAGTTCGAGGTCGAAGGAGTGGAAGCCGGAGCGGAACAGCACCGCGATCTCGCCCAGTTCGACGCCCTGCTCGCGCAGCTCCAGGATGCGTTCGGCGACGAAGCGCGACTGCATGTGCTCGTCCTGGGCGCGCACCAGCAGCGGGCGAAATTCGCCGCGGCGCTCGGCGGCGAGCACCTTGGTGTACTTTACGGCCGCGCGCGAGATGACCTCGTTGGCGACGTCGAGGATGCCCTGCAGCGAACGATAGTTCTGTTCGAGCTTGACCACGCGCGCGCCGGGAAAAATTTCCGGAAAGTCCATGATGTTGCGGAAGTTGGCGCCGCGAAACGAATAGATCGACTGCGCGTCGTCGCCCACCGCCATCACGTTGCGATGGGCCGCGGCGAGCAGCCGCACCAGCTCGGCCTGGATCAGGTTGGTGTCCTGGTACTCGTCGATCATGATGTAGCGGTAAGTGCCGCTCAGGCGGTGGCGGACGTCCTCGTGCCGCTCGAGCAACTCGGCCAGCCGATAGAGCAGGTCGTCGTAGTCGAGCAGTCCGCGCTCGCGCTTGTAGGCGTCGTAGGCGGCGGCGAGCCGCGCGAGGTCGTCGCGATGCTCGGCAAGATGAGGAAAATCGAGTTCGATCTCTTCGCCCAGCTCGCGGCGCTTGTTGCGCGCCATGCTGATCGCCTCGGTGATGGCGCCCTTCTTGGGAAAGCGCCGGTCGCGCGAGCCCAGGCCCATCCGCGTCCGCAGCAGGTTGACCACGTCCTCCATGTCCGAGCGATCGAGAATGGTGAAGTTGGGTTTAAGGCCGATCGCGGAGCCGAACTGGCGCAGCGTCAGGTTGGCGAAGGAGTGGAAGGTGCCGCCGGCCACCGCGCGCGTGCGATCGCCCACCAGATGCTCGACTCGCCGCAGCATCTCCTGCGCCGCGCGCCGGGTGAAGGTCAGCAGCAGGATCGCGCCGGGCGGGACGCCGCTCTCGATGAGCCGCGCGACGCGGTAAATCAGCGTGCGGGTCTTGCCCGAGCCGGCCCCGGCGATGACCAGGATGGGGCCGTCGCGATGGCTAACGGCGGCGAGCTGCGAGGGGTTGAGCAGCTCGGCGTACTTGATGCGGAAGCTGCGCTCGTCAACTTCGGCGCGCGCGCTGCGCAGTACGATCACCTTGTCGGCCACGGCTTGACGATCTTACCACGGCGCGCCGCGATGTCCTCGGGCTGGCGTCTCCCCGGAGCGCCTGAAGACTGAATCGAGCGGGGCGCCGCCAAGCTTTGCGCCGGCGCGGAAAATATGGAATTGGATGTCTCCTCGAGGAGGATAGCTGCCGACGATTTGGGATTAGCGAACCACCCCCGCAGGCGCAGGCGCGAAACGCACTGGGAAGCTCTTCGATGCAACCCATAGCACCTCTCCGCGGCCGTCAGGAGCGCGTCGGAGCAGCCAGCCGACCAGCCTGTTAACTCCACGGGTTGCCCGGTGCGCGCGCCCTGAATACACTAGCCAGCGGATGGCGCAGCTCTATCGCAATCGCACCGCAAGGTTCTTTGGACTCCTGTCGCTATTGGTCGCTCTCAGCCTGACCGTGGTAGTGCCAATTCATCTGAACCAGCGCTTTTTTCCGGCTTGCAGGACAGCGCACGCGCGACTGCGCGCGGCGCATCACACGGTCGTCGATCAGATTGACGGCCGCCTCGAAGCTCGAGCCGACCGCGCCGGCCGCGCGCATGCACGCTGAGGCGTCTTCGCCTCGCTCCAGGCCGCGCAGGCGGGGACCCACCCAGCCACGCTGCATCCTTGCGCGTCTGACTCGCGCCGCGGTGGTATAGGCCGCCCCGGCAGGAGCTTTGATCGCGTCGCCCGCGATGCGCGGGCACCATGTGAGGTCGTGGAATGCCTTCTTTCTCGCTGCGCAATCCCCACACGATAATCGTGGGGGCACTGATTATTACCATCCTCGGCATCAACGCATTCGCCCGAATGCCGGTTGACGTCTTTCCGCCGCTCCACATCCCGGCGGTAATTGTCGCCACGTTCTATCCCGGGATGCCGCCGCAGGAGATGGAGCGCGACATCACCACCCGCTTCGAGCGCTTCTTCACGATGGGCAGCGAAATCCAGCACATCGAGTCGCGCTCGCTGCCTGGCGTCAGCATCATCAAGGTGTTTTTCCATCCTGGGGTAAGCCTGGGCGCTGCGGCGGCTTCGCTGGGCGACCTCGCGATGGCCGACCTGCGCCATCTGCCGCCCGGCACGCTGCCGCCCCTGGTGCTACCCTCGGGCGCCTCGTCGCTGCCAGTGGTTTTGGTGACGGTCTCGGGCAAGGGCTTTCGCCAGGCCCAGTTGCGCGACCAGGCGCAGTACAATATCCGCAACTGGCTCGCCACCGTCGAGGGCGCCTCGGTGCCACCGCCGTTCGGCGGCAAGTACCGGCAGATCATGGTGTACCTCGACCGCGACGCGTTGCAGGCGCGCGGGCTGACCCCGATGGACGTGGTGCATGCGCTCAACCGCGCCAACCTGATCATTCCGGCGGGCGACGCCAAGATCGGCACGCAGGATTACTTCGTCTACAGCAACTCGATGATCGACCACCCGGACGATATTAATAACGTTCCGGTAAAGATCGGACCGGGCCAGGAGCCGGTCTACGTGCGCGACATCGGACACGCCTATGACGCCGCCGAGATCCAGCAGAACATCGTGCGCATCAATGGCCAGCGCTCGGTTTATATTCCGGTGCTCAAGCAGAGCGGCTCCAACACCATCTCGATCGTCAGCGGCATCGAGCAGGTGCTGCCGAAGGTCACCGGGATGCCCAAGGGGATGAAGTTGCACGCGATCTTCAGCCAGTCCACTTACATTCTCGACGCGGTCGAAGCGCTCGAGCATGAAGCGGTCTCGGGGGCAGTGCTGGCCTCGCTGATGATCCTGATCTTCCTGGGCAGCTTCCGCTCGACCTTCGCGATCTTCCTCTCGATCCCGCTGTCGATCCTGGCCGGCGCATTCGGCCTGGCGATGTCCGGATCGACGGTCAACATCATGACCCTGGGCGGCTTCGCGCTGGCGATCGGCCGGCTGGTCGACGACTCGACGGTGGTGTTGGAAAACATCAACCGCCATCTGGCCCAGGGCAAGGAGCCCCACCAGGCCGCGCGCGAGGGCGCCGAGGAGGTCGCACTGCCGGTGCTGGCGTCGACCATCACGACCATCATCGTGTTCTTCCCGGTGATGTTCCTGTTCGGCGTGGCGAAGTATCTGTTCAGCGCGCTGGCGCTGGCGGTGGTGCTGTCGATGATCGCGTCGTACCTCGTCTCGATGAGCGTCATCCCGATCTACTGTGCGCGGTTTTTGACCGCGGAGTCGGCGCGCGAATCCGAGGAGGGGGCCGCTCACGGCTCGCTCGGCGCCTTCATGCGGGCGTACGAGCGGATGGCGGCGCGCTACGAACGAATCCTGGAGCGCGCGCTCGACCACAAGTCCCTGGTGATCGCCGGGGTCGGGGCGGTGTTCGTGCTGAGCATGGCCATCTATCCGCTGATCGGCACGGAGCTTTTCCCGCAGACCGATGCCGGCCAGTTCATCATCGACTACCGCGCGCCGGTCGGCTCGCGCATCGAACTAACCGAGCGGCTTACCGAGCGGATGGAAACCGCGGTGCGCCAGGTCATCCCGCCCGGTGAGCTTTTGACCATCGTTTCGAACCTGGGCCTGGCGCCCGGCTTCTCTTCGATCTATTCGTCCAACGCCGCGGCTGACTCGGGCTTCATGATGGTGGCGTTGAAACCCACGCATGCGGTCTCGACCTTCATCTACATGCACCGTCTGAAAAAGCTCCTGCCGCAAGCGGTTCCCGAGGTGCGGACCTTCTTCTCGTCCGGCAGTATCATCGATTCGGTGCTCAACTTCGGGTTGGCGGCGCCGATCGATGTGCAGCTCACCGCGCCGACCTACCACGAGCTGTTTCCGGTGGCGCGCGCGGTCGACGAGGCGCTGCGCAGAGTGCCCGCGGTGGCCGACACCTTCATCCCGCAGGAGTCGGATTATCCGACCCTGCGGGTCAAGGTCGACCGTGTGAAAGCGGCGCGCCTGGGGCTCAACCAGTACGACGTGGTGGCCAACGTGATCACCGCGCTGACCTCGAACGAGATGATCGCGCCGTCGATCTGGATCGATCCCAAGTCGGGCAACGACTACTTCCTAACCGCGCAGTACTTCGAGCCAGAGATTCGGTCTCTCGAGACGCTCGAGAACATCCCGGTCGCGGTGGCGCCCGCCAAGCACTCGCGCGAGGACGCGATCACCCTGCGCGACGTCGCCACCATCGTGCCCGAGCGCCATCCGGCCGAGGCCGACCACTACGACATCCAGCGCGTGGTCGACGTGCTGGTGGCTCCGCGCACCCAGGACCTCGGCGGCACGCAGCGCGCGGTGATCGCGGCACTGACGCACGTAAAGATGCCCGCGGACATGAGTTACGCGTTGCGCGGTTCAGTCGCCTCGATGGAGAAATCGTTCTCGAGCTTCGGCTTCGGCCTGGGGATGGCGGTGGTCCTGCTGTACCTGGTGATGGTGGCGCAATTCCGCTCCTTTCTCGACCCGGTCATCATCATGTTTGCGGTGCCGATGGGGTTGATCGGTGTAATGTGGACGCTGTATCTGACCAACACCACGCTCAACATCGAATCCTTCATGGGCATCATCGTGATGGTTGGAATCGTGGTCTCCAACTCGATCCTGCTGGTCGACTTCGCCAACCAGCGCCGCCGTGAGGGCCAGCCGCTGCGCCGCGCGGTGGTCGAATCGGCGCGCATCCGGATGCGCCCGATCCTGATGACCGCGCTGGCGACGGTGGTAGGCCTGATGCCGCTGGCGCTCGAGCTGGGCTCGGGTTCCGAAGCTTCGGCGCCGCTGGCGCGCGCGGCGGTCGGCGGGCTGGCGGTGTCGACCGTCTTCACCCTGATACTGGTGCCGGCGGTGTACGAGGCCTTCTATTCGCGGCGCGGAGCGGAGGCCAACCGATGAGGCGGCCAGTCACACTGGCGCTCGCCGGAATCGCTGCGCTTCGGAGCGTGCCGATTCGGATCATGTTAGTTGGGGTCGTATTGATCGCGATCGCGCCGGCGATTTCCGGATGCCGCCGCGACGACGATTCCGCAGTCGTCGTCCCGCCGCCGCGCGTGATAGTAATCAGGCCTCAGCGCGGCGCGGCGGTTCGCTCGATGACGCTGCCCGGCGACGTGGTCGGCTATTACCAATCGGCGCTCTACGCCAAGGTCACCGGCTACCTGAAGAGCATCGCCGTGGACAAGGGCGACCGGGTGAAACAGGGCGAGGTGCTGGCCGAGATCGAGGTTCCCGAGCTGCGCCAGCGCCTGGACCGCGCGCGTTCCAATTTGCAGATCCAGCAACTCACTTACGAGCGGCTCGACCGGGTCTGGAAGAGCGACCCGCGGCTGGTGGCGCGCGAGGACGTCGACATCGCGTATAGCAAGTTCCAGCAGGCGCAGGCCAAGGCCAACGAGCTTGCCGCACTGGTCGCCTACACGCAGATCGTCGCGCCGTTCGACGGCATCGTGACCGAGCGCTTCGTCGATCCAGGGGCGCTAATCAAGTCCGGCGGCCAGAACACCACGACCGCGCCGATGGAAGGCACGGCGAGCGCGGGTGGAACCGCGGCGCCGGTGGTGAGTGTGGCTGATATCCAGAAGCTGCGCATCTACGTCTATGTGCCGCAGGACGCGGTCGGTTACATCCGGGTGGGGATGCCGGTCATCGTCGGGTTCCAGGAGCTGCCGGGGCGCAGGTACACCGCGACGGTCACGCGCTTCGCGCATTCGCTGGATTTGGCGACGCGCACGATGCTGACCGAGATCGACATCGAAAACTCCAAAGGTGAAATCTACCCCGGCATGTACGCCAACGTGATGCTCGAACTCGAGCGCCATCCCAATGCGCTCAAGCTGCCCAACAGCGCGGTCGGCGATTCCGCGGAGGGCGGCCATTTCGTGATGGCCGTCCGCGATGGCCGCCTCGCGGAGGTCCCCGTCAGGGTCGGAATAAATACCGGCATCTACATGGAAATCACGTCGGGCCTTAGTGGCGACGAGCAGGTCGTGCGCGCGCTCAACCCGGCGCTGAGCAGTGGCGAGCAGGCGCATGCCGTGCTCGACAGCCATTACCATCTGGGCTTCCAGGCCCAGCAGGTCAAAACCAACCACGACTGAGCGGAGAAGACAAATCATGCTGCTCAAGCTTGGACGCGCGCGCGCCGGCGAGCTGTTGTGTCTGGTGGCCGTCCCAGCGCCGGCGTTGTGGGCGGTGTCGAGGCCCACGCCCGGCCAAAGCAATGCACGAATCGAAGGTCAAATCCGCGGCTGGGCTGACCTCGGAAATCGATGTCTACACGGCACAGGCCGAGATGGAACGCGCCACGCTTCATTTGCTCGACGCACGCAACGCGGTCGCCAAGGCCAAGGCGGCGGGCGACCGGCCAATCGCTCGAAGGCCGCCGAGCGCGCCTAGTACATGAATGGGCCCGGCCACGGCATCATGTTCATCTGCTCCTGCTGGGCCGCATCCTCATTCATCTGCGCCGCCTCGGCCTCCTGCTGGGCGGCCTGCTGGCTCAACCTTATCTGCTCATACTGCTGGTAGTTCTTTTCGCTGCCGACATAGACGCAGTGGCAATCCACCGGATCGTTGAACCAGTAGTGCGGCTTGCCGTCGGCGATGTAGTAGCGGATCTTGAGCGGCGTTAGCCGTTGAACTTCGGCGAGCCGCGCGGGCGTGTCGGCGGCCAGCATATGGAAGCCGGCCGCCGCCAGCATCGGCTCGATACGCTCGGCCCGTTGCTGCGGCGTCTCCTGCAGGGAGCATCCGGCGAGCAGCGCGGCGGTCGCGATCGCAAGCGCCGCGGCGAACCCTCGCGAAGCATACCAGGCGCCCCAAACAATGCGGCGGCCAACGCAGATGGGCCGGAGAGGACCCATTGCACGCCGCCGCCGCGGCCGGGGTGTGGAAGAACCTGCTTCAGTAACTGAACTCCACGTTGGCGAATATCGAATGCGTATCACGGGTCACCATACTCGGGATACTGCCGGTCTTGGGCAGCAGCTGGCCGTTGAACTTGCCGCCCGCGAGTAGCCGAACGGAGTAAGCGTCTTGATCGGGATCGACTGCTGGCCGTGGTAGTAGCTGAAGTTCTGCGAATCGAGCGCGAAGCGCAGGTACTCGTTGTATTGGTGGCTCAGGCCAAGGATGAAACGCTGGAAGTCCAGCGGATCGGCGGCAAACTTGTCGTTGGGTTGCATCCACTCGAACATCCCGAACACGGTCAGCGGAGTTTCAAGAATATGATAGTGGCCGAAGGCGTCGAAGCCAATCTGCCGCGCCTGGCGGCGGCGAACCGTCCGGCCGCGGCCAGACCCGTGTTACGGGTATCCGCCCAGTTCGTTTGCAAGTTTGTTGTTAAGCGCGCGGCTGATATCATATGCTGGCACGTTTTCCCCCGCTTCCAACCGCAGGATCACTGACTGCACCGCCTGCGCCTTGCGCTTGTACACCACGTCCAACATGGGATTGCTCCAGCTCCAGGAACAGGAATTTCCCAGGTCCTGCTCCTCAGCTCGCTCGAGCTCCCGGATTAAAGCCTGGCGCTGAGATGAAAGCCCCGGCGGCAGTGGGTAGGACGGCGCTTGAGCCAAACGAGCACCCGCACATGCACAGACCGAAATCAGCGCCGCCGAAGCAACGAGGGCACAAATCCCGCGCGCGACGCGCGGAGCGGCGTTCCCTGGCCCCACAATCACGCGGACGCTCAGCCCGGCAAGGCTTTCACCGCGGGTATCCGCCGAGCTGGTACGGCGCGCTGTTGTCGAGCGCGCGATCGATCTCTTCCTGGGAGACCTGTTGGCGACTCTCGATCCGTTCGATCACCCGGCGAATCTCACGGGCCTTGAAGTAATAGGCGCTGTCCAAGGTCGCGTTGGTGTCGCTGTAACTTTGGGAGTTCATCAAGTCAGCCGTCTCCACCGCCTTAAGCCGCTTGATTAGCACACCCCTGCCGGACGGGAGGGTCTTGCCCGCTTCGGTCTGGCTAACGACTCTCGCCTGCGGCGTGAAATGCGCGGCGACCGGGTAACCAGTGGAAGACTGCGGTCCGCCCGATGCGGCACACGCCCAAAGCAAAGGCAGCACCAGTATCGCAACCAGCGGATCACTCCGGCGCACTCCCAGACACCGTGCCGACCCACGCCCGTCACACACTCCAGACGCGGCGGACTGCCGCTTTTATTTCATTGCGTCCCACAACTCGGCACCGTCCTCTACAGGTTGTGCGCCAAAAGAATCAAGAAGCAAGCCGCGCGACGGGGCCTGTGGGAACCTCCGGCACCGCACGCAACGCTGGCAAACTACGCGGCGAACCCACGCTGTTGGCCAAATGTTCGACGGGCCGCAGGTAGCGGCCCTGTGGCTTTTCAGTGCACCTCCGCAGCTTTTACGACAAGGCCCTTGGGTCCGGTCTCGAAGACGTAATGCGGCTGGCCGGGATTGGCATAGATTAGCATCTGGCCGGTCGTTTCCTGGAGGAACTGAACCTCTGTCGGCGGGCCAAGCTTCTCCCTGACTTCGTCGCCGGTTTTGCCGATCCACTGCGACGCGCCACCACTCTGCTCTTGTGGCGCCACTCCCCCCTGCTGCGTCGCAGGCAAAGGGATCGGCGCCGGCGGACTCACCGGCTGCGCCGCGCATCCAATCAGTGCGAATCCCGCCACCAGCATCGTAGCCCTTATGATGCGCAGCGGGCTCCTATATCCGGATGCGCAGCTAGTGACTCCCTGTATCTTCTCATTGCTTGTCATTGCCATCCTCGTAATCGCGTCCAGTCCTTCCATGCTCGCGCCTCACATTTTTCCCGTGACGACAAGACGGCGTTAGAACGCATACTCAACGTTCAGCATGAACACGTGGAGGTCGGGAGAAACGACGTCCGGTATCGTTGATTTCTTGAAGCCCTTTGGCGCGACAAAATTGAAGGTCTTGGCGTACGAGACCGGGAAATTGTACTGGTTCTGATAATAAAGAATCGTCTGATAATCGAACGCAAACCGCAGATACTCGTTGTACTGGTACGCCACGCCCAAGATAATGCGCTCGAAGTCAAACGGATTGCTCTGGACCTGGGTATTTGGCTGCCACTGTTCGAGCCAACCGAAAGCCGTAAACCTCGTGTCGGGTATGTGATAATGCCCAAAGAAGTTGAAGCCCTGCTGATAGCTGCGGCCGTTGTTTAACAAGGCGTTGGCCAGCGCGGCATAAGCCGACTGATTAAGCGTCAAGGCTGGCGATAGCGTAGGTATCAGACCAAAAGCCTCTGCCGGACCCGCCCCGGAGAACATATTTCCGGGGCTCCACGCGTTGCGGCCCCAGTCGTACTCGAAGCCAATACCCCAGGTTTCGGCGGTATAGTGGACGATTTCGGCCAGCCGCTCGATTTCACTGTTTGGACCCTTAAGCACGGCGGGCAGTTGCGCCACGTCCGGAGTGACGTTGCCGTAGCCGAAATCATAAAAGCTGGTTATCCCGAGTCCGTCGAAGCGCCATCTCGCGCCCAGCGGATACACTGAGACACGCGCCATTACTTCCTTGGTATTGGTCGCTTCGAGGGCGTGGAAGCTCGCGTTGTCGAAGGCTCCGATGTTGTAGTCGATATACTGCAGGTGCTTGGACCCAAACGTGATCGGGCCCTGAACGGTCACCCCCGGAAAAGTGGACGCCATGCTCATGTTCCAGGTAGTCAGGTTGACGAAACGGTAACCGTAAAGGTCTTCCTCCCATGCCGTGAGCGGCTGCGGCTGTTGCCCGAGCACGAACTTGTCGTCCTTGATCGCCTCGATACCGAGATTCTTGAACGGCGTATTCCACTGCACGTACCCATATTTGAGGCGGTAACCAAGGTCTCCAGTCAGGTCGCTGCCGAAGCCGGTTGTCCGGCCAAAAGACTGGTTTGTGGTGGCGCCGAGGGTGCGATAGATGTTGGGAGTGATGCGCAGCGTCCAGTCGTCGGTCGGATACCAGAAGAGGTTTATATACGCGCGCGTGATGTCAAAGGAGTTAAAGGAGTTGTTACCAGGACCGGGCGGATTAAGCTGAGTTAAGAGCTGTGGGCCGTAGCTGGTGTGAGTGTAAAATGAATAGTCACCCCATAGCTGCGCGCCGACTGAGACTTTGTTTTTGAGGTTGTTGGTGATGTCCTGCCACGCCGGCTTCATCTCCTGTACCTGTTGCTGAAGCTGCGTGGTCTGCTGTTGCTGCCGCTGCAGTTGACTGGCCAGCGCCTGCTGGCTCGCCGGAGTCACCAGCGGCAACGGCAGCGGAACCCGTCCAGGTCCCGGCTTGGTAAACACCTGGCCGCTGACCGGATCAGTCCAAAAACCCGGCGACACCGCCGCTCCCGATGATACAGCCATTGTGGAAGAGGTTGACGGCATCGCTTGTGCCAGCGATGCTTGCGGCCGCACCAGCGACGCCATTATCGCCAAGCAAAGCGCTGCAATGGTAACAGTGGACGGTTTATTCGATTGCATCTGCTTTCACCCCACCTCAAAGCGAGTCCTTCGCAGCGGGCGCATCAAGAAAACGCGCCGCACGGTTGCGTATAGTGTTCTGTCTAGCACGCTTGCTCCGTCGCCGAATCGCGAGACTCACGGAGCGGGCGTATTCTGTTCTCTGAGATGCTGAAGCGCATACTCGGTATAGACTTTACCGTTGCAGGCGTAGAGCACAGGCGTCGAGAGAGTCACGATGCCGCAATCCTGCACCTTGGGCGCCGGACTCTTAGCCGCGATATTCGCGTCAGCGGGTACAGCCGCCGCTCCCTGCCGCATCTGGGGCGTCGCCGCACATCCCACGACCGTTGCCAGCGCCGCGCCGGTGATAACTCCCAAACCAAATCGGCCAACTGCTCCCAGCTTCATTTGACCCCCTGCCTCGCGACCCATCATTTGGGCGCGAGTCTCTGTTTCGGTTGCCGCTGTTCAAGCACGACAGGCTGCGTCGGCAACTGCGCGCAACAAGACGACTTCGCGTGTAACAGTCTCGCGTATGGGATACTGTCCGCGCCCGAGGTTTTAAAGCGCGCAGGTTACGCCCCGGTTACGCCGCGATTATGCGCGGTTGAATTCGCCCGGGGGCTGCGCCGCGCAAGCGCCTGATGCGCGTGTTTTCGCGCACTTGCGCGCGCGGCCCGCCCGTGAGAATTTTGACTCGTTGCCGCTCCGCGCGCCGTGCGCCGGCTCCGCGGCGCTTTTTTCTGCCTTCCAAGGCAGCGCGCAGGGCGCGCGGCCCCGGAGTAATCTGCGATGGATAAGGCCCTCGACGGCATCAATTTGGTCGAATTCAGCTCCAACCTGGGCGCCGCCTACGCTGCGATGCTGCTGGCCGAGCAGGGCACCCGCGCCATCCGCGTCGAACCGCCGGGCGGCGCTCCGGGACGCGGCACACCGCATTTTCACGCACTCAATCGGAGCAAGCGCGCGCTCTTCCTCGACCTTCAATCGGCGCGCGAGCGCGCGCGGGTCGAGCGGCTGCTCCGATGGGCCGGTGTCGCGGTGTTCGGATGGACTCCGGCGCGGATGCGCGAGCTCGAACTCGATTACGCGGCGCTCAGCCGCATCAATCCGCGCCTGATCGTGCTGCACGTTCCGCCGCTCGGAAGCCGCGGTTCGCTGGCCGATTTCGATGCCAGCGACGAGCTGGCCTCCGCGCTGGGCGGCATTTACGGCAGCCAGTGGGCGCTCAGCGGGAATCCGGTGGCGCTGCATTTCCCCGCCGCCTGCTACTCAGCCGGCGTGCTCGGCGCGAGCGCGGCGGCGGCGGCGCTATACGCACGCGAGGGCGGCGGCGGCGGCCAGATCGTCGAGGTCTCGCTCCTGGCCGGAGCGTTCTCGCTCCAGACCGGGGGCATCATGCGCCACGAGAAGATGACCCGCATGTACGAAGGACCGCTGGACCCGCTCGGCCCGATTCCCTGCTACCGGCTGTTTCGCGCCGCCGATGGCGAGTACCTGTTCGTGGCCTGCGGCAACGTAACCTTCTGGAACAAGCTGGCGCTGGCGATCGAGCGGCCCGAGCTGGTTTCCGACCCACGCTTCGAGGGTGCGCCATGGGGCGTCCCGAGCCAGCATCGCCAAGCGCTCAAGGACCTGCTGCAGGAAATAATCGCGGCCCGGCCGCGCGCCGAATGGATCCGCATCCTGCGCGACAACGACATTCCCTGCGCGCCCGTGCTCGCGCGCGCGGATTTCATCAACGACCCGCAGGTGGACGCGCTCGGGATGCGCCGCGCGATCGACGATCCGGTTTTGGGCGCGACGATCCAGCCCGGCATCGCAGTCGCGCTGGAGCTAACGCCCGGCGAGATCACCGGACCGGCGCCGGCGGTCAATTCGGCGGTCAATGATGATCGCACCGTCGAGCAATGGCTCGCCGAGCCATCATCGCCCTCGCACAACGGCGCCGCGGTCAGGAAATTCGCCAACGGGCCGCTCGACGGCGTCCTGGTGCTGGATTTTTGCAGCTACATCGCGGGCTCATACGGCCCGATGATCCTCGCCCAGATGGGCGCCGAGGTGATCAAGATCGAAAGCCTCGAAGGCGACGCGTTCCGACACTTCGGGTTCGGTTTCCTCGGCTGGAACCAGGGCAAGCGCGGCCTTTCGCTCGATCTCGCCACGCCCGAGGGCCGCGAGATAATCCACGGCCTGGTGCGCAGCGCCGACATCGTGGTGGAAAACTTGCGGCCGGGCCGGATGCGCCGCTTCGGCTTGGATTACCAAGCGCTCTCGGCGATTAATCCGCGCCTGATCTTCATGTCGGTCAACGGCTTCGGCAATCGCGGCCCGGAGCACGACCAGCCCGGCTTCGATCCGCTGTTGCAGGCGCGCTCGGGCCTGATGGCGGCCGAGGGCGGCCATCATCAGCCGCCGCTTTATCTTACTTGCGCGATCTGCGACTACGGAGCCGCGATGCTCTCGGCGCTCGGATGCGTACTGGCGCTGCGCGCGCGCCAGCGCCTCGGCCGCGGGCAGCTCTGCGAGACTTCGCTGTTGCAGTCCGCGATGGCGTTCCAGGCGGGCGAGTTCATTTTCTACGACGGCCGCCCCGACCTGGAAAACGGCCGCCCCGAGTCGCGTGGCCGCTCGGCGCTATGCCGCGCCTACCGCTGCCGCGGCGATGAGTGGCTGTTCATCCACGCGGCCGAACCGGCCGAGTGGGAGGCGCTGCGGCGCGTGTGCAAGCTCGCCTCCGACACGCCCTACGCTGCCGCCGCGCTCGAGCCCGAGGACGGCGTGCTCGCGCAGGCGATCGCCGCGGCATTGGCCGGGATCGACCGCGTCCAGGCGCTGGCGGCTCTGAACGCGGCCGGTGTCCCGGCGCTAAGCACGCATCGCATGATCGACCTCTTCGACGATCCGCAGGTCAATGCCAACGAGCTGCTCTCCGAGCTGCATCATTCGCAATGGGGCGGCGTCGTGCAGACCGGCCAACTGGCCCGCTTCTCGGCAACGCCGGGCCGGATCGAGCGCGCCGCGCCGCTTTTGGGCGAGCATACCGACGAGATTCTCGCGCACTATCTCGGCTACGACCGCGAACGGATAGGCGCTCTGCGCCGCCGCGGGATTCTGAAGTAGAGACCGCTGTGGCAAAAGTAGTTTCAAGCCAAGTGATTCAATTGATCGACCGGCTATTCCCTTGGGCCAGGTCAAGGCAGGCTTCGCGCCTCACTTTAGACGACCGTGACGCTGCCTCCGCTCTAGTAGAACTGGTCGGTCATGTCCCGCTTGAGTTGTTGCCTCTCCGCATACCCAGGACGGTTATGCGCAGAGCGTTCTCGCGATTTGACGCGACGGGCCCACGCCAGATCGGAATCCGATGATGAGTTTTGCGAGCGCACGCGAAATCGTGATGACCCATGGGTGGAATACGACTGCCTACCAGATTCTAAACCCCGGCCTACGACACTGGTTCGCACCCGATGTACCGGCCGTCGTCGCCTATGCCCGTCGTCAAAGCGTGATGTTGGTGGTAGGCGCGCCGGTATGTGCCGCGGATGCTCTGCGATCGGTGGTCACGAACTTCGAGCGCTTCGCCGCCGAACAGGGATGCCGCGTCTGCTACGTTTGCGCGGCCGAGCGCATGCGCGATCTGGTTGCAGGCTCCGACGGACATGCGACCGTCGTGATTGGTGCTCAACCAGTCTGGTACCCACAGGAATGGACCGCACTGATTCAGTCGCAGCGCTCGCTGCGCGCGCAACTCGCCCGCGCACGCAACAAGGGTGTCACCGTCGAATTAATTCCGTGCGCGCAAGGCCACGACCATCCGGAACTCGAGCGCGTGCGCGACGAATGGCTGCGATCGCGCGGTCTGCCGCCGCTCCATTTCCTGGTTGAACCGCAAACTTTGCGCGGCGACGTGGCGGACCGCGTATTGTTGGTCGCGCGCCGCGCGGGATCGGTGGTGGCGTTTCTCGTCGCCTCGCCGGTGGTGGCGCGCAATGGCTACCTGATCGAGCAGGTCGTCCGATCCCCGCGCGCGCCCAACGGCTCAAGTGAATTGTTGATTGACGCCGCCATGCGCTGCTTTGCGGCGGAGGGGCGGGTTTACGCGACGCTCGGGTTGGTAGCGCTCTCAAACCAGGCCGGCGGCGCGAGTGCAATCAATCCGTGGTGGCTGCGCCTCATGATGACGTTCGCGCGCGGGCACGCCAACCGCTTCTATAATTTCCGCGGCCTCGAGCGCTTTCGTACGAAAATGTCACCCGCCTATTGGGAGACGATTTACGCGATCTCGAACGAGCGCAGTTTTTCGCTCCGCACGCTCTACGCGATCGGCGCGGCATTTTCGGGGACCTCGCCCTGGCGTGCGCTCGCTCTCGGCCTGCTGCGGGCGCTGGGCCAGGAGGCCCGCAGGCTGCGCTGGCCTGGAACCTCAGAACCCTGATGCGCCTGACGACCGTATTCAATAATGCCAAGTTGTTTTTTTTTCGCCTCCGGGGGCGGCTGCATCCTGAAGTCGGCGCGGCGTCCCCCGCTGGTTCGCCGCTCTCCCCGCCGTCCGCAATTGCGCTAGGCTAACACCGCGTGGACGATTGGCGGCTCGTTAACCTCCGCCATCGCCTAAGACTCCTCCGCACGCGAGGTGACCGATGGCCAATCTCAGCCAACTGCTCGACTTCGACGTCGCCGCGCTGTCGCAGAAGCTGCGCGCCAGGGAGATTTCGCCGGTCGAACTGACCCAGGCCTATCTCGATCGGATCGAGGCGGTCGACGAGCGCCTCGTCGCTTACATCACCGTGACCGCCGACCTCGCGCGCGAGACGGCGCGCAAGGCCGAGGCCGAGATCACGGCCGGCCGCTGGCGCGGGCCGTTTCACGGCGTGCCGATAGGGCTCAAGGATCTCTGCTATACCAAGGGTATCCTGACCACTGGCGGCTCGAAAATCCTCGGCGAGTTCGTCCCCAAATACGACGCCACCGTATGGACGCGGCTGAGCGAGGCCGGCGCGGTGTTGCTCGGCAAGCTCAACCTGCACGAGTTTGCTTACGGCGCGACCACCAACAACCCGCATTGGGGCACCTGCCACAACCCCTACGACCTCAATCGCATCCCGGGCGGCTCGAGCGGCGGTTCGGCCGCGGCAATTGTCGCGCGCACCGCCGCAGCCACCATCGGCACCGACACCGGCGGCTCGATCCGGATCCCGGCGGCGTGCTGCGGATGCGTCGGGCTGAAGCAGACCTGGAGCCGCGTGAGCCGCTACGGCGTGATGCCGCTCTCGGACTCGCTCGACCACGCGGGACCGATCACCCGCAGCGTGCGCGACGCCGCGCTGATGCTCAACATCATCGCCGGCTACGATCCCAACGACGCAACCTCCAGCCGCGAGCCGGTGCCCGACTACACCAGCCGCCTGGGCGGCGACCTCAAGGGCATGCGCGCCGGCGTGATACGGGAACTCAACACCGGCGTGTCGGAGCCGGTGTCGCGGGCCTTCAACGCGGCGCTCAAGCAACTCGGCGCGCTCGGCGCGGCGGTCGAGGAGGTTTCGATCCCGTCGTTCGCCGAAGGCTCGCTGGTCACGATGGTGGTGCTGATGGCCGAGGCGCTGGAATTTCACGAACAGTGGATGCGCGAGCGGCCCGATGACTACGGCGCCGACGTCCGCGCGCTGATCGAGACCTCGATGACGATTACGGCGGTGAACTATGTGCGCGCGCAGCGTGAGCGCAACCTGATACTGGCCGAGGCGCTGGGCGCGCTTGCGAACCACGCCGTTCTGCTCGCGCCGACGCTTGCGACCGTGGCGCCGCGGATCGACGACAGCGGTTACGACATGATCGCCAACATGGTGCGTTTCACCGGGCCGTTCAACGCCACCGGGCAGCCGGTGCTCTCGATTCCAACCGGGCTCTCGAATGAGGGCTTGCCGCTCTCGATGCAGATAATCGGCAAACCGTTCGACGAGGCCACGGTATTGCGGGCGGCCGACGCTTATGAGCGTGCGCGCGGCCCGCTGCCGACGCCGAAACTCTAGCCGGGGGTCGAGAAAGGTCCTGATGGCGAAATGAAACCGTGCAGTGTCTCGACGCCCTGCGTAAAAGCTGGCTTCCTTCCTCAATCTTCTCCCCCTGACCAGGGGGAGATAAGAGAGAGGGAGGAGGCCGTGAGGACTTTCTCAACGGCCTGCTAGGCTGGCGCGGCGAACGGCCACTTTTGGTGTTGCCGCCTTTTGAAAGACGGGAGGACTCGCGATGGCGAAGCTGACGTCCCAGACGGTCAAAGCGATGGCGCAGGAGTTGTACGGCTACGAGCTGACGGACGAGGCCGCGGCCGCGGTCGCCAATGCGGCGGGCGCGATGGTGACGCATTCGCGCCGACTCGGCAGCCTCGATTTGAGCGGCGTTCAGCCGCCGTTCGGCTACCCGACGCTGCTGGCCGAGGCCGAGCGGATTCGCAAGCGCGGTTGAGCGGCGGCGCGCGTTCCAGCCGAACGGGGGATTTTAGGTACTCCGATGTCCTCACAGGAACTGCTAAGCCTCGATGTCGCGGCGCTCGGCGAGGGAATTCGCGCCAGGCGAATCTCGCCGGTCGAGTTGACCGAGGCCTACCTCGCCCGCCTCGAGACGGTCGACAAGCGGGTCGTGGCGTATATCACGGTGACCGCCGATCGCGCGCGCGCCGACGCCAGGCACGCCGAATCGGAGATCGCGGCTGGCCGCTGGCGCGGGCCGTTTCACGGCGTGCCGGTCGCACTCAAGGACCTGTGCTATACCAGCGGCATCCGCACCACTGGCGGCTCCAAGATCCTCACCGACTTCGTTCCGGCCTACGACGCCACCGTATGGGCGCGCCTGGCCGAGGCCGGCGCGGTGCTGCTGGGCAAGCTCAACCTGCACGAGTTCGCCAACGGTGCCAGCTCGAGCAACCCGCACTTCGGCTTCGTCCGCAATCCCTACAACCTCGAGCATATCCCAGGCGGATCCAGCGGCGGCTCGGCCGCCGCGATTGTGGCCCGTATGGCCGCCGCCACGATCGGCACCGACACCGGCGGCTCGATCCGGGTCCCGGCCGCGTTTTGCGGATGCGTCGGGCTGAAGCAGACCTGGAGCCGGGTGAGCCGCTACGGCGTCCTCCCGCTCGCGGACTCGCTCGACCACGTCGGGCCGATCACGCGCACTGTGGGTGATGCCGCGCTGATGCTCAACGTAATCGCGGGCCACGACCCCAACGACGTGACCTCCAGCCGCTTGCCGGTACCCGATTACACCAGCCGGCTCGACGCCGGGGTCGCCGGGATGCGCTTCGGAGTGATCAAGGAACTGACCATAGGAGCCTCCGCCGAGGTTCTCGATTCGTTTCACGCCGCGGTTAGGCTGATAGAGTCGATGGGCGCGCGCGTCGAGGAGGTTTCGATACCGTCGATCGATTCGGGAATCCTGATCGCGAGCGCCATCACCTTGCCTGAGGCGCTCGAATACCATCAGCGATGGTTCCCCGAGCGCGCCGCCGATTACGGCTCTGACGTGCGCTGGACGATGGAGGCCGCGGGCGCGATGCCCGCGACTGTTTACATCCGAGCGCAGCGGGCGCGGGCGCGGATGCTGGCGGAGGTGCTGGGCGCGATGGCAGGGCACCAGGTGCTGCTCGCACCGGCCACCGGAATTGCCGCGCCGCTAATCGGCGCGCAGGGGCGCGGGGCCAAGCAGCCCGACGGCAAGCCGGTCAACCTGGTCAAGGCGGTGTTGCGTTTCAGCGCGCCGTTCAACGTCACCGGACAGCCGGCGCTCGCGCTGCCGACCGGGCTTTCGCCCGCCGGTTTGCCGCTGTCGATGCAGATCGTCGGGCGGCCGTTCGATGAGTTGACCGTGTTGCAGGCCGCGAGGGCCTACGAACGCGCGCGCGGCCCGCTTCCGCCACCCAAGCTCTAGATTGCCGCCAGCGCTCGAACCACCGCAGTCAGATCCCAATCAAAGGCGGAATTCGCAGAGTACGAAGTCGTGGTCAGAGACACGGCGGCCGAGGATCGAAGTGCGCGCGGGGACGACCGCGGCCGATCCGTCCAGCGGGCGGATTCCGCGCGCCGCGATCCAATCGAGCTTCGGACGCCATAGCCGCGGCACCAGCCGGCTCACGGTGAAGGTCGGCGCACCCGCAACGTTCGCCCCCTCGATCGCAAAGCCGTGCTCTCTTATCCGATCGAAGAGCGGCTCGTGCGGCCGCGGCTCGCGGAAGCGCGCGGGGCGCAAGACTATCGCCGCTGCCGCCCGCCATAGTGCCCAGGGCCGGTCCATGTCGACGGTGGTCGTGTTAAGGTCGCCGCCGATAATCACCGGCGCCTCGTTGACGGCCGCACTGAGGAAGTGCTCCATCTGGAGCCCACGCCCCTCGGGATCCCATCGCCGCTCCAAGTGGACGACCCCCATCGTGACGTGGCGACCGTCGAGGTTGATGCTGGCCAGCAACCCCTGGTGCATGCCGATCAGCGGATACCGATGGAACCGAAACGGCGGCTTGGGCAGCGCGACGGCGCGAAAGTCCTCGAACGGTTGCGCACACAGGATCGCGTTGCCGAGGGCGCGGAACTTGCCGCCGCCTTCGTCACGGCCGAACGACGGCAGGAAAACGAAGCTCATTTTGAGTGCCGTCGCTAGAGCGGGGGCGAATTCGACCAGCCCGTGCCGCGGCATCCGCCAACTCGCCTCGCACAGCAGCAACGTCCCGGCATCGGCCAGCGGCGGACGCGCGAGGCAGTCCACGATGGCGTCGAAGTCCGCGCCGCCACGCGCGTTTAAGACCGCGACCTTGAGCGCCGAGCGCGCGGCGGCGGCGGGCCGGTTGAGCGCCATCGGCTCGAACGGCGGCCCCGAAGATGCGGTCGGAGAGGCGCGCCGCGCCGCGTCGTGAATCGCCATCCACCCCCTCAGCCGGCGCCGACTCCGGTCAATCTCCGAGTTCTCGCCTGAGCGCGTCGAATGACGTAATCGGCGCGGTGCAAGCCCGCTCGCGGCACACGTAGGCGGTGAGTTTGCCGCCGACCTGTGATTTGCCTCGTAGCAGCTCCGGCACGAAGCCCGTATCGGCGTGCGGGTCGGCGAGAAACAGCGCGCGATTGGGAAGGTATAGCAGGCCAAGCCGCTCGAGCCATTCGTCGAGTCCGGCGGCGCCGCGCTCACCCACGATCACGATCTCGGCCGCACCGCGCTGGTAGAGATCGATCGCCTCGAGCATGTGCGAGAACGCGAACGGCTGCTGCTCGACGAAGGTGCGCAGCAGGCTGAGCGTGCGCCGCGCCTCGACGAAGTAGCGCTCTTCGCCGGTGTAGCCATGAAGCCGCAGCAGCGCGATCACCGCCGCGCTGTTTCCCGAGGGGGTCGAGCCGTCAAAGACCGCCTTGGAGCGCGTAATCAACCGCTCATGGTCGTCCGAGGTGAAGAAGAATCCACCCTTGTCGGCATCGAGGAAGCGCTCGAGGATCGCGTCGGCCATGGTCCGCGCCAGCTCAAGGTAGCGACTTTCAAATGAAGCTTCGTAGAGATCGATAAGGCTGCCCGCGACCAGCGCATAGTCTTCCAGGTAGGCGTTGAAACGGGCGACGCCGTCCTTGTACGAGCGCCGCAGCGCGCGGCCGTCCCACAGCCGGGCCATCACGAACTTCGCGCCGTGCGTGGCGGCCTTCAGGTAGCGCTCGTCACCGAGCGCCCGGAAGCCCTCGGCCAGCGCGCCGATCATCATCCCGTTCCACGCGGCGAGGATTTTGTCGTCGCGCGCCGGCTTGATCCGCCGCTCGCGGGCCTCGAACAGGCGGCGGCGAATCTCGCCGATCGCCCGCTCCATCTCGTCGGGACTTTTTTTGAACAACCCGGCCGCCTCGCCGACGCTGATGGTGCGATGCAGGATGTTGACGCCCTCGAAGTTGCCCTCGGCGGTGATGTCGAAGTAGCGCTCGGCGATCGCGCTCAGCTCCTCGCCCAGCACCGTCCGCGCCTGCGCGGACGTCCAGAGGAAGAACTTGCCCTCTTGGCCTTCACTGTCAGCATCTTGGGTCGAGTAGAAGCCGCCCTCGGGGCTGGCCATCTCGCGCAGCACGTAATCGAGGATCTCGCGCGCCACAGCCAGGAACTCGGGCTCGCCGAGCGCGCGGCCGGCGTCGAGGTAAAGCCGCGCCAGCAGCGCATTGTCGTAGAGCATCTTCTCGAAATGCGGCACCAGCCATCGATCGTCCACGCTGTAGCGATGGAATCCGCCGCCGAGCTGGTCGTAGATGCCGCCCTGGGCCATCCTGGCCAGCGTCTCGCGCACCATGTGGCCGAATTCAAGATCGCCGGTCGCCTGATGCATGCGCAAAAAGAGCGAAAACACGAAACTGTTGGGAAACTTGGGCGCGTGGCCCAATCCACCGTTGACCCGGTCGTAATGTTCGGCCAGCGCGCGCGCCCCCGCCTCAGCCATATCAGGCATAAGCTCGCCGCCGTCGGGATTGAAATCGGCAAGCCCCGAAAGTGCTTTGCCGAGCCGCTCGACGTTCTGCCGGATATCGTTGGGCTGGCTATGAAATGCATTGGCAATCGAGTTCAGCACGCGTGGAAACCCCGGCATTCCCTGCCGATCCTCGGGCGGAAAGTAGGTGCCGCCGTAAAATGGCTCGCCGTCGGGCGTCAGGAATACAGTCAACGGCCATCCCCCGCGCCCGGTCAGGAGTTGAACCGCGTCCATGTAAATCTGGTCGAGGTCGGGGCGCTCCTCGCGATCGACTTTGATCGAAACGAAGTTCTCGTTCATCAGGCGCGCGATCTGTTCATTCCCGAACGACTCGCGCTCCATCACATGGCACCAATGGCATGCCGAATAGCCGACCGAGAGCAGGATGGGCTTGTTCTCGGCGCGCGCCCGCGAGAGCGCCTCGTCGCCCCACGCGTACCAATCCACCGGATTGTGGGCGTGCTGGCGCAGGTAGGGGCTGTGCTCGTTGATAAGGCGGTTGGGTTTGCGCCCGGAGGCCTCGTGGCCGTGCTCGTCACTCATTGCGATCGTCTCTCCGGGAGCCTGCCGGCGGAGGCCGGATATTTTCGACGCTAGCATGCGCCACCCCGGCCTTTCTATCCGGGGTCAAATTTCGAGCGGGATTCGGAGCGCGCCGGAGCGCGCGGGGACCTCTGTGGGTACTTGAACCGTCGGGATTTGGCTGCGAACCTGAGTGCGAAATGGAAAGCACCGCCGACCCGCGCCGCGCCGACGAGCGCCTCGACGCAGGGCGACCCCTCGCCGGGCGCACCTCACCGAAGCCTGGCGCCGCGCCGACCCTCGAGATCTTCGGGCGCCCCGTCTCATGGCGCGACGCCGCAACCGTGGTGCTGATGCTGGCGGGGGTGATGTTTTTCGCGCGGCTGGGCACGCGTGCGTTGTGGTCTTCGGAGTTCCGCTGGGCCGAAATCGCACGGGAGATGCAGCTCACTTCGCGCTACTTCTGGCCGACGATCAACGGCCATGTCTACTACGACAAGCCGCTGGGTTCGTACTGGCTGGTGCTGGCCGCGGCCCGGCTGACCGGTGGACTCGACGAAACTTCCGCGCGGCTGCCGTGTGCGATCGCCGGCCTGCTCGGCATATGGCTTGTGATGCTGGTCGGACGGCGCATTTATGATGACCGCACTGCGTTGCTCTCGGGGCTAGTCCTCGCCACCAGCTTCAGCTTCGTCTTTTTCTCACGTCACGCCTCGGCCGACGTCGAAACCGTCACCGGGGAGTTGGCGGCGTTCGCGCTGTTCCTGCGCAATGAGCAGCGGCAGGACGGATGGTGGGTGGTCGGGCTGTGGCTGATGATGGCGGCGACGTCGCTGACCAAGGGGCTGCTGGGCTACGTGCTGCCGCTGATGGTGCTCGGGGTGTATTCATGCCTGGCGGACGGATGGGCGGAGTTGGGACGGCGGCTTTCGCGCGGTCCGGTGCTGGGCCGCATCGGATGGCTCATCGAGCGCAACCGATGGCTCTTCAATTGGAAATCGCTGGTAGCGATCCCGCTGGGCGCGGCGGTCTATTACGTGCCGTTCGCGATCTCGGCGGCCCGCACCGGCTCCGAGAAAGGCCTGGAGATGGTGTACCGCGAAAACGTGGTGCGCTTTTTCCATCCGTTCGATCATCGCGGCCCCGTCTATCTTTATTGCTACGTGATCTTCGCCCTGATGCTGCCGTGGTCGGCATTCCTGCCCGCCGCACTCGCCGAGGCGCATCGCAAACCCGCCGCTGACCGCGCCAGCGCCGCGCGCCGCGGCCATCGCTTCACGCTGGTTTATTTCTGGGCGACGTTCATCTTTTTCACGCTCTCGGGATCGCGCCGCAGCTACTACCTGTTGCCGATCCTGCCGGCCGGAGCGCTGCTGGTTGCGCGAACGCTGACCACGCCAACCGAAGAGCTATCGTCGCTGGGGCAGCGGCTGCTGAAGCTGGGTTACACGGTCGTCACGATTGCGGTTATCGGCAGCGTGATCGTGATGCTGCCCCCGGGATGGATACTCAAGGGGCGGCTGGCGACACTACCGCCGGCTCCTGACCGCGCCATCTATGCGGCGTGTTGGGCGGTCTCGGCGCTCGCGATGCTCTATGGGCTCAAGCGCTTCGATACGCGGCGGGTGGCAATATCCACGGCGGCCGCGGGACTGCTGTTCCTTGGTTACTTGTTCATCTTTGCGATGCCGGCGGCCGACAAGTGGCGCGGCGAGAAACGCTTTGCCGCAGACATCCGCCGACAGATGGGCCAGGCGACCACCGGCGTGGCGCTATACAAGACCGTCGGTCCGCTCTACTACCTCAACCTGCCGCATCCGCTCCCGTATTACGACAGTGTCAGCAAGTTGAAGCAGAGCGCGCTCGACGACAAGCTGCGCTGGGTGATCGTGCGGCGGCGCGACCTCGATAACTTTCGCAATGATCTAGGCACTCCCGGCAAGGTGGTCGCGAGCGAGGCGGCCTTTGCGTTCGAGCCGCGCCAGCACGTCCTCAACAAGGAACTCCTAGTCGCCTTGCCGCCGCTTTCACATTAACAACCGCATAGGCGCCTGCCCGCGGCGCGGACGGCTAATCGAACAGATCACAGCCGCATCGGCATCACGACGTAGGTGAATTGCGAGTCGGCGGCCGAGGTGATCACACCGGGGCTGACCTCGTCGCTGAGACCGAGGCTGGCGTCGCTCTCCGGCGGCATCACGCCCAGCGCCTGGATGAGATAAGCGGCGTTGAAGCCGATCGAGAACTCGTCGCCTGTAAAATCGACGTCGATGGTTTCACTCGCCTCGCCCATCTCGGGGCTGGTCGAAGACACGGTCAGCGAGCCGCTTGCGAGCCCCAGTTTGACGCCGTGGTAGCGCTCATTGGAGAAGATCGCGGCGCGCTTTATTGCGTTGAGCAGCGCGTCGCGACCGACCGCGATGGCATACTTCGATTGCTTGGGAATCACGCCCCGGTAGTCGGGAAATTCACCCTCGACCAGGCGCATCGAGACCTCAGTTGCGCCGCGCTTGAGCCATGCGAGCTGCCCGTCGAGCATCAACTGCACCTGCTCCTCGCCCTCCTGGTCGAGCAACTTGCGCAGCTCGGCCAAACCCTTGCGCGGGATGATGGCATTGCCCTGCATTTCGAAACCCTCGGCCTCGCGTTCGATCATCGCAAGCCGATGGCCATCGGTCGCGACCATCCTGGCGACGCTCTTTGAGGCCGCTTCGATCAGCACGCCGCCCAGGTTGTAGCGCGCTTCGTCCGGGCTAACGGCGAAGATGGTCTTGTCGATCATCGCCGCCAGCACGCGCGTGGCGATCGTAAGGTCGCCCTTGACGGCCTTGCCGGCATCGCCCTGGGGCTTGGCCTGTGCTTGGCTCGGCATCGCCGGGAAGCTCCGCGGATCAAGCCCCATCATTTTGAATTTCGCCCGGCCGCACTTGAGCTCGACCCAGTCGTTGTCGAGCGACTTGAACGCGACTTCGCCGCCCTCGGCCTCGCGCACAATTTCGAACAGCTTGCGCGCGTTGAGGGTGACGCTGCCCTGCTTGTCGACGCGGCAGGGAATCTCCGTGCGGATGCCGACCTCGAGGTCGGTGGCGGCGAGCCGCAAGTTGGCGCCGTCGGGCTCGAGCAGCACATGCCCGAGTATCGGCACGGTGTTGCGGCGTTCGACGATTCCCTGAACCAGCGACAGGCTGCTTTGCAGCACCGCGCGCTCGATTACCAGTTCCATTGAGCCTCTCATGCCCCCGCTCTTCTACTCCTAAAGATCTAATTAGATCTAAAGATCGGAAGATAGCAGTAGGGCCTGTCAATTTGTTGATGGACAGTGCAACTCGTTGTAATTGTTCCACGATCGCGGCTGACCAAATGGTGCATAGCATCCAGTCTGCGATCGCGCTCCGCACCGCTGTATCCCCGGTCCTGTCGATACTGTGGCTATTGTAGAGGACTTTTCCACAGAATTGTTAGAGTTCATGCGGCCCGCTGGTCGATCTTAAGTTCGCGCTCGATCTTTTCGATCGACATCCGAAAGGCCGAATCGTTGCCCACCCGGCGCGAAATCAGGTTGTAGGCGTGGATCACGGTCGAGTGATCGCGCCCGAAATGCTCGCCGATTACCGGAAATGAATTGTCGGTCAGCTTGCGGCACAGGTACATCGCCACCTGGCGGCAAAACGCGATGTGCTGGGTGCGCTTTTTCGACTTCAGGTCGACCAGCCGGATGTGGAAGAAGTCGGCCACCGTCTTCTGGATGCCGTCGATGCCGGGGCGCTGGTCCTGCACCCGGATGAGGTCGTGGAGCGCCTGGCGGGTGAAATCCACGGTCACCGGCGCACGGTCCATCGAGGCCAGCGCCGCGAGCCGCGTCAGACATCCCTCCAGCTCGCGCACGTTGGACGAGACGTTCTGCGCGATATAAAGCGCCACGTCGGAGGGCAGGCTCATGTTGTCGTGCGCCGCCTTCTTCTGCACGATTGCGACCCGGGTCTCAAGGTCGGGAGGCGCGATATCGGCGATGAGCCCTGACTCGAAGCGGTTCCTTAGCCGCTCCTCGAGTCCCGGAATGTCGCGCGGCACCTTGTCCGAGGTCAGCACGATCTGGTGGCGGTCGGAGTGCAGCGAGTTGAAGGTATGAAAGAATTCCTCCTGGGTCCTCTCGCGTCCGGCCAGGAACTGGACGTCGTCGAGGATGAGCACATCGACGCGACGGAACTTTTCCTTGAACTCGCCCATCCGGTCGCGCCGCAGCGAGGTTATCAGCTCGTTCATGAAAACCTCGGCCGGCATGAACAACACCTTGCGCTTGCCACTGTTCCACAATTGATGGCCAATCGCGGTCACCAGATGCGTCTTGCCCAGCCCCACTCCGCCATAGATGAAGAGCGGGTTGTACTTTTCGCCCGGCTGGTTGGCAACCGCCAGCGCGGCGGCATGGGCGAACTGATTGGCCGAGCCGACCACGAATTCGGCGAAGGTGTAACGCTCGTTGAGTTGCGGATGGCGGTCGCGCGGCGCGGCCTCGGCGGCTGACGGACCGGGCGGCATCGTGCGCCGTACCGCCTCGTGAAGGTTGCTGTTGCCGGCCAGTCCCAGCGTAAGCTTAACGTCGACCGACTGTCCGACCTCGGCCGAGAGCGACTGGCGGAGCAGTTCGAGATAGCGATCGCTTACCCAGTCGCGAAAGAAACGGTTGGGGGCTTCGAGAGTAGCGGTGCGCCCCTGCATCCCGAGAAAATTCAGCGGCCCAATCCAAGTCTCGAATCCTACCTGGCCCAAGGAATCACGTATGCGGTCCGCGGCTCTTTGCCACAAGCCTTCCATTTGTCCCCTCCCGAAAAGTCAATGAGTCGCCGGCCAAGGCACGCGGTTCCCCCCACGGCATCGGGCAGGCTCTCAGCTAAACTACACACAAGCTTATCCACAGCTGTTGATAAGTGGCTTTCTCCCGTCGCGAGAAACGAATCCGGCGCGACCGCGCAGGTCTATCAACTTTGGCCACCCGTGGTCCGGGTTCACGGACTTAAGTTCAGGAAATCTAATGACAAGATCGAGCGCCTCGCGGCCACTTTGATCCTGGCGCCGTTCACCACGCCGACTTGCGCGCGACCGCGCGTCCAAGTCGTGAAGTGTGTTGGCGAAGACAACGTGATAGACCCTTTGCACGAGTGGCTCAAGCAAAAATGATCGGGTGTTCACAAGCGCGCGATTCTTTTCACAAATCGTGCAAATGGAATCGTCCTGCGACCAGCCGTTCGCGCGGCGGATTTTGGCCGATCTCGCACGTTGGCTCTGGGAGCGGCTATGTACGTGCAATTGCTTGCTCCACGAGACGGTTATGCGTGTTTGACTGGTTCGTCGGCAAATGTTAGCGACCAAAGCGAGAGCATGATGACAAAGAAAAATTCCGCCGCGCTGCTCGCGCGTGCGGCCGCCGTGATCCCTGGCGCCGTCAACTCGCCGGTGCGCGCATGGAAAGCGGTCGGCGGAGAGACTCTTTTCATCGCGCGCGGCTCCGGCGCGATGCTCGTCGATGCCGACGGCAACCGCTTCATCGATTACGTCGGATCTTATGGTCCTGCGATCCTCGGCCACGCCCATCCCGAGATCGTCGCCGCGGTCGCCGAGCAGGCCGGCCATGGCTTCGGCTACGGAGCCCCGACCGAGCTGGAAATCGAGATCGCCGAGCGCATCGCCGCCGCCATCCCGATGGCGCGCAAGGTGCGCCTGGTCAGTTCCGGCACCGAGGCCGGGATGACCGCGATTCGCATCGCGCGCGCCGCCACCGGCCGCCCCCGCATCATCAAGTTCGACGGCTGTTATCACGGCCACAGCGATGGCCTGCTGGTGCGCGCCGGGTCGGGTGTGATGACGCTGGGCGTACCCGACAGCGCCGGGGTGCCTGAGGCGCTGGCTGCACTGACCCGCGTTGCGCGCTTTAATTCGCTGGCAGCGGTGGAACGATATTTTCTTGCGGAACCTCGCGAAGTCGCTGCGGTTATCGTCGAGCCGGTGGCGGCTAATATGGGCGTGGTGCCGCCCGCGACGGGCTTTCTCAAGGACCTGGGCGACCTCGCGCATCGCCACGGCGCCCTATTCATCTGCGACGAAGTGATCAGCGGCTTTCGCCTGCGCTATGGTACGGCTCATGAAATGTTTGGCGCCGATCCCGACTTGGTGATGCTGGGCAAGGTGATTGGCGGCGGGCTACCGATAGGGGCGGTCGCCGGACGGGCGGAGCTGATGGATATGCTTGCACCGGCTGGCCCGGTGTATCAGGCGGGAACACTCTCGGGCAGCCCGGTGGCAGTGCGGGCCGGACTTGAAACGCTGAAGATCCTCGCCCGGCCGGGAGCTTACGAGCGGTTGGAGGCGGCCTCGGCGCGGCTCGGCGGCGGGATGGCCGAGGCGCTGCGCAGTTCGGGCCTCAAGGGCTGTATCAACCGGGTGGGCTCACTGGTGACGCCGTTTTTGGGGGTCGAAGCGGTGCGCGACGCCGAAGAGGCGCGGCGCGCGGATACGGCGTTGTTCGCGAGATTTTTTCATGCGATGCTTGAGCGCGGAATTTACCTGCCGCCCTCGCAATTCGAGGCGATGTTCGTGTCGCTGGCCCATCGCGACGCCGACATCGACCGTACAGTCACCGCCGCGCGCGAGTCGCTGGCGCACGTGGCGAGGTCTTGAGAACCGCGAGGCGCCGCGTGTCGGATGACGGTCAGCATCAGGGCGAGGACGATTCGCCACCAGGAAAGCCGAACCTGTGGCGGTATGCCGGCATCGGAGTCGAGCTTTTCTCGCCCATTATCGGCGGCTCAGTGGCCGGCTACTACGTCGACGCCTACTTTCACACCGGCGCCATCTGGACCTTGGTCGGTCTTTTGGGCGGTGTGTTCCTCGGGTTCTATCGTTTGATAGCCGAAGCGCGTGCCTTCCGTAAGAGTCTTTGATCGCATGACGTGGAGGGTTCCGACGATCGCCGGGATTCAGCGCGTCACGGCGATAACGGCCGGCGCGCTGAGCCTGCTGCTGCTCGCCCTGGCTTCGCCCGCGGCGGCGATCGGATGCGCGGTCGGCGGCGCGGTGATGATCACCAATCTTTTCCTGCTGGCTTTCGTGGGGCGATGGATCGTCGCGGTCGCCAGCCAAAGCGGCGGCGCGAACCGGCTCGGCATTGTTGCGGCGCCTTTGAAATTGCTGTTTATTGTTACCGTCGTAGCCCTGCTCTTAAGCCGTACCGATATCAACGTTCCGGGCTTCGTGCTCGGCATCTTGACTCAGCCGGGCGCGATCTTTATTGAAACGTGGCGCGTCTCGGCGCGGGCCGCCTAGCGGTCCGCCTGCGGTGCGGAGGCGATAGCTTTGAACCCGGTAAATTTCACCGATCTCATCGCGCAAGGTGTCCATCTTCCCCCGGTGGTGGTCGGCGCCTGGATCGCGATGGGGATATTGATCGTCTTCGCGCTCTTGGCGCGCCGCGCGCTGATGGCGGCCGCCAACCCGACCGTCCCCGACGAGGGCCTTACGTTGCGCTCGGTCGGCGAGGTGATGACCGAGTGGCTCGACGGCTTCGTCGCCGGCGTGCTCGAGAGCCACGGAACGCGCCGCTACGTCCCCTTCTTCGGCACGCTCTTCATGTTTATCCTGACGGCCAATTTCCTCGGGCTCATTCCGGGGATGGAGCCGCCGACCAGCGATACCGACCTGACCTTCGCGCTCGCCATCATCTGCTTCATCTATTACGTGTACCAAGGCTTCGAGCATCAGGGGCTCTACTACCTGCGCAGCTTTCTGGGTCCGCTATGGTGGTTGTCGTGGTTCTTCGTGGTGATCGAGGTCGCCGACAACCTGTTCCGCCCCTTTTCGCTCGGCATCCGTCTGTTCGCCAACATGTTCGCCGACCACAAGGTGCTCGGGCTGTTTACCGGGCTCCTCTACGTGGTCTTCCCGTTGGCCTTTTACGCGCTGGGCGCGATCGTCTGTCTCGTTCAGGCCGTGGTGTTCGTGGTTCTGGCGATCACCTACGTCCGGATGGCGAGCCACGCGCATTACTGATAGACGGTGGCTCGAGCGGGGCCACAAATTCGCCAAGCAAGTGTAATTTCGCGGCCAGGCTCGGTCCGGTTCGCGGGGTGGAAGAGGATAGAGGGGAAAAAAAAGAGCCATGGACCTGGCTGATGATCGCGAGCAAACCAAGGAGGAGACGCAATGTTTCGACGGTTAGGAAAATGGCTCGGAATTGCCGCGGCGATGGTGCTCATGAGCCCACTGCTCGCGATGGCGCAGACGGCCGGGAGCACCGGCGGCGGCGACGGGTTGCGCGCGGGCCTTATCGGACTTGGCGCCGGCATCGGCGTCGGTATCGCGGCGCTGGGCTGCGGGATGGGTCAGGGCAAGCTGGCTGCCGCCGCGATGGAGTCAATCGGCCGCAACCCCAACAGCACCAACCAGCTCTTCGTCCCGATGATTATCGGACTCGCTTTCGTCGAGTCGCTGACCCTTTACTCGCTGGTCATCTCGTTCATCCTGCAAGGCAAAATCTGATCCCGAGACCATATCTGACCCTTCGCTATTTGCGCTGAAACCGAAACCGGGGCCTGACCGGCCCCGGTTTCGGTTTGCGCTGCTCGCGGCCCATCGACCGGGGAGTCGCGTGCTTGCGGCCGCGATCCCTCGAGGCCGTTGGCTAGTCGCGGCGCTTGGCGCCTTGCAAGACGTCGAAGCGGGCGCGCCGGCGGTCGCGCCTGAGTAGCACGTACATCGCACCCGCCCCGCCATCGGCCGGCCGCGCGCTCGCAAAGGCCAGCACATAGCCGCCCATCAGCCCATGCGACAGCCATTGGGCCGCGGCATGCTTGAGCACCGGCGTCCCGCCCGGCGAGCGCAGCCCGCGGCCGTGTACCACCAACACCGCGCGCAGCCCCTTGCGCACCGAGTTCACGATAAATTGTTCGAGCGCCGCCTTGGCATCGGCTTGGATCATTCCGTGTAAGTCGATATGCGCCTGCACCGCGAACTCGCCCCGGCGCAGCCGCGTCACCAGCCGCGGGTCGAGCCCCAGGCGCGTGCCCTCGACGTATTCCTCGGTCTCCGTCAGCTCGAAAG
>JAKAVN010000165.1 GCA_021827495.1 Deltaproteobacteria bacterium | reverse complement strand
GCTGATGCGGGTCTAGAGAGAGCTCCGGCGCGAAACCAACTATCCGCGATCGGCCCGGGAAGAGCGGTCCAGCGCGGCGCGATGTGGCGCGCGCCGCGTCGGGCGTGATAATAACGTCAATACGGTGCGCGCTCGAACAGTCCCGCTGGTCCCGATGCTTCTGCGCGCCAGTGTGCGCGGCCTTGTGCTGGTGGCCGCCGCGCTGGCTGTGGTGTCGCTGATCGCGATGCGGCCAGCGCGGGTTTGCGCTCAGCCGCGGCAGGATCAGGAGCCGCACCGGCAGCAGCAACAGATGGCGCAGGCGGCCGGCGCCATGCTGGGGGGCAACGGCCCTGACCACGTCGCCATCCCGCAATTGCCTTCGATCACGCTGACCGCGGCGCCGGGCTATGGAGCCGCGCCGCTGGTGGTCGGTTTTTTCGTCAATACGGTTGATCCCGAGGGCCAGGGCTTCGTCTCCTACGTGTGGAACTTCGGCGACGGCCAGGTCTCGATGGATCCGCCGCTGACCTTTTTCCACACCTACACGACCGCTGGCAATTACGTCGCCACGGTTAACGCCACCACCGCCGACGGCCGCACGGCCACTGCCTATGTCGCAGTCACGGTGCGGCCCGCCGTTCTCAACTAGACGGGCAGTTTTTCCAAGCTGCTTCACCCGCCGGCTCAGTCGCCGGACTTAAAAATTTCGACTTTGCCGCTTTTGAGATAATAGCGGCCGCCGACGATTTTCAGGCTGCCGTTCTCGATCCGCTTTTGAAACAGCGGCGAGCGCTCGAGCATTCTGACTTGGCCGGCCACGTTGAAATCGATCGCGCTGGATTCGAGGTTATCGCCGCCCGCCTTGCGTGCCTGGGCGACCGCCGGGCAGATGTTGGCGAAAATTTCGGGCAGCCGGGCCGCGGGTTTGCCCACACATTGCGCGACCGCGCCCTTGACCGCGCCGCAGCTATCGTGCCCCAGCACCACGATCAGGCTCGAACCCAGATGATCGACCGCGTAGTCGATACTCTCCAGGCCCGCGCGAGTGACGGTGTTGCCGGCCACGCGCACCACGAAAAGATCGCCCAGGCCCTGGTCGAAGATAACCTCCGGCGGCACGCGCGAGTCCGAGCACGAGACGATGACGGCGAACGGCGATTGCCCGCCGGCCAGCGCGGCGCGCCGCTTCGCGTCCTGGTTGGGATGACCGCTAGCGCCGCGTTGAAAGCGCTGATTGCCGGCGACCAGTTGCGCCAGGCCCTGCGCCGGGCTCATCGCCGCAGCGCCCGCGCCGCCGGCCGCCGCAAGATCGGAGAGCTGGAACACGCCAAAGATCCAAAGCGCTGCCACTATGGCCGCAGACATCCGTCGCATCGTATGCACCGCGAGTTCCTCTCCTTGCGCCGCCGCCGCTCCCGCGCTAAGCCTGCGGCTTGCGCTTCGCGGAGCCGGCAAAGTTTATCATCATCATCGGCCGATTGGAGCTTACGCCATGCACGCATTGACAGCCGCGCCCCGCTTGGCAACTAAGTAGATATGCGGCGCGCGTGGATGGTTTCAGGCGGATTGGCGATCGTGCTGGCCGTAACCGCGGCGGGATGTCTCTCGGACGCGATCAAGGAAAACCAGCGCCAGCTCGATCAGCAAAAGGCCGAACTCGAGCAGCTCAAGCAGCAGGTCGCGGATCTCAAGGCCGCCCAACAGCCCTCCTATCCGACCACCGCGCCGCCGCCGGGCGCATGCGACAAGGCCGTGATGCAGGCAGCGACCAGGCACGGCGGCGAGCGGTTCGCGGCGAGCGAATTCAGCAAGGCGCTCGGCTACTACCAGGACGCCGTCAGCGCCTGCCCGACCAGCGCGCAGGCCCAGCTCAACGTCGCGCGCGCCTACGAGGCGCTGGGCAAGCGCGATCAGGCGATTAACTATTACCAGCGCGCCATCCAAGCCGCGCCGTCCGATGGCGCCGCTGTCGGCGAGCAGGCGCGCCGGGCGCTGGCGCGCCTGACCGCGAAGTAACCCGCGTGGGGATGAAGCCCGGGCGCTCAAGCGTGGCGGCGGTCGAGGCGCTGGTGAGTCGCCGGCCGCCCTCGCTTATAGGTCAGGAGCGCGGCGAAGTGGTATACCTGCCGCCGGAAGAGGCGGCTCGACGTCGGCGCCGGCTTGACCCGTCGCTGGTCGATCTGGTCTATCGGTGGTCTATCTGATTGAACCGGCTGATTGAACCGGCTGATTGAACCGGTTCGAACGAACTGCACGCTTGCGAGGAGGAAGGCTCCCTTGAAGGATGTATTCAGCGTCGAAGGCAAGGTCACAATTGTAACCGGCGGCGGCACCGGAATCGGCATCGTGATCGCCCGCGAGTTCGCGCTGCGCGGGGCCCCGGTGCTGATCGCGAGCCGCAACGCCGGGCACCTCGAGCCCGTCCGCGACGGCATCCGCAAGGCCGGCGGCAAGTGCGAGATGGCGGTGTGCGACGTGCGCAACGCCGAATCGTGCGACGCGCTGGTGGCCGAGGCGGCCCGGCATTTCGGCCGCCTCGACGTGATGATCAACAACCACGGCGGAAGCATCACCACGCCGAGCCTCAAGCTTTCGCCCAATGGTTGGCGCACGGTCGTCTCGATCAACCTCGACGGCGTGTTCTTCTGCTCCAAGGCCGCCGCCCGCCAGTTCATCGAACAGAAGAGCCCCGGCTCGATCATCAACCTGTCCTCCACCGCCGGGGTCCACGGCTCGGCGACGATGCTGCCCTACGCGGCCTCCAAGGCCGGCGTGATCAAGCTCACCGAGTCGCAGGCCGCCGAATGGGGCCATCTCGGCATCCGCGTCAACTGCATCGCGCCCGGCCCGATCACTACCGAGAACGCCGCCGTGCGCAGCTGGCCCAACGAGAAGATCAAGGCGGCGATAGTGCAGTCGCGCGCGCTGCAACGCTTCGGCACCTGCGAGGAAGTCGCCTACCCGTGCATCTTCCTCGCCTCCGACGCAGCGAGCTTTATCACCGGCGCCCTGCTCATGGTCGACGGCGGCAATCTGCGCTACGGCGACGCCCTGCAAGTCCTTCCTGAACTCCTGCGGGAGTAATAGTCCGGCGCGCGGCGCGGGCGGCGCTTGTCGCGGCGCGGCGCGCCGTGGTATCCGAAATCGCACGGGCTTCTCAGGCCGTCGCCGAAAGGGTGGAAGAGCTTGGATTTCGGATTCAGCCAAGAGCAGGAGATGCTGCGCCAGAGCGCAAAGTCCCTGCTCGAGCGTGAATGTCCCTCCGCGCACGTGCGCCAGATGATGGACGACGAGCGCGGCTACTCGCCCGAGTTGTGGCGCAAGATGGCGGAGCTGGGATGGCTCGGCCTGGTGCTCCCCGAGGAGCATGGCGGCGCCGGGCTCAACTACGTTGACCTGGTAGTGGTGGCGGAGGAGATGGGGCGCGTGTTGCTGCCGTCGCCGTATATCTGGACGCTGATGTTCGCCGAGGCGGTCAGCCGCGCCGGCTCCGGCGAGCAGCGGCGGCGTTTCCTCCCCGCCATCGCGCGCGGCGAACTGGTCGCCACGGCTGCCCACCTGGAGGCGAACGGAAGCTGGGAGGAAAGCGGAATTACGATGGCCGCGCGCAAAAGCGGCGCGGGCTTCGTGCTCGAAGGCGATAAGCTTTTTGTCAATGACGCGCACGTCGCCGACTTCTTCCTGGTCGCGGCGCGCACCGGCGGCAAGCGCGCCAACGGGGTGACGCTGTTCGCGATTGACGCGAAGCGCCCCGGCATCACGGTGACGCCGCTCAAGACGATGGACCAGACGCGCAAGCTCGGCGAGGTCCGCTTGCGCGGCGTGAAAGCGGACCTCGCCGACGTGGTGGGCGAAGTCGGCAAGGGATGGCCGGTGCTGGCGGCGGCGATCGACCGGGCCAAGGTGGCGCTCGCGGCCGAGATGCTGGGCGGCGCGCAAAAGGTGCTCGAGACCACGGTCGAGTACACCAAGGTGCGCCAGCAATTCGGCCGCCCCATCGGCAGCTTCCAGGCGGTCCAACACAAGTGCGCCAACATGATGGTCGACGTCGAGGGCGCCAAGTCCGCGGTCTATTACGCCGCGTGGGCGGTCAGCAACGCCGCCGCCGATGCGCAGACCGCCGCCGCGGTCGCCAAGGCCGCCGCCTCCGACGCTTACCGGCGCACCGCCGCCGACGGCATTCAGGTCCACGGCGGGATCGGCTTCACCTGGGAGCACGACATGCATCTTTACTTCAAGCGCGCCAAGTCCTCGGAGTTCACCTTCGGCGACGCCAATTTCAACCGCGAGGTCGTGGCGCACCTGATCGGGCTATAAGCAAATGGATATGATGACGCGACGCGGCGGCGCGCCCGCGCGGGCCGCCCAGGGAGTGGTTCAGCGATGATGGACAAAAGCATAGTCGGTAAAACCGGCAAGCCGTTCTCGATGCCGATCGAATGGGGCAAGGTGCGCGAGTTTGCCCGCGCCGTGCGCGATCCCAATCCGGTCTACTTCGATCCCGATCTGGCCAAAAAGGAATGCGGCGGAATTCCGATTCCGGTCACCTTTCTCCAGACCAGCGCTTTTTGGCAGACCGCCGAGTCGATGCCGCCGCTCGACATGTTCGACCTGCGGCGGATCCTGCACGGCGAGCAAGAGTTCGAGTTCTTCAAGCCGATCCTCGTGGGCGACACCTTGACCGGCGTGGCGCGCGTCGCCGACCTCTACGAAAAAGAAGGCGGGCGCGGCGGCAAGATGACTTTCCTGGTGGTCGAGACCGCCTACACCAACCAGCGGAACGAGAAGGTAGCGCTCGCGCGCTTCGTGCTGGTCGAGACCGGCCAGGCGGTGGGCGGATGAGTGGATGCGGAGCGGATGAACGGATAGCGATCGGAAGCGTTCGGGAGATTCATCACGACCGGTGGACGCGGAGCGAAACTGGTACCAGTCAGCTCGCGCGAAGATGAGGTGACTATGGCAGCGAAACTGAAATTCGACGCGGTAAAGGTTGGCGACGCCATCCCCACGATCACGATCGAGAACGTCGCGCGCCCTGATTTCGTGCGCTACGCGGGCGCCTCGGGCGACTTTGTCCCGCTGCATTACGATCAGACCTTCGTCGAGGCGGCCGGCATCCCGACCGTCTTCGCGCAGGGGATGTGGACCGCGGGATGCCTTTCGCGATGCTTGACGGATTTCGCCGGCGCCGGCCAGGTGCGCCGCTTCAAGGTGCGCTTCGCGCGCCAGGTATGGCCGGGCGATACCCTGAGCTGCCGCGGCAAGGTGACCGCCAAGAGTGAAGCCAACGGCGAGAAGCTGGTCGAAGGCGATCTCGAAGTGGTCAATCAGAAGGGCGAGGCCACGGTAAAGGGCGTGTTTCGCGTCGCCGCGGCGTAAGCTGCCACGCGGCTATACTGTGGCGTGCGGGCCGCGCCGAACCTAAACTTGGAGTGCGATGTCCGAACCGCGCTACGTCATCATTCACGGCCATTTTTATCAGCCGCCGCGCGAAAGCCCATGGACCGGGCTCATCAGTCCCGAGCCTGGCGCCGCGCCGTTCCCGAACTGGAACGAGAAAATCCTAAGCGAGTGCTATATCGCCAACGGGCGCGCCCATGTCATGGACGGGCGCGTGGTCCATATCCGCAACAATTACACCACGCTCAACTTCGACTTCGGTCCGACGCTGGCTAGCTGGCTGGAGCGCCACGGCGCGCACGCCTACCGCGCGATCCGCCACGGCGACCAGTTAAGCGCCGCGGCGCGCGGCGGACATGGCAACGCGATCGCGCAGTCTTACAGCCACTCGATTCTGCCGCTGCTGAGGCCGCGCGACCGCGCGCTGCAAATCGCCTGGGGTATCGAGGATTTCGCCGCGCGCTTCAAACGCCGGCCCGAGGGGATGTGGCTGCCGGAATGTGCCGCCGACCACGACACGCTGCGCGACGCCGCGGCGGCCGGAATCAAGTTCGTCATCCTGGCGCCCGAGCAGGGCAGGTTTCGCGGCGCGGGGGCGGAGCGCCGCGGCGCCGGCCCGTTCATCTGGCGCGCGGATGCGCTGAGCCTCGCGGTCTTCCGCTTCGACCGCGATCTGTCGCGCATGGTTTCCTTCGATCACGGCTTGGCTGACGGCGGCGGGCTGGCGAATTCGATCGCCGAGGCGGCGGCGCGGGTTGAGCCGGGCGGTGTCGTGATGATGGCGACCGACGGCGAGACCTTCGGCCATCACAAGCGCCATGGCGATGCCGAGCTGGCCCGCGCGATCGCTGCGCTGGAGCTGCGCGACGACGTGCGGCTCACCAACTGCGCCGAGTATCTGGCGCTGCATCCTGAGGGCATGGGCAGCTTCGAGATCGACGCGCCGAGTTCATGGAGTTGTCCGCACGGAGTCGAGCGCTGGCGTGCGGCGTGCGGATGCCGGTTCGACCAGGCGACCCGCCAGGAATGGCGCGGGCCGCTGCGCGAGGCGATGGACTTCGTGAACAACCATTGCTTAGTGGTTTACGATCGTTTCGCCCCGCCGCTGGCCGCTAACGCCGCCGCCGCGTTGAGCGAATCGATCCGGCTTGCGATCGACCCCGATCCCGCACTGCACGAGGAATTTTTCGCGCACCATCGTGTAAGCTCCGAGCCCAACCGGCAGAGCCTGCTGCGCCTGTTCGAGATGGAGCGCGCGGCGCAGGCGGCGCTGACCAGCTGCGCGTGGTTTTTTGACGACTTCGGCGGGCCCGAGGGGCGCGTGGTGCTGCGTTGGGCCGCGCGCGCGGTCGAACTGGCCGCCGAGTTCTCGCTCGGTGTCGAGCCCGAGTTGCTCGAGCGGCTGCGCCAGATCCGCTCCATCCGCCGCGAGATCGGCGACGCCGCCACGCTATACTTGAGCCTCAAGACCCGCGAAGCCCGCGGGAGGGTATGATTGCCATGGTGGACACCCGCCAGCATGATATCGAATCGATCCTCCGCGAAGGCCGCAAGTTCCCGCCTGCGCCCGAGTTCAGCCGCGCGGCCAACGTCAAGAGCATCGCCGAGTACGAAGCGCTCTGCCAGCGCGCCGCGCAGGACCCCGAAGGATTCTGGGCCGAATGCGCGTTGGAGCTTAGTTGGTTCGCGCCCTTCGACAAGGTGCTGGAGTGGAACTTCCCTTTCGCCAAGTGGTTCCTTAACGGCAAGCTCAACGCCTCCTACAACTGCCTCGACCGCCATCTGGCGACGGCGCGGCGCAACAAGGCGGCGCTCATCTGGGAGGGCGAGCCGGGCGAGGAGCGCGTGCTGACCTACCAGATGCTCGCCGACGAGGCCGCGCGCTGCGCCAACGCGCTCAAGAGCCTCGGCGTCAAGCAGGGCGACCGCGTCGCGATCTACATGCCGCTGGTGCCCGAGGCGGCGATCGCGATGCTGGCGTGCGCGCGCATCGGCGC
>JAKAVN010000016.1 GCA_021827495.1 Deltaproteobacteria bacterium | reverse complement strand
ACGATTGCGGCGAAGGGTAAGCATTACTACGATCATGAGAGTGGGCCTTGGATTAATGTTGTTAGGGGTCAAAAATCCTTTTTCCGCAACCTGTTAAATCTCCTAAGCCGTAAGGGCTCGCTGGGATGTTCGCTCCGTTGCGTGGATGAAGCGAGTGATTCCATTATTCCCATGTCATTCGCGCGGAAAGGGAGAGCCGGCTATTGGCGCGGATCGACGGTCTGCACGATCGGGGCGATTGGAAGGCGAATCGGACAGGCGAAATCGCGGCAGAGAAAACGAGGGACCTAGTAAGAGTGGAAATTGGCCTCGTGGGTCGCCAGAGAGACTAGCGAGGCAAGTTGGGAATCGCACATGAACCGGCCAATCGCGCGGACATTCTAGCTCCGTGGAGAAGCCAGCGGTTCGCTGCAGACTCATGGGCAGAGCGCACTCAATTCGAACTCTCCGGTGATTTTCGGCCGGGCGCCGCAAATTAGGCGAATCTGCGTGGGCCCCCTTGGCGTTCGAAATCTCCCGCGGCGCAGGACTGGCTGCGTGCCGGGAAACGAGCAATGTGTGTCTCTGTCCGCTGAGGAGGCGGACAGGGCATGAACCACGGATCTTCTGAGGCTGAAGGGGAACTCTCACGCGAAATCGCGGCCCTGTTCGACCTGAGCTTAGGCGAACTGAAAGACCGATGGCGATATGTATATGGCACTGAACCGCCTCCGCGCAGCAGCAGAAAGCTGCTCGTCTCGGCGATCGGGTACCGCATGCAGGAGCGAGTGTTCGGCGGGCTCAAGCTCTCAGTGCGCCGCCTGCTTGAGCGCGCGTCCGAGGATGCAGGTGGCCACCGGATTTCGCGTACCCGGCCAGTCACAAGAGCCTCTGCCGGCACGGTTCTGATCCGCGATTGGCAGGGTAAAAGTCACCACGTCACCGTGCTCGACCGAGGAGTTCTGTACCGCAAAAAGAACTACCGTTCGCTTTCGCAAGTTGCCCGCGTAATCACCGGCTGCAGGTGGTCGGGACCTCTCTTCTTCGGTTTGAAAGGTCGTTTGAAGGAGGGGTCTCGTGGAACGCGCTAAATCTCCTGTTCAACGCTGCGCGGTGTATACGCGGAAATCTTCCGAGGAAGGCCTCGAGCAGGATTTCAACTCGTTGCAGGCTCAGCGCGAAGCCTGTGAAGCGTTCATCAAGAGCCAGGCGGGTGAGGGTTGGCGTCTGGTCAAGACCCAGTACGATGATGGCGGCATTTCTGGCGGCACTATGGAGCGCCCGGCATTGCAGCGCCTTCTGTCCGACATCGACGAAGGCCGGATCGACGTAGTGGTTGTGTACAAGGTCGACCGGCTAACCCGCTCGCTGGCGGACTTCGCCAAAATGGTGGAAGTCTTCGATGCTCACCACGTTTCGTTCGTCTCGATCACTCAGCAGTTCAATACCACCACCTCGATGGGGCGTCTGACACTGAACGTCCTGCTCTCCTTCGCCCAATTTGAGCGCGAGGTAACTGGCGAGCGGATCCGCGACAAGATTGCTGCCTCCAAGAAAAGGGGTATGTGGATGGGAGGCTTCTGCTCCCTCGGCTACGACATCCGCGATCGCCGGCTGGTGGTCAATCAAGAAGAGTCAAAGCTCGTTAGGAATATCTATAAACGGTATCTCGAACTAGGCAGCGTCCGTCTGCTGAAACATGATCTCGATCGGCGCGGGGTTGTTTCGAAGGTTCGCGTATCGAAGAACGGCACGCGCTCGGGAGGCAGAGCCTTCTCGCGCGGCGCCCTTTATGAACTGCTCGCGAACCCGATCTACATCGGTGAGATCCGCCACAAGAAGGTTTATCATCCCGGGCAGCACGAAGCCATCATGGATCGACAAACCTGGGAGGAGGTTCAGAGACGCCTTCGCGATCAAACTGCGCGAGACGGCATCCCGAAGATCAAGGCGGCTGGTAACATTTTGGCGGGCAAGCTGTTCGATGAGCACGGCGAACCGCTGTATGCGACGGGAGCGAAGGGCCGGCATGGTGGCCGCTACCGGTATTATATTTCTCGCCAGCTGGTCAGAGGCGGCGGTTCCTCATTGGAAGCGGAGAAGGGGTGGCGATTGGCTGCACCTGAGCTGGAACAGAGCGTTCTTGTTTCGGCTCGGAGTATCCTGAACGACCAGACAGGCATCGCGACCATGTTGCAGGAGGCCGGCGTATCGTCAGCCGAGATTCATTCGATCCTAAAAGCAGCCGAAGCCAAGAGTGCGTTGCTGGAGTCGGGGCCGGAAGCGGCACTCACCATCGCTGAACTCGTTAAGCGAGTGGATCTCAGAAAGAACGGCATAGAAATATCGATGAATCTCGAGTCGTTGGTACCGCCCAATTCAGCGGTCAGACGAGCGCCATCATTGACGTTCACTCGATTAGTAGCTCTCCAAATGAAACGGCGGGGAGTCGCGATGCGGCTGGTGATCGGAGGCGGTGTTTCGACCCGCAAGATCGACCCGACGCTTCTAAAAGCGGTCGCCCGCGGACACAAGTGGTTCAACGAGCTCGTCTCGGGTCGGGCGGTGTTCCCTCGGGAGATCGCGGCGCGAGAGGGGGTGAACGAACGTTTCGTACGGCGTCTCATCCCTCTAGCGTTTCTTTCACCCGCGATTGTCCAGGCGATAGCCGAAGGTCGCCATCCGGCTGATCTCACAGGAGAGGCACTCAGCCGCGGTATCGAGATCCCCGTCGAGTGGGCCAAACAGAATGCGGCGCTGGGCTTCGAGTGAGCTAGCATTCTAGGTCGAGGGCATGGACGTAACCACGGGATGCTAGCGTGTTGTCATGCCTTGCCGTTGCCACCACGCGGGCTTGTACCGGGTTTTCTCGCGGCACCAGCGAAATTCGAAACAGAGATAAAATGCCGAAATTCCCACGATAGGGCTCGAACTCGCGTGTCTCTGGTGCCGCGAGAGATGCAAATTGGGCCCGAAATGCGCGGATTTCAGGCGAACCCCGCGGAGAATCTCTGAATGCGAAGACTGGGTGGCGGAGAGGGGGGGATTCGAACCCCCGGAGCCACGAGGGCTCACGTGATTTCGAGTCACGCCGGTTAAACCAGACTCCCGAACCTCTCCGCAGCAGGCAGCATCGATGTTTGCCCGGCCGCAGTCAAGCTGACGCCGCCGCGGCGCCGCCTCGCGGCCTATCTGGGGCAATGGCTAAAGCACCAGCAGCGGCCGGAACTGCTCTACGGCGCCGCGGCCCGAGGATGGTGTTCCAAGGGGCGCAACAAAGATGCAACTGGCGTCATGCCGCCGATTTCGGCCTCCCCGCTTTGCGGCTCAGTATGAGCGCGGCAGACCGAGAACGTGCTGCGCGATATAACTAAGGATCATTTCGCGAGAGACCGGCGCGGTGCGCAGCAGGCGCGCTATCGGCCAGAGCGTGATGATATCCGTTTCGCCCGTGAAGCCGCTTCCGCCGTGAACCTGCATCGCAATGTCCACCGCGTCGATCGCAGCCTCGGCGGCGGCGTACTTGGCCATGTTCGCGTACATTCCGGCGTCGCCGCCCTCATCGAAGATCTCCGCCGCCTTGTGCGCCATCAGCGAGGCGAGTTCGAGCCTTGTTTTCGCAACCGCCATCGGATGTGCAAGGCCCTGGTGGGCACCAATTGGCGTGTTGAAGACCGTGCGGATCTTCGCGTACTCGACCGCCTTCCCGAGCGCATAGCGGCCCACGCCAGTGGCCATCGCGCTCGCCGAAATACGCTCGGGGTTGAGCGCGTCGAAAATCGCCTTCAGACCCTTGCCCTCTTCTCCGACCAGGTTGCCACGCGGAATTCGCACGTCCTCGAAGAAAACCTCGAATTGGCCCTCGGGCATCACCACCCGCGTGTCCATCCGGTGCATGGTAAGGCCGGCCGCCTTGGTGTCGACGATAAACAGCGACATCCCCTCGCGCTTGTCCTTGACCTGGTCGGCGGGAGTGGTTCGGGCCACCAACAGCATATGGTCCGCCTGGTCCACCCCGCTGATGAAAACCTTCTGGCCGTTGATCACATAATTGTCGCCGTCGCGGCGGGCGAGCGTCCGAACCCGGAAACTGTTGCTGCCGGCGTCGGGCTCCGTAATGGCGAAACAGAATTTCTCGCTGCCGTCGGCCATCGTGGTCAGATAGCGGCGCTTCTGCTCCTCGGTACCGTGTTTGGCGATCGCGACCGATCCCATCGCCGTGCTAATGACGATGAAGAACGTCGGCAGGCCGTGGTTGGCGAGTTCCTCCACCAAAATGGTCAGGCGGCTCATGCTAAGCCCGCTGCCGCCGTACTGCTCCGGGACAGTCACGCCGAGATATCCGGCCCGGCCCAGCTCGCGCCACAACTCGTCGAGGGCCTTGCCCTGCGAGGTGCACTCGAGCCAGTAGCGCCGGTCGTATTTGGTGGTCAGTTGACGGACGAATGTCCGGATCAGTTCGGCCTCATTGGCGTCCAAGCTCATCCCTGTACCTCTTTTTTAAATGGAGCCCGAGCGGGAAGCGCCCGCACGCGCAAGGCGGCAGGTAAGCGTCGCTTTCGCGCCCAAGCCTCGTTCAGTTAGCACGCGCACCTCCACTTCGACCAGCCCGTGCCCGTGTTCTTCCCGGCGGCGCACGACGCGCGCCTCGGTACGCATGGTGTCGCCGATGCACACCGGCACAACCATGTCGAGGCGGCGGCGCGCGATCCACGCATCCGGACCCGCCCAGTCGGTCACCACGCGATCCACGAACCCGTGGAAAAACATCGTGTTCAGGTAGGAGTCCCGCGCGTTCTGCGCCTTCGCATAATCGCGGTCATGATGGCCGGGAAAGAAATCGTGCGTGGCGGCGGCGTCCCTGACGCACAGGCTTATCGTGACCGGCATCACGACCTCAGGAAGGGTCTCGCCTTCGCGGACGTCCTCGAACAAACGGCTGGGTTTTCCCCCGGAACTTGAGGCTGATTGCAGGTCGGGTGTCATTGAGGCCTCCTTGGCTTGGCGCCAGCGCCCTCGGCGGCACTATAACGAAACATCACGTTGCGGTTGGTCGCGACGACTTTTGCGTTCTGGTTGCGAACGGTTGCAAGCGTCGTGATGAAATGCCCCCGTCCGAGGCTGGTGTTCTTTTCCGGCGCAACCTCGACGACCTCCTCCTGGACGGTCAGGCGATCGCCGACCTTCATCGGAATGAAATACTCGCTGTCGGTCGAAACGTTGATGAGCGTGTCGCCGGGCAGCGGCACCAGCGTGGCGATCACGGCGTCCTCGACCTTGCCCTGCGGCCGCCACGGCAGCGGCATGAGCCACACCATCAGCATCCCGGGCGGCGAGATGATCGCGCCGTGGCGGCGGCGCGCCTCGTCGGGATTCCAGTAGTTCGGATTCCCGTCCTGGACCAGGGCGCAGAAGTACTTGATTGCCTGCCAGTTGACTTCGTCATCGCAAGGGCGGACTTCGGTTTTGCGCCCGATCCAAGCGCGCGCTTCTTCGTAAGTGCCGAAGCGAATGGGCAGGAAGGTGTCGGGCTTGTAACTCATGTGGATTCCTCCGCCGGCGCAAACTGCGGCACCCGAAAGCCGCCGGAACGCTCTTCGAAGACTATGCGTACCGGCAAGCCGACGCGCATGCGGGCGGGTTCGATGCCAAGTACGTTGGCCATCATCTGCGGTCCTTCCTCGAGCCGCGCAACCGCAAGGATGTAGGGAACCTCGGAGACGAAAGCCTCCGACGGGGGCTCATGAATGACGCTGTAGGTAATTACCTGCCCGCGTCCGCAAGCCGGCATCCATTCCAGTTCCGTGCTCCAGCAGTGCGGGCACCACGGGCGCGGATAATAGATCGCCTGACGGCATCGCCGGCAGCGCTGGAGCATGAACCTGCTCTCGCGCGCCGCATCCCAGTACGGACGCGTGAACGGGCCTACGTGGGGCAGGGGCTTGGGCTTCATGGCTTCCTTCCAAGGATCAGGGTGGAGTGCTCGGACATCATGTTCCCGTAGCTATGCACCAGGGCGATATCGGCGTCGGCGATCTGGCGCTCGCCGCCAAGTCCCATCACCTGCAGCGCCCCCTCGATGATCATCGACATCCCGGAGGCGTCGCCCGTATGGCCGAAGGAGAGCAATCCGCCGTAGGTGTTGACCGGCAGGCTGCCGCCTGGCGCGCCGCGGCCTTCGAGGAAGAAAGCGCCGCCCCTGCCGGCGGGCACGAGTCCGGTCTCTTCGAGGAACATGATCGGATTCATCGTGAAGGCGTCGTAGATTTCCGCCACGTGGACATCGGCGGGCTTGAGCCCGGCCCCCTGGAAAGCGCGCCGGGCCGATTCGCGCGCGCCCATCGAGGTGAAGTCGCGCGCCTGGCTCACCGGACCATGGTCGTGATACTCGCCCGCCCCGAGAAGGTAGGCAGGTTGTGCCGTGATCGAACGGGCGATCTCGCCGCGCGCCACGATGAAGGCGGCGCCGCCGTCGCACGGAATCGAGCAGTCGAGCAGATTGAAGGGCTCGGCGATCGGCCGCGAGTTGATCACGTCGGCGATCGTGATCGGACCCTTCGATCGCATCAGCGCGTCAGGATGAAGCAGCGCCCAGTCGCGGCTTGAAACCGCGACCGAAGCGAGTTGCTCGCGCGTGGTGCCGTACTCGTGCATGTGGCGCCTGGCGGAAAGCGCGTAAAGCGCGGGGATGAAACTTCCGTAGATAAACTCGAAATCGGGGTGGCTCACCATCCGCGCCATCGCTTCGCCGCCGCCACCGCCGACCTTGGGAAACTTACCGGCGCCGATGCAGAGGACCGCTTTGGCGAGGCCGTTGCTCACGGCCCACGCCGCACGCTGCGCCATGAAGCCGTAAGTGGCGCCGCCCGCGTTGAGCGTCTCCGAGAACGTCGGATGAATTCCGAGCGAATCGGCCAGCGTCTCGTGGGTGAAGATGTCGGGCGTTTTTGCGACCGCCATCCCTGCCGGGGCCGCAAGCAGGCCGTCCACGATCGACGGGTCAAGCGGCCATTTGCCGATAAAGGCGCGCATCACCGCTTCGTACATGTTGAGCGCGTCGAACTCGGGATAACGGCCTGGAGGAATCTCCGTTGCGGCGGCAATTGCGGGCTCGTGATCGAACGGTGATCTGCTCATCCAGATTTCCTTCGCAATTACAAGCGGCAGGACCGCGGCCCGGCGCAGGATGCCGCAAAGTTGCGCGCATGCCGCGGCGCAAGCATCATCAATACGTTCGAGAGTACTTTCGAGTTGTCCATGACCCTCCGATTGTATGCGTACATATCGGGAGCTGACCCGCGCTCCGCTCCAGCCATTAGGCGGCACGCGGTTCGGAGTCTTGCACAGACGCCAGCCCCGCGACAAACGCTTTGAGAGTTCGTGTGGGACGAAAAGCTTCCGCCGCTGTGGCTCGCGTCGACAATACCCAGGGCGTACGGGGGCCGACGACCATCCCGGCAACCAGGTAGCCGACCACACCGGCTGGCGCAGCATCGGCAAAGCCGCGGGCCGTGTGCAGCGTATGGTCTTCGCTCGCGGTGGCCGTCACAATAGAGAGACCTGTGAATTCAGCAACAAAATATACCGGCTCGCTGGTCGAGTACTTCGACCAGGGCGGGCTCCATCCGGCTTTCGTATTGCGCGAGCAGGGCGACAAACTGGTGATCTGCGACCGGACCGGGCACGAACGCAGCATCGCGCGCGAACTGGTCATGCTACGCCATGGCGCGCTCGGCGCGGACGGCGGCGGCGACCCGGCCGCGCGCATCGCGGCGCTGGAGGAGGAGAAGGCCGCGTTGCGCGCCGAGCTCGATCTCACACTGCTGTGGGAAGTGGTGCAGGAGCAAGGGCGCGCGTTCAGCGCCGAAGAGCTGGCCGAGCTGTTCTTCGGCCGCCGCTCGAATGCGGGCGCGGCCGTGATGCTGGGGGCGCTGATCGCCGATCGCATCTATTTCGTCCGCCGCAACCGCGAATTCATGGTGCGCAGCCCCGAGCAGGTCGAGCGGCTGCGCGTGCAGGAGAGCCGGGTGCGGATGCGCAGCGAGGAGGGGCGCCGCACGCGCGAACTCTTGCGCGCGATCATCGCCAACGACGGCCGGACCAACGGCGCCGCGGCCTCAGCGCAAGAGCTCGCGCCGCTGATTGCCGAGCTGCAGCGCTATCTGAAAAATCCAGCCACCCGCAGCCAGGAACTGACCGTGATGCTCGGGCAGGCCGCACCCGAAGTCGATCCGGTTGAGGTGGCCTTTGAAGTCCTCGAGCGCCTGGACGCCGCCCCCGCAGCCCCGCGGTTCGCCGCGATCGGCGCCCTTCCGACCGAGTTCAGCGAGGCGGCGCGGATCGAAGCGGCAACGGTCGCGCCGATGGAGCGCGCGGCGGTTGACGGGCCACTCGCGTTCACCATTGACGACGAAGAAACGCTCGAGGTCGACGACGCGCTCAGTTGCGAACTGGCGATGGACGGCAAGCTGCGGGTCGGTATCCACATCGCGCTGGTCGCGGATTTCGTCGCGCGGGGCGGCGCGATGGATCGCGAGGCGGCCGCCCGCGCCACCACGGTGTATCTACCCGAAACGACGGTCAGGATGCTGCCCGATGAAATCTCCTGCCGGCGGGCGAGCTTGACCGCCGGCGAGAGACGCCTGGTGATGACCACGTCGGCGCTGCTGGGAGCGGGCGGCGAGTTGCTCGAGCGCGTGATTCGTCCGCAGAATCTGAGGATTGGCCGGCGGCTCAGCTATGCGCAGGCGGACCGTATCTTGGCCGGCGCGGAGGAGGCCGGTGATGAAGTGGGGGTGGCGCTGCGGCGGTTGTACGAGGCGGCGCTCGAGCTTCGCGAGCGGCGCAAGCGGGCCGGGGCGATCCTGGTGCAGCGGCGCGAGCCCAAGGTGCGGGTGCATGGCGACGAGATCGAAATCGAAGTGATCGACACCAACGACTCGCCCAGCCGTCTGCTGGTGGCGGAGTTTATGGTATTGAACAACTTCGTGGCCGCGAGCTACGCCGCCGAGCGGCGCATCCCGATCATCTACCGGGTGCAGCCGGCGGCGGGCGATGCGGGCGCGGTGCGGGCACGATTGTCGGTGTATCCCGAGTACCACGCTGGCGCGGGGCTGCAATGCTACGCGCAACTCAGCTCGCCCATCCGGCGCTATGCCGACCTGGTATTGCAACGCCAGTTGGTGAGTGCGCTGGCAGACTCCTCGGGTCCGCCCTACGACGCCGACGCTATACTCGCGGTGCTGGCGAATACCGAGAATGCGGAAGCGGAAGCCAAGGAACTTGAGCGCCGCGCGCGGCGCTACTGGACCTTACGCTACCTGCAACGCCATACGGAAGGACGCGAGCTCGCGGCCACTGTCATCCGCGACGGCGTCAGCGCAGAGCTCGATGACTATGCCGTCCGCGGCGCCCTGCACGGCGCGCCTAACGTCTCCAGCCAGACGCAGATCCGGGTCCGTATTGCCCGCGTCGACCCGCTGCGCGGATGGCTCTCGTTCGACTACCTCACCACCGCGCCGAGAGCCGCCGCGATACTCTCTTAGAGGATCCTTCGTCGAACCGCCCGGAGCTCCCACCTTCGGCTCAAACCCTGCTTCCGCCCACTCCGCCCCCCGGCGGCATCAGGTCAGTTCGGAAAAGGCCGCACTGCCGCGGCCCGGGCATCAAGTCACACTCAGCCCTTGAAGTTGTCCTGCTGCAAGCGCCAGCGATCGATCGACTCGATGTTGAAGCGCCAATCGCTGCCCACCTTGAAGGCCGGCAGCCCGCCACGCTTGAGCTGACGATAGACGGTCGACGGATGCACTTTCAGGTAATCCGACAGTTCCTTGACTGTCATCACCCTGCTGCTTTCCATTTTCATAACCATGAGACAATCCTCCCCTATTCCTCGCTAACACCTCTTAAGCTTCCGGATGCTGCGCATCGGACACGACGACGATGCAGCAAGGCGTGTGCCGTAAGCGACAGAAAGGGGAATCGAGCCTAACTAGATGAAAATGGGGGCAAACTTAACGAATAAAGCGTCAACAATTTGCCGACTGGTACGAAAGTGCCGGTCAGACTTTCGCCGCACCGATGCAACATTGACCGTAGCTTGTTTCATTCGTGCAATACTGCCGCCTCCCACCGTACCCCTTCGACCAACCATTATAGCTAAGTTCGTCATATCAAACAAACTTCGTTCTGAATTTCGCCAAAATCGCCAGCCACACCCTTTTCTCCTCCCCACGGCGATTCCCCCTGTTCGTAACTCCGCTTAAACCTTGCCAATCAGATCGCGCTCGCATTCGCCAACGAAACGGACGACGCCCACGCCATCGCTTTGGCGATGCTGCAGAATCAGGCGATTCACGCCAGCCTCGGCGAAGCGGCGCGCTTGATCGCGATCGACTCGGCTGCGCGGAGTCACGCTTATCTCCAGGTCCTCGAAGCGCCGTCCGGCTTCCTTGCAGGCCGCTTTGAGTCCCTCGATGTGCCGTTTGGTAGTCTCGAGGTCGAGCGCGAAGCCGTACCATCCCCTGGCCAGGCGCGCCGCGCGCGAGAAAGCATCCTTCGTATGGCCCCCGAATACGATCTCCGGATGGGGCTTTTGCACCGGACGCGGCATCGCGTTGACCCCGCCGAACGAGACGAAGCGGCCACGGAATTCCGGCTTCTCCATCGTCCATAACGCGATCATCGCGTGCAGAAATTCCTCGCTGCGCGGTCCCTTGTTATCGAAGTGCGCGCCAATCGCCTCGAACTCGGGTTTGAGGTAGCCGATGCCGATGCCAAAGATGAGGCGGCCCCCGGCGAGCACGTCGGTCGAGGCGAGTTCCTTGGCCAGCACGACCGGATTGCGTTGCGGAAGGATGATGATCCCGGTGCCGAGCCGGATGGTTTTGGTGTGCGCCGCGGCGAAGGCCAGCGCCACCAGCGAGTCGATGAATGGAGTCTCGGGCGGCGCCGGCGAGGGCGGCGCCTGCGGGTCGGGCAGCACGATATGCTCGCCGGTCCAGAGGCTCTCGAATCCGGCGGCTTCGGCGGCACGCGCGACCTGGCCGGCGGTCTGCGGATCGGCGCACGGGCCATGATTGATTCCGAACATCGCTATCTTCATGGTTGGGAGAACTAACACGAAGCCCGGCGCACTGGAAACGGCGGCGCCGACAGACGATCGGGGGCGCAGGCGGCAGGATCGGCAAGGCCGGTAGGGTCGGCAAGGCCAGCGGGAGTTGCGGCATTGGCCGAATTTAATCGATTCGATTTGATTGATTGCGTGCCGCCCGCTTCAGCATAATCGGCCAAGTCCGGATCATCGGTGTAATCGGGAAAGCGACGCTATGCGATGCCCGCAATGCGGATCCAATTCGGCCCCCGACGTGGCGTTCTGCTCGCGCTGCGGCACGCGGCTGTACGAGCCGAAGCCGGCCGACAAGCGCGAGTACGCGCTGCTGCGGGTGCATCCGGCCTGGTGGCATTTCATTGGAGCAGTCCTTCTATCGAGCATCCTCATCGCCTTGGGGTTCGCGGCGCGATTCGTACATCAGATCAATTGGAACGTCAGCCTGATTCTGTTTGCAGTAGGGGCCGCGGAACTCGTCTTGACCGCGTTGCGGCGACACTTCATCTCCTGGAGCCTGACTTCAGAGCGGGTGATCGAGAGCAAAGGCGTGCTCTCCAGGCATCGGCGCGAGATGGAACTCGCTGACGTTCGCTCGGTGGACGTGGAGCGCAGATTCATGCAGCGCGCCATGGGAATCGGGGATATCGTCGTAGCTTCGGCCGCGAGCGCGGATTACGCGATCAGGCTTTATGACGTGCCCGATCCCGACGGGGTGGCTGAAACGCTCCGGCGCGCACGCCTCAAACGCCTGGCGTAGCTTTCTGTCATCAACCCCAGGCCGCGCAAATCCCGGATTTCCGATGCGTGCGCTAATTGCACGCGCGGCGGTGGAAAGATCGTGGCGCAGCGAAACGGCCAGGGTTTGACCTCGATGAAACGCGCGCCGATAATCGGCCACAGGCGCACAGGCGGCGCGCGGGGGGAGGGGCGGCGCGATGACGAGGCATCCGGATCTCCGTTACGAGCGCAAGCTTTGGCGCAGCGGAGTGGAAGTGGTGGCGGGCGTCGACGAGGCCGGGGTGGGCCCGATGGCGGGGCCGGTGGTCGCGGCGGCGGTCATCTTCGCCCCCGAAGCCTTCATCAAGGGCGTGCACGACTCCAAGCAGCTCGCACCCGAGCGGCGCGCGGCGCTGTACGATCAGATCGCCTCGCGCGCACTCGCTTGGGGGGTCGGGGTCGCCGAGCCGCTCGAGATTGATCGGCTCAACATCTACTGGGCAACGCGCGAAGCGAGCCTGCGCGCGCTGGCCGCCCTGGGGCGCGCGCCGGGCCACGTGCTGGTCGATGGACGCGGGATCGCGAGCCTTAAGCATCCGCAGACTCCGATCGTGGGCGGCGACCGCAAGAGCTTCTGCATCGCGGCCGCCTCGATTCTAGCCAAGGTGACGCGCGACCGGCTGATGTGCGAATACGATGCGCGTTTTCCCGGCTACGGCTTCGCGCAGCACAAGGGCTATTGCACGCCCGAGCATTTCGCCGCACTGCGCGCGCTCGGCCCCTCGCCGATCCATCGCCGCTCGTTCGCGCCGGTTTTCGAGGCCGCGCAACTCGCACTGGCTATCCAGGTCGGCGGATGAATTTTTTTCGCGGCGCAGTCCTTTAGGCGCAATCCTTTAACAGACGCGCAACCTCCGGCCGCGCTGGCGCGCGGTTCGGCCGGCGTCCGCCGGGCCGCATGATTTACGGCCCTGGGGGCTTGGGTTACAGTCAAAGTTTGGACGCTGGCATAAGTGAGGCGCTAACCGATGGCTTTAGAGCGTGACAAACATGCGGCCGAACGCGCGCGGCTGACCTTGGGCGAGGGCGAACTGGGCGAGCTTTACCGCCGGATGGTGCTTATTCGGCGCTTCGAGGACAAAGTCGCGGAAATGTACAGCCGCGGCAAGATAACCGGCTTCTGCCATCTCTACGCCGGCGAGGAAGGGGTCGCGGTGGGCGCGATCTACGCGTTGTACGACAAGGACTACGTGGTCTCGACCTACCGCGAGCACGGGCACTGCCTGGCCAAGGGCGCCTCGGCGCGTTCGGTGATGGCCGAGCTGTTCGGCAAGGTAACCGGACTCTCGCGCGGCCACGGCGGCTCGATGCATCTGTTCGACCAGACCGTCCGTTTCATGGGCGGCTACGCGATCGTCGGCGGCGGATTGCCGCTGGCGGTGGGGCTGGGACTTTCCTGCCAGTACAAGGAAGAGCCCGAGGTGGTGTGCTGCTTTTTCGGCGACGGCGCGCTGCCGCAGGGCGCCTTCCACGAGTCGCTCAACATCGCCTCGCTGTGGAAGCTGCCGGTGATCTTCATCTGCGAAAACAACTTCTACGGGATGGGCACGATGGTGCAGAATGCCGTCTCGCAAGAGGAGCTGTACCACTTCGCCGAGTCCTACAAGATGCCCGGCGTGCGGGTCGACGGACAGGACGTGCTCGAGGTCTACGCGGCGGTGACCGAGGCGGCGACGCGCGCGCGCGAAGGCGACGGCCCCTCACTGATTGAAGCGGTGACCTACCGCTACCGCGGCCATTCGATGTCCGATCCGGCCGAGTACCGCTCCAAGCGCGAGGAGCGCATCTGGCAGGAGCGCGACCCGATCAAGAACCTGCGCCGGCGGATGATGCAGGCCAATCCAGGCGCCGAGGCGCGGCTGGAGACGATCGACCGCGAAGTCAGCGAGGTGATCGACGACGCGGTGCGGTTCGCTGACGAGAGCCCCGAGCCGGGGCTCGAAGAACTGGGCAAGTACGTCTACTCCTCCGAGCAGGAATGAAGGGGCGCGGATGATGGCGCAGATAACTTACCGCGAAGCGCTCAACCAGGCGCTGCACGAGGAACTCGAGCGCGACGAACGCGTCTTCATCATGGGCGAGGAAGTCGGCTACTTCGGCGGGGCCTTCAAGGTAACCGACGGGCTGCTGGCGATCTTCGGCGAAAAGCGCGTGCGCGACACGCCGATCTCGGAGCTGACGATCGTGGGCGCCGGAATCGGCGCCGCGATGGGGGGGCTCAAGCCGATCGTCGAGCTGATGACGATCAACTTCGGCCTGCTCGCGATGGACCAGATCGTCAATCACGCGGCCAAGATTCATTACATGTTCGGCGGCCATGCCAAGGTGCCGATCGTGATCCGCGCGCCGCAAGGCGGCGGCCATCAGCTCGGCGCCCAGCACAGCCAGAGCCTGGAGGCCTACTTCCTGCACTGCCCCGGCCTGCGCGTGGTGATACCGGCCACGCCGGCCGACGCCAAGGGCCTGCTCAAGACCGCGATTCGCGAGGACGACCCGGTGATCTTCCTCGAGCATGAATCGCTCTACGGGATGAAGGGCGAAGTGCCCGAGGGCGAGTATATGATTCCGCTGGGGCGGGCCAACGTGATGCGCGAGGGCAAGGACGTGACGATCGTGTCGTATTCCAAATGCGTGTACGACGCGCTGCGCGCGGCCGAGGCGCTGGAGAACGAGGGTGTCGACGCCGAGGTGGTCGACCTGCGCACGCTCAATCCGCTGGATATCAACACCGTGGTCGAGTCGGTCAGGAAGACCGGCAAGGCGATCGTGGTCTACGAGGGATGGCGCACGGGCGGCGCCGGGGCCGAGATCGCGGCGCAGATTTACGAGGCGGCCTTCGACAGTCTCGACGCGCCGGTCGAGCGCGTGGCCACGCTCGACACGCCGATGCCGTACAACAAGAAGCTCGAACACGCGGCGCTGCCGAGCGCCGACCAGATAGTCAGGGCGGCCGAGCGGCTGGCTTAAGCGGCGCGCGCCAGTTGCGTGCGGTCGAGGCCCGCGGCCGGGGCGCTCGGCCCCATGTCGCGGGGGCATCGGACTCGGCCTTTGGGCGGTGCGCCGCGAAGCACCCAAGGAACAGTGGAACAGTGGCCTGAGGAAGCGGCCGCGGCGCTTTAGTCCGGCTGGCCACACGCCACTGGCTTGTCGCGTGGCCAAGCTCGGGGGCAAGATAGCAAGGGAGTTGCGCCATGAGCATCGAACTAACCATGCCCAAGCTCTCCGACACCATGGAGGAGGGCAAAATTCTGCGTTGGCTCAAACATCCCGGCGACGCGATCCATCACGGCGACGCGCTGGCCGAAGTCGAGACCGACAAGGCCGACATGGTGATAGAGGCCTTCGACGACGGCGTGCTGCAGGAAGTCCGCCTGCACGAGGGCGCCAGCGCGCCGGTCGGCGCGGTGATCGCGGTGATGTCGAAGCCGGGCGAGGAATACCATCGCGAGGCCGGCGCTGGCGCGCCTGCCGATGGCGCGGCGGCGGCCGCCCACAGTGCGGCGGCGCACGGCGAGGAGGAGCTCTCGGGCGAGACCGAGTTCGAGCCTGCGGCGGAGCGCGGCGAAGGGCCGAGGGCCGATGGCGGGGCCGCCGAGCCGCAGTTTCATCCCGCGATGAGCGTCCATCCTTCGGCCGCGCCGACCGCGATACCGCTGCCGCCCGCGCGCCGCGCCGCGCAATCGGTGCCCGCAGTGCATACCAGCGGCGTGCCGTCGGCCGAGAACCATAAGCTGCGCGCCTCGCCGCTTGCGCGGCGCGCCGCTGAAGAGGCCGGAATCGACATTACGCAGGTGCGCGGCACCGGCCCCGATGGCCGGGTGACCAAGCGCGACCTCGACAACTACCTGCGCGAGCAGCAGCTTTTCCGCTTCCGCCGGCTGGTGTCGCCGCACGAGGGCTTGCCCGGCACGCATCAGGAACTGTCCAAGATGCGCAAGACCATCGCGCTGCGGATGGCCGCGTCCAAGCGCGAGATCCCGCACTTTTACGTGACCGTCGAAGTCGACATGGAGGAAGCGGTCAAGCTGAAGAGCTCGCTGGAAGTGACCGAGCTGTTCGACGAGGACATCACCTACAACGACATCGTGGTGAAGGCCTGTGCGCTGGCGCTCGCGCGCTATCCGCGGATCAACGCAAGCTACGCCGACGGCGGCATCACGATGCATCCCAACATCAACATCGGCGTCGCGGTGGCGGTCGAAGACGGCTTGATCGTGCCGGTGATCAAGGAGTGCGATCGCCTCGCGCTGCCCGAGATCGCGCGCATCGCCCATCGGCTGGTCGGCAAGGCGGCGCGCGGCGGCTTTACCACCGACGAGCTGTCGGGCGGAACATTTACGATTTCAAACATGGGCATGCTCGGCGTCGAACACTTCGCGGCCGTGATCAATCCGCCGCAGGCGGCGATCCTGGCGGTCAGCGCGATCAAGGAAAAGCCGGCGGTGCGCAATCATCAGATCGTGATCGCCAACACCATGATGATGACGGTGTCGTGCGACCACCGCATCGTCGACGGCGTGGTGGCCGGCCGCTTCCTGCAGGAGATCAAACGCTTCCTGGAAAATCCGGCCAGCCTGCTGGTTTCATAGCTTCACCCTGGGGGTTTAACGGACTTGGCAAACTCGCGATACGACCTGGCGGTAATCGGTTCCGGCCCGGGCGGCTACGTGGCGGCGATCCGCGCCAGCCAGCTCAAGATGCGGATCGCGGTGGTCGAGCGCGACCAGGTGGGCGGCGTGTGCCTGAACTGGGGATGCATCCCGTCCAAGGCCCTGCTCAACTCGGCCGAGACCATGGAGTCGATCCGCGGCGCCGCCAAGGAACACGGCATCGCGGTCGGCGAAGTGCGCGTCGATTTCGCCCGCGTCATCCAGCGCAGCCGCGAGGCGGCCGACAAGCTTTCCAAGGGCGTGCGCTTTTTGCTGCGCAAGAACAAGATCGACCTGTTCGAGGCCAACGCGCGTGTCGCCGGGCCGCATACCGTGGCGCTCGGCCCCGCCGCCGGCAAACCGCCGCCGCCCGCCGAAGCGCTCGAGGCCGAGCGCATCCTGGTCGCCACCGGATCGGGCGAGCGGCTGTTCGGCGGGATGCGGGTCGGCGACGGCGTGATGACCAGCCGCGAGGCGCTGGTCCACGACCGCCTGCCCGAGAGCATCATCGTGATCGGCGCGGGCGCGGTGGGAGTCGAGTTCGCCTATTTCTACCAGGCCTTCGGCGCCAAGGTGACGGTGGTCGAACTGGAGCAGCAGATGCTGCCCGGGTGCGACGCTGAGGTCGCCGAGGAATTGCGCCGCTCCTTCGTCAAGCGCGGCGTCACGGTAATGCTGGGGCACGGATACAAGTCGATGGAGCGCAAAGGCGGGCGCTGGACGGTCACGCTCGAGGCCGGCGGTGCCGCGAAAACCGTCGCCGCCGAGGCCGTGCTGGTGGCGGTCGGGCGCAATCCGCTCAGCCCCAATTTGGGGCTGGAAAAGGCTGGCGTCGAACTCGAGCGCGGCGGTTTTATCAAGATCGACGACTCCTTCCGCACCACCTGCCCAAGCATCTACGCAATCGGCGACGTCATTCGCCCGCCGCTGCTCGCCCATAAGGCCTCCGCCGAGGGCATCGCCGCGGTCGAGATCATGGCCGGCGTGCGCCAGTCCGGCTTCGACCTGCTGTCGATTGCCGCATGCATTTATTGTGAGCCCGAGGTCGCCACCGTCGGGCTGACCGAAGCGCAGGCGCGCGCACGCGGCATCGAGGTCAAGGTCGGCAAGATCCCGTTTCGCGCGATCGGCAAGGCGGTCGCGGTCAATCAGACCGAGGGCTTCGTCAAAATAGTCGCCAGCAAGGAGTACAGCGAGGTGCTGGGCGCCCAGATCATCGGCTCCCATGCGACCGACCTGATCTCCGAGATCGTGCTGGGACGGACGCTCGAAACCACCACGGCCGAGATCGGCAAGACCCCGCATCCGCATCCCACCCTGTCCGAGGCGATCATGGAGGCGGCGCTGGCGGCCGAAGGCGAGGCGATCAACTTTTAGCGGCGCAGATTCTGATGGGTACGCGCGGCACACTTGAAATTGCGCGGCTCGGAACGGTCGGCTATGCGGCCGCGCTCGCGCTGCAGGACGCGCTGGTGGCGGCGCGCGGCGGCGATCGCATCAGCGATACGCTGCTGCTGCTCGAGCATCCGCACGTCTTCACCCTGGGCCGCGGCGCCGACCAGCGCTACCTGCTGCATGCGCGGCCGGGAGTTCCGGTATTTCGCGTCTCGCGCGGCGGCCAGGTGACGTATCACGGCCCGGGACAACTCGTCGGCTATCCGATCCTGAAACTGAACGGGCGCGATCGCGACGTACATCTCTATCTGCGCAGGCTCGAGCAAGCGATGATCGACGCGTTGGCGAGGTTGGGGATCGCAGCCGGGCGGCGTGCCGGACTGACCGGCGTATGGGTGGGCGGGCGCAAGATCGGCTCGATCGGCGTTGGGATGCGGCGCTGGATAACGCTGCACGGCTTCGCGCTCAACGTATGCACTGAGCTCGAGTACTTCGGCGCGATGGTGCCGTGTGGAATAGCCGGCTGCGAGATGACCTCGGTCAAGCGCGAAATCGGCGAGCGCGCGGACCTCGCAGCGGCGGCCGAAGCGGTGCAACAATCCTTCGCCGCCGCTTTCGGCTACGCGCGCATCGCCGGCGCGGACGTGGCGGCGCTGTGGGCGCACGTTGACCGCACCGCCGCCGCCTGCGAAGCTCAAGTCCAGATATGACCGAACGCAGACATCCCGACTGGATCAAGGTGCGGGCGGCGGCCTCGCCCGAGTACTTCCGCACCAAGGCGCTGCTGGCGGAGCTGCGGCTGCATACCGTCTGCCAGGAAGCCTGCTGTCCGAATATCGGCGAGTGCTTCTCGCATCGCACCGCGACCTTCATGCTGATGGGCGACGTGTGCACGCGTAACTGCCCCTACTGCGCGGTCGCTCATGGCAAGGTTCGTCCGCTCGATCCTGGCGAGCCGCGGCGAATCGCGGAAGCGGTCGCGCGCCTGGGGTTGGACCACGTGGTCGTCACCTCAGTCGACCGCGATGACCTGCGCGACGGCGGCGCGTCTCACTTCGCCGCAACCGCCGCGGCGATCAAGCAGCTTCGCCCGGCGGCGCGCGTCGAAGTGCTGGTGCCCGACTTCAAAGGATCGTATCCGGCGGTCGAAGCCGTGGTGCAAGCGCCGGTCGAAATCTTCAATCACAATATCGAGACCGTACCGAGCCTCTACCGCAAGGCCCGGCCCGGCGGAAGTTACCAGCGCTCGCTCGATGTGCTGGCTCACGCCAGGGACTTCGGCCGGGCTTCCGGCCGCGCGCTCCTGATCAAGGCGGGAATCATGCTCGGTCTGGGCGAAGAACGCGCCGAAGTGGAAAGCGTGCTGCGTGACCTGCGCGCGGTGGGATGCGACATCCTGACCCTCGGCCAGTACCTGCGCCCCTCGCGTGACCATCTGCCGGTCGAGCGCTACGTGTCCCCGGCCGAGTTCGCCGAGCTAAGGTCCGGCGCGATGGCGATGGGCTTTCGCCACGTCGAGTCTGGCCCCCTTGTCCGCAGCTCCTACCATGCGTGGGAGCATGTGAATTAGGCCGCTGCCGGCCCTGACCCCGCCCTTCTGTCCCCAACCTTCCCGACACTAGACGATGCTGTCAGGCCGCATACCTCGTTGCGCCAGCGCAACATGGGCGCCCCGGGTGATTTGGGCCGTATTGGAGCGTTAAGCGCCAATTTAAGCATTGACTCTCTTTATCGTCAGTCCGTTGATTCTTCTTCTGGCGGTTAGGCACTTCTAATAAGCGTTTGAAGTTCCATACATTCTTTATTGCTTCTCATTAAACACGGGACTACGAATGGCATAGGGTGATTCGCCTAGACGGAACGTGTTTTGCGTAACCAGAAGAGCACCGAAAGGGATGCCGGAGGGCCATGAATCTAAAACTCGAAGAGCTGAGGAAGCGACTGCTCGATCCAACGGCATCGGCTCTGCCGCCGCCGGCCGAGACGATTTACAAGCGCAGCGCTGACGCAGTGAGTCCACCGGGACCTCTGGTGGCCACTAACGCCGCTGACACCGCTGAGCGAAGGAGCACACCATTGCGGGAGACACAGCAGCCTATGCCCCAGCCAGACTCACTGGCCAGCACGGTCCTCCAATACGTCGGCGAAAATGCCGACGCGGGAAAATCCCGCTACCAACTGGCGCAGGCGGTAACCAAGGTTTTCGAATCGACCAGACAATATCAGGAGCGGTTGGCCGACCTGGCCAAGTCGTTCGACACCATCGAACAGACCGCGCAATCGGCGGCGCGCGCCTTCGAGCCGATCCGGGCCTTCCGCGAGCAGATGCAGAAGCTTTCCAGCACGTTCGAGCCGATGCGTTCGTTCCAGGAGCAGCTTGGCGCCTTGGCCGAATCGTTCGAGCCGATGAAGGCGCTGCACGAGCAGATCGCGATGCTGGCCGAAGCCTTTCAGATCAATCTCGCACAGTTCGCCCGTTCGCTGGAACCGGCCAAGACTTTCCAGGCGCAGCTTGCCAAGCTGGCCCAGAGCTTTGAGGCGGTCGCTGAATTGCAGAGCCAGTTTCTCGAGCTGTCGGAGACTTTTCGCGTCGCCTCGCGCTCCAGCGGCATCAACGGAGCGGCCGCGCGCAACTAGCATTCAGACTGCGGCGTCGCCGCCCAACAGGCGTTGCCACGGTGGCTTAAAAGGGGGGGTAACCCAAGGCTGGACGGGCCGTGAGGCCCGGGCGGCCGCTGGGGAATCCAAGGGGGAACGCGAGGGCCGTGCCGACCGCTCGAAGGAGCGGTCGGCACGGCCCTCGCCTGTCATCTGCAAAGCCCGCCGCGCGCGCCGCGCCCGCAGGGCGCGCGCTTGGCGGGCGCGATGCGCAGAGGCAAAACGGGTCGGGCGCGGGCTTAAGCCCGCGCCCGACCCGAAGCCTCACTGTGCCAAGCGTTTAAGCTCGGCCGTGCGGGTCTGCATGTAAGCATCCTGCACCGCGCCGTACAGGTCGACCGCGTAGCGGTCGGCCTCCTCGAACTGGTTGGGATGCAGCGAGCGGTAGTTCACCGCGTCGATCGCTTGCGACCCCGCATCAGCCGATATCGACACATACCACGGCAGGAGCCAGTCCATCGGGTTCATCAGGCCATCAACCACCAATCCGACCGTGTCACGAACCGACGACGGGCCGAAGAACGGCAGCATCACGTAGGCCCCCGAGTAGATCCCGTAATGGCCCAAGGTCAGGCCAAAGTCGTCGTTATGCTGCTTCATCCCGAACCAGCTGTCGGCAACGTCGAACAGCCCTGCCACGCCGAGCGTACTGTTGATCCCGAAGCGTGCGAGCTCGTCGGCTGCATTGTAGACATGCAGCTGAAAGAGGTTGTTGGCGAAGCGCGGGATGACGCCGACGTTTCTGAAGAAGTTGTTTACGCTATGGCGCGCCGGCTCGGGCAGCACATACGAGTAACCCTTGGCAACCGGCGTCACCACCCACTGATCGAGATCGATGTTGAAAGTGAACATCGTCTGGTTGAATGGCTCGAGTGGGTCGGGATACGGGCCTCCCGCTTCACCCGGCAGCGCCTTTTCACCCGGCAGCTTGGGCGGGGCCGCCTGGTCGGCGCCCATCGCGGATTGGGCGAAGGTGGTCGACACCAGCATTAGAGTTGCCAGCAGGGCCACAATCGCCAGACTGGCTAGCCTTTTCGCGCACTGTTTGGTTCCCGCTCCCATCATTGGTTCGCTCACGGCCACGTTATCCTCCGCGCCGATATTGGCCGGCGCTGTTCTCCCCCAGATTACGGACCCTATGACCCCAGCGAGGCCTGCAACTGCTGCTGCTTGGCACGCATGTCGGCCATCAGCCTATCGAATCCTTGATCATTAATCACGCGGTTAAACTGATTACGATAATTCGCGACGATGCTAATTGCGTCAACCGTGACGTCGTATATCTTCCAGTTCCCGTTTATCTCGCGCAGCAGGTAGTCCACCTCGATCGGCTGCTTGCCCTGCTGGATTATTTCGCTGCGCACCCGGGCGAAGCCCTCGCCTTCGGAGTTTTCGCCCAGCACCGCCACATTCTGGCCGGAATAGTCCTGGATTTTGCCCAAGTAGGCGTTTTCGATGAAGGCTGTGAACAGTTGGGTGAATTGGGCGCGCTGGGCGGCATTGAGTTCGCGCCAATGGTGGCCCAGCGCGATCCGCGCCATATCCGCGAAATCGAAGTGATGCTCAATCAACGTGCGCAGTTGGCGGCGGCGCTGGGTAAGCGGTGTGTGCGCGTCGCGCAGCACTGGCAGCGACTGGTTGACGACCTGCCGGACCTCGTCAATCGGCCTCGTTAAGGCCCACGCCGCCGTCGGCCTCGCGGCCTCCGCCAGCATCAAGACAAGGATCGCGCCCGCAATGGCGCTCAATGCCATCCTCACCACCCCAAACGAAACCCGTGCCGGAGGGCCGACTCGAAGGTTACGAGCTGAGTAATTATTCCCGAGCATAGGGCTTTCTTTTTCCTATTTCTACTTCAAATATTTATCATGGTCGGCCGGGGATGCGTCGTGACCGCTGGGGGATGTGCCGCTCCCAGAGGCGCTGCCCCTACCGCCTGAGCTGGGGCTGTTACTGCTGTTGATCAACTGACCGATCGCATCCTCCAGCACGAAGGCAGACTGGGTCCGCTGGATCAGGCCGTCATTTCCGAGGTCATGTTCACCGCCGCCGAGCGAAATCGAGACATATTTGTCGCCAATTATACCGCTGGTCTTGATTGAAGCTATCGCATCGGTGTCGATCTGGACGCCGTCATTGATCCGCAACGCAACGTGCGCGCGGTAATCCTTGAGTGAGATAGCAATTACCTTGCCAACCTGCACGCCCGCGATCTCGACCTGATCGTTGGTCTTCAGGCCCGAGATATTGTCGAAATTCGCGTACAGCACGTAACCGTTCTTGTTGAACAGTTCGACCCGGCCGAGCTGCAGCGACAGAAAGATCAGCGCCGCTATCCCGGCCAGCGCGAAAATTCCCACGATAAGCTTGGTTGTCCAGCTCGCGTACATTATCCGTTCTCAGAGCGATCCGTTCTCACAGCGCGGACGCCCCCTGTTCCTCTCCCGCGGCCCTGCCCGCCAAAAAGCGGTTGAAGACCTCGTCGTTGGCCGCCGTAACTTCGGCGGGCGTCCCGCTAAGCCTCATCCTGCCCTCATGCATGAAAGCGACGTGGTCGGAAATCTCGAAGACCGCGGGCACGTCATGGCTGACCATCACCACGGTTAGCCCAAAGCGCTGCTGGGTATGGCGCACCAGCGCGTGGATCGATCCGGTGCGCGTCGGGTCCAGCCCGGTGGTCGGCTCGTCGAGCATGAGTAGCTTGGGATTGCGAATGAGCGCGCGCGCGAGCGCCGCCCGCTTCTGCATCCCGCCGCTGAGCTCCGAGGGATACTTGGCTTCCATCCCCTCGAGCCCCACGTTAGCCAGCATCTCGCGCACTTTCGGCGCAATTTCCTCGCGCCCGAGGCGCGTGTTTTCGACCAGCGGAAAGGCGACGTTGTCGAACACGCTCATCGAGTCGAACAGCGCGCCCGCCTGGAACAGCATCCCGAATTCCTTACGCACCTCGTCCAGTCCGCGATTACCCAAGCGGGTCACGTCGACGCCGTCGATCACGATCTTCCCCGAGTCGGCGCGCAGCAGCAGGTTGAGATGCTTGAGCAGCACGGTCTTGCCGCAGCCGCTCGGCCCCACGATAGTCGTTATCTGGCCGCGCGGGAAATCGAGATCGACGCCGTTGAGGACCTGCTGGCGGCCGAAGCGATGGCGCAGCGCGCGCACCTCGATCGCAAGCGGCCCGTTTCCGTTCTGTTCAACCGCCGCCATCTTGCCTCAACCGCATTCTCCCGAAGCGCGGATTCTATAGGAGAATCGACGTGAGGAAATAGTCCCACGCCAGAATCAGCACGCTGGAGAGCACCACCGCCTCGGTGGTGGCGCGACTCACCCCGGTCGCCATCCGCTGCGCGTGATAGCCCTTGTAACAGCAGACCCACATCACCACCAACCCGAAGACCAGCGCCTTGTACAGGCCGCTCATGATGTCGTGGCCGCTCATGTTCTGCGCGATCCCGTTGAGGTAGCTGCCGCCCGGCGCGCCCATCAGGCCCACGCCGATCAGGTAGCCGCCCCAGATTCCGATTACGTCGAAGATGCTGGTCAGCAGCGGAAAGCTGATCACCCCGGCGATCACGCGCGGCGAGACCAGGTACTGGATCGGGTTTATCGCCATCACCGCCAGCGCGTCGACCTGCTCGGTCGCCTGCATCGATCCGAGCTCGGCCGCCATCGCCGATCCCGCCCGCGCGGTGACCATCAGCGCCGCCAGCACCGGGCCCAGCTCGCGCACCAGCACCAGCGCGACCACGGTGCCGAGCGCGCCCTCCGAGCCGAAGCGGCGCAGCGTGTTGTAGCCCTGCAGCCCGAGCACCATTCCGGTGAACGCGCCGATCAGCCCCACCAGCACGATCGATTCGGCCCCGATGATGCGGACCTGGCGGATCACCAGGCGCGGCTTGTAGGGCGGGGTCACCGCGCACCACACCGCCGTGCCAAGGAACAGCACGAAGTTGCCCAGCGCTGTGACATTGTCGATCACCAGCGCACCAAGGCGCTCCACCATCTCAAGTATTCTCGACATCCCGGATTAGCCGTCTAGCCGTGCGCGATTCCCAGTCGGGCGAGCTGGCTGTAGGTATGGGTCATGCTGGGCGTGCGAACAAACTCGTTAAGATCGTCGACCAGGTCGAGGTCGAGCGCCGGGCCTCTTTGGCGCACCACCCGGCTGGGCACACCGAGCCGGTAGCATTCCTCGAGATGGCGCGCGAGGCTGCGGCCGCCGAAGCGGGTCGGAATCGCACCCGCCGGCGCGCGCGCGATTATATTGGTGCCGCTCAAGTCGCGCGAGGGCACCAGCACCACGCCGCGCTCCTCGGCGGCCAGTGCGCCGAACACCGCGTCGATATCCTCGCCGGTGACCAGCGGAATGTCCGAGAGCACCGTACACAGCGCCGCCACGCCCTGCGCCGCCAGCGCCGCCGTCGCCAGGCGGACCGCGGCGTTGAGCCCGCGCGGGAACTCCTCGTCGATCACCAGCGCGCCCGCCGCGCGCGCCAGGTCGAGCAGCGCCGGGTCCGAGCTGATCACCGCCACATGATCGGCCGCGCGCGCGCCCAGCGCCGCGCCCAGCACGTCGCGGAACATCGCCTCGGCCAGCGCCATGCGATCGGCGTCGCCCACGGCACGCCCCAGGCGCGTCTTGGCGAAGGCGAGATGCTTGGCGGCGATCAGGATTGCACGCACGGCGTACCTTTATAACCTACGCAGGCAGTCGAGCCAACCGCAAAGCGGGCCGGCTCGCCGCCTTGACAGTCTTTGCGCCGCTGCTTCAACATTGAATCGGCGCTTCGCCATCGTTGGCCCGGCGGTCACCCCGCGCCGCGCGCGTGAGAGCTGCCCCAAATCGCGGCGGATGCGCCATATCCGTTCGAGTCCGGACGAGGAAGGTGGAGGCAATGGAGCGGAATAAACCGACCGGGCGGGCACCCGCCCGCGCATTTAGATCGAGGCTGTCGATCGCGGCGGCGGCGCTGGCGCTGGCGTTGATGGCCGGATGCCATGGGCAATCGGCCGACGACTACCTGAGCGCCGGCGACGCGGCGATGCAGAAGACGCAACTGCCGCAGGCCGAGCAGAACTATCAGGCGGCGGCCAAGGCCGCACCCAACGATCCGCGGGTCCACGTCGCGCTCGGCAACCTGTACGTCTTCGAGCAGAAGCCGGCGCTGGCGCAAGCGGAATTCATGCGGGTGCTCGAACTCGAGCCGGCCAACGCCGCCGCGCATTCGGCCCTGGGCGGGCTCTATGAAGCGCAGTCGCAAATGGGCGCGGCTGAAGAGCAATACCGCGCGGCGGTCGCGCTCAAGCCGGCTGATCCGGCTTACCGGCTGCAACTCGGCTCGCTGCTGGCCAAGGCCAACAAGCCGGGATGGGCCGAGAGCGAGCTGCGCACCGCGATCGGACTCCAGCCCAAGAGCGCGCACGCCCACTTGGCGCTGGCCAATCTGCTTAGCACGACTCCCAACGGCAAGACCGAGGCCGATGCCGAGTACGCCGAGGTGCGCGCGCTCGATCCGCACCTGCTGCCCCCTCCATCGGCGGCCGAAGCCGCACCCGCGCCCGCCTTTTCTGCAACCGCGGCGACCGCGCCCGCGCCCGCCGCCGCGACGCCGGTTGGCAAGCGGTACAAACTCAAGAAGCTTAACCGCAAGTTCAAGCTGAGCAGGAATTCACCGGTCTACCAGGGAACCGACAGCTCCACCACCGTGGTCGGCCAGGTCCATCGCGGCCGCTTCGTGCACGTCACCGGAATCCAGGGCAACTGGCTGCAGATAACCTTGCGCAATGGCACGGTCGGCTTCATCCCGGTAACCGCGGCCGAATAAGCCCCGCGCCCCAAGAACCGTTCACCCAAGGGAGGACTTTCAATCATGGCCGACGAACTAGTCGCACAGGACGTAATGTTCAGGGGCAGGCACTGCGAGCTCAAAGCCTACGTGGCCCATCAGGCCGGCGGCGCTCCGCGCCCGGCGGTTATCGTGGTGCAGGAATGGTGGGGACTCGACGATCATATCCGCGACGTGGCGCGGCGCTTCGCGCAAGAGGGCTATTTCGCGGTGGCGCCCGACCTTTACTCGCGCCAGGGCCACAAGGTCACCAAGGATCCCAACATCGCCGGCCAACTGATGTCGAAGCTCGACAAGGGCGACGGAATCGAAGACCTGCTGAGCACGGTCGCGTGGATCAAGAGCCAGAAGGAGGCCAACCCCGCGCGCATCGGAGTGATCGGCTTCTGCATGGGCGGGGGCTACGCGATGCTGCTGCCGTGCGTGAGCAAGGACATCAAGGCGGCGGCGCCGTTCTACGGCGAAGTCCCGCTCGACGAGCAACTGCGAAATCTCAACTGCCCCGTGTTCTACGCCTACGGCGAGAACGACGGATGGATTACGCGCAAGGAAGTCGACCGGCTCGCCGCCGATCTTAAGAAGTTCAACAAGCGCGGCGAAGTGAAAATCTACAAGGGCTGCTCGCACGGCTTCTTCAACGACACGCGCAAGGACGTCTATGCCGCGGCCGAGGCGCGCGACGCGTGGCAAAACGTGCTCAGCCTGTTCAAGGAAAACCTCGGCGCCTAGCGAGGGGTGCGCCCGGCCACCGCAGCGGCAAGCGTGTTGTCCCGCCCCCCATGGCAGGGGCGATGAGCCTCGCGAGTGCTCGAATCGCCGCTCATTGCGCGGGCGCCTTCCAGGCGTCGACATAGCCTGGGTCCTCGACCCCGGCGGGAAGCTCGGCCATCTCGACCGCGTCGAAGGTGTCGATATAGACCGCGACCTCGTCGGTCTCGGTGCGCGCGCGCCGTGCGCCGATCGCAAACGCCTTGGGCTGGGGGCCGTGCGGGAAGCCGCACGGATGGAGGCTCAGCATCCCGGGGCCGAAGTTGTCGCGGCTGAAGAACTGCCCGCGATGCAGAAAGATGATCTCGTCGACGTCGTCGTCGTTGTGGAAGAACGGCACCTTGAGCGCGCCGGGATCGGACTCGATCGGACGCGGCGCAAAGGTGCCCACCACGAAGCGCTCGGCCACGAAATTGACGTGGGCCGAGGGCGGAATGTGGTATCGCGCGCTGACGATCGGACGCAGGTCGCGCCAGTTAAGCCGCACCGGCGCGAGATCGCCATGCCATCCGACCGCATCCAGCGGGTTGAACGGGTAGCTCACCGAACTCAGCCGGCCGCGCCGTTTGACCACGATCTTCCACGGCCGCTCGTCCTGCTGGGCGAGGAAGGCCTGGTCGATGCGCGGAGTGTCGAGCACCGCGGGATCGAAGATCGCCTGGTTGCCGAGGATGCCCTTGTCGGGGAGCTGGTAGGAATCGCCGGTCGCCTCGATCAGGAGCGCGCTCAGCGGCGCATCGGTTTCGATTCGCCATGCGGTGCCGCGCGGCAGCACCACGTAGTCGCCGTCGCGCAGCGCCAGGTGCCCGTAGTCGCAGAACAGATCGCCCGCGCCCTCGTGGATGAAGATGAGTTCGTCGCCGTCGGCGTTGCGCACCAGATCTTTCATCGCCGCGGCGCAGCGCCACCAGCGCATCTGCATGCTCGCGTTGCCCATCACGGGATGCGCCTCCCAGGGCGAGGCGCTTGCGCCTTCGAGGCGGTTGAGGTTGAAGGCGCGCGGGCGCAGCGGCCCCTCCCACGCGGTCCATCCGGTGGGCTGATGGCGATGGTACATCTGGGTCGACGGCCCGGAGAAACCCTCGCGCCCCAGTTCGCGCTCGAAGGTGCCCTCGGGCAGATCGCAATGGGCCTGGCGCGAAGAGCTGCCCTCGACCCGGGGAAAGCGTATCCAGTTGCGCATGATCGGTTCCTCCCGTGATCCTTCCGTGATCTGCCGTTGACCGAGTATAGCGCCGCCCGGGCCGTGCTTAAAAAGCCCCGCCCTGCCCGTCCGGACCTGAACGCGCGCTGTCAAGAATGTGGTGTTTCGACGTGCTCGGCGTTGCCTGCGGGCGGCCACAGCGCGGCGGGATCGAGCGTCGGCCCGCGCAGATGAAGTAGCCGGCCGTCGGCGGCGTCGCGCTCCGAGAGCCATCGCGCCACGATCGCCATCGCGTCGAGTTCAGCGCGCGCCACCGGCCGCGCGCGATAGCGCTCGTAATTCGCGGCCACGAATCCGGCGACCGCGCAGGCGTCGGCCGCTCCCCCGAGCGGATGGGTCAGCGCGAGCCGCCCGCTCAACACCGCGTGCGCGAGCATCGAGGCGCCGGCGCCCACCACGATGACCAGGTTGTTCTCGGTCACGACGCGGCTCAGCCGCTCGGCCCGCGCGGCGAGCGTGGTGAGCGACCCGAGCTCGCGATGGAGCCGCGCGGCCTCCTCGAAGCGCAGCGCGCGCGCCGCCTGCTCGCGCGCGCGGGCCAGTTCGCCGAGCAGCGGCCCGCTGCGCCCGCGCAAAAATTCGACCGCGCGGCGCACCCGCGCGCCGTAGGCCTCTTCGTCGGCGCTCAGGTTGCACGGCATCGCGCAGTGGCCCATCTGGCCGTACATGCAGGGCGAGAAATCCGCCTCGGGCGCGAGCCTGCTGGCGCACGTGCGCAGCCCCAGGATGCGCCCGAGCGCACGCACCGCGCGATCGACCCCGCCCCGTCCCACGAACGGCCCGAGCTGCATCACGCCGCGGCGCGCCGAGAGCCTGGCCGAAAGCGTCAGGCGCGGAAAGGGGTCCATCAGGTCCAGGCGCACGAAGTACGCCGGCGCCATCCCCTTGAGCATCCGGTTGTACGGCGGCTTGAGTTCGCGGATGAGCCGCGCCTCGAGCAGCGCGGCGTCGAGCGCGGAGGGCGCAAGCCGGGTGTCGACGGCGTAAACGTGGCTCACCAGGTCGGCGGTCTTCGCCTTGGCGCCCAGCGCGCCGTTGAAATACGAGGCGACGCGCTCGCGCAGCCTGCCGGCCTTGCCGACGTAGAGCAGGTCGCCGCGCTCGTTGCGCATCAGGTAGACCCCGGGCGCCATCGGCAGCGCCGCGATCGCCTCGGGCGGGAGGTGGCGTTCGATACGGTGGCCGGCGGCACCGCGGCTGTGCAGATCGATCAGCCGGTCGACGCGCTTGATCCCGCTTTGCGCCGCGAGGTCGAGAAAGATTGACAGCAGCTCGGCCGCCATCCGCGCGTCGCCGAGTCCGCGATGGCGTCCCTCGGTCGAGAGCCCAAAATGCTCAGCCAGCGCGTCGAGCCGGCGGCGGCGCAGCGAGGGCGCGAAACGGCGCGAAAGCCTGAGCGTGCACAGAATCGGGTTCTTGAGCCTCATCCCGAAGATGCGGCGGAACTCGAAGTCGAGGAAGGCGAAATCGAACTGCGCGTTGTGCGCAACCATCACCGCATCGCCCAAAAAATCGCGAAACGCCGGCAGCACGCGCTCGATCGGTGGCGCGCCCGCCACCATCTCGTTGGTGATCGAGGTCAGCCGCGTGACGAAGGGCGAGATCGGCCCGCGCGGGCGCACCAGCGACGCGAACGATTCCGTCATTCGCGGACCTTCCATCCGGTAGGCGCCGATCTCGGTGATCGTGCCGGGGCTCGGGCGGCCGCCGGTGGTCTCGAGATCGACCACTACGTAGCGCCCCCGCTCCAGTGGCACCTTGAGCGCCTCGCGCGCGCGCAAGGCCCACATCGCGGTCGCGGGGTCGAAGACGAAATTCGGATCGGCGCCGAGCAGGCGCTGGACGATGCGCGGGCCGAGTTCGGGATCGGAGCCCGCGCCCTGAAAGAGCAGGCCGACCAGCTCGGCGGTATGCGCGCCGGCTACTTGCCGCTCGAGATAGGCATAAATCTTCGCGCGCGCGCGCGCGCCGGAATATCGAAGGCCGCTGTCGAAATCTCCCACGCCGCACCCCGCCCAGCTTCGCGTGGTGTTCGCTTTAGCAGACCGCGCAGCGAAAGCCTATCCTGCGCGCGGCCACGCTTTTGCCCTGCCGCATCCAGAACGGATACGCTAAATTCCACTGGCGCGGCCTGAGCTTTTTTTCTCGAGGCTGACTCGACGCAGGAGATGGAATGGTGGCGGCGGCGCCGAAGGATGGCAGAGCCGTTAAGCTAAAGGCGTCAAAGTGAGCTATGATGCTACGGGAGATGGAGGGGGCAGGATTACGCTGCGTCATGCCTGTTCGAGCGGTTGGGGGGATCATGGCCAATCGGAAGCGGCGCGAGCGGCAGGGAATGCGCGCGATTACGACTGGCGCGTCATGTTCCGGCCGCGCCTTGGCGCGATTCGTGATAATTGCGCTGGTGGCGGGATGCGCCGCGCTCGGCGCGCGGCCGGCGCTCGCGCAGGACGACGACTGGTCGGTCGTCTCGCACCAGGTCCGCGAGAGCCCTCCGTCAGACGCCCCTGCCAACGCTCCTGCCGACGCCCAGTCTGCCGCGCCGCAGGCGCTACCGCCGGAGCTGCCACCGAGGCCCGATGGAGCGCGGATGATTTGCGGTGAGCTGGCGCGGCCGGCGGCCGAGCCGTACAAAAAGATCGTCGCCAACATCGACCGCGCGTGGGGCATCAACGCGCCGGTGTACGAATCGGTGCGCGCCGATTCGCCGCACATCTCGCGCGCCGGATGCATCTTCTACAACACGACCTTCATGAAAGTCTTCCTGCGCGGCGAAACCGACGCGCACGGCGAGCCCGACAAGATTCCGATGATCTACGCGATCATGGCGCATGAAATCGGCCATATCGTGCACCATGACTACGCGCGCACCGGCGTCTCCAGCGTCACCAAGGAACTCGAAGCCGACCGCTTCTCCGGCTACACGCTGTCGCGCCTGAGCATCCCGCGCGCCAACATCACCCCGTACTACAGCATGGGCGGCGACGAGTTCAGCGGAATTCACGACCACGGCTTCTCCAACCAGCGTATTGCGGCCTTCAATGAGGGCTGGCAGCGCGCCGAATGGAACCGGCCCGAGAGCGGCGGCAGCGCGCTGGGCGGCGCCGATAGCGCCGGTTCCGATGAGTCGAACGAGACTGGCGATTCGAGCGCCGCGGCCGTTCACTAGGAACTGGCCGCTTGCGTGGACCGGCTTCAGCCAAGCGCAAGGGAAAGCCCCGGCCGTTTGCGCTACGGGGCGGAGCCGGGTTATGAGCAACCTGATCCGAGGCGTCAAAATGGAAATCCCGGCCCTCACGAGAATCTGCGTTCAGAGATCCAGCAATGGTGTGAGGAGTCGCTCGACAAGAGCTCACGCTATCTTGAAATAGCCAAGATGTCCTCCAACGTGTGGTGGGATTTGCTGTACTCACACTTCATCGCGGATATGCACATGCTGAAGCTCGCGGTGGGCTCGGAGGATATGGTCGAAGGCGCCACTGCATTTGTGCGGAAGCGTAAGCCGGACTTTCGCAGGTTTCGTCGATAGAGCGTAGGGCGGTGACGGCATGAATGTGGCTTCTTCTTTAGGCGGTAAAGTTGCCGTAGTAACCGGATCCGGACGCGGCATCGGCAGAGCCATAGCGCTGGCGTTCGGCGAGTGGGGCAGTGACGTTGTGGTATGTGCGCGGAGTGAATCGGAGGTGAGGGCGACGGCGGACGAGGTGCGGGCACGAGGGGTCCGCGCGGTGGCCGCGGTAGTCGACGTGAGCGATGAACGCCAGGTGGACGGACTCGCGCAGCGGACCATTCGCGAGTTGGGCCGCGTGGACATCCTGGTCAATAACGTGGGAGTCGCCATCGTTAAAGGCTTTCTCGAGAGTACGCCCTCCGATTGGTCCGTACAAATCGGATCGAACCTCATGGGTACGCTGTTTTGCACGCGAGCTTTCGGGAAATACCTGGTCGCGCAGCGCAGCGGGCGAATCATTAACGTTTCATCGATCACGGGAATTGCCGGCAAGAAGGGAATGGCGGTCTATGGCGCCACCAAGGCGGCGATCATCCAATTTACCCGGGTGCTGGCGATTGAGTGGGCATCGTTCAACATAAACGTCAACTGTATAGTACCTGGGGCGTTCCATACGCGGCCCATGCGGGGTGTACTTGAAGATCCGTCGCTGGGCCCGTTGCGCGTGGGCAAGATTCCCCTGCGGCGAGCCGGGGATCCTGCTGAAGTAGCGCCCTTGGCCGTCTATCTCGCCAGCGATGCCTCCAGCTTCATGACAGGCGCGATTTTGCCGCTTGATGGGGGCGAGACGGCGAAGCTGTAGGCAAAGAAGCGGAGCCGTGCGAGCGATGGCGTGCGTGCAAAGCTGTGCGCTAAAAGATCCGTGCTGGCCGCGCCGATGCGTCAGGCTTCGCGCGGAGGGCGAAAGTACCCGTGCCGCGGCCAATCACCCAGCAGTTGAGCACAAGTGAGCAGCCGTTCGTGTCCGCGGCGCCCAATCACGCGCTGTGGGGGCTCTTCTCGATTAGCTGGGCGCACTTTCTCAACGACGGCGGCTCCAACTACCTACCCGCCGTCCTCCCGGCAATCCTGGTCGCGCTGCATATCCGCGTCGCTCTGGTCGGCGTGGTGATGGCGGCGCTGCTTATCGGACAAGTGCTGCAGCCGACCTGCGGATGGATCGCCGATCGCGTGGGCGGACGCGCCTTTGTGCTGGGCGGGGTGACGCTCAGCACTGTGGCTGGCGCGCTGGTCGGCATCGCGCCCAGCTACCTGAGCCTGCTCGGCGTGCTGCTGTTGGTTGGTACCGGAAGCGCGATATTCCATCCGCAGGCGCTCGCGGCGGTGCGTGCGATGTCGGCGCGGCGCCAAGGGCTGTTCATTTCGACCTTCCTTGTCGGCGGCGAACTGGGCCGCGGGCTGTGGCCGATGGCGGCGAGCGTGGTGGTGGTTTACCTGGGGCTTAAGGGGCTGCTCCTGCTCGCGCTCCCGACGATTGTCACGCTGCCGCTTATCCGGCACGAGATGCCGCGGCTGGCCGCGCGCCCCAACGAGCCGGCGCATCGCGCACATCTCAGCGCTAATTCGTGGCCGTTGGCGATCCTGGTCGCGTACTCGGGGCTGCGCGCCACGGTGATGTACAGTTTGACCACCTTCCTGCCGCTGCTGTGGAACCAGCGGGGCGGCTCGCTGATCGGCGGCGCCTCGCTCATCACGACGCTGCTGACCGTGGGCGTGTTCGGCAATCTCGCCGGCGGCCATCTGTCGGATCACTTCAGCCGCAAGGCGGTGGTGATCGGCGCCACCATGCTGACGGCGGTATTTCTTACGCTCTACCTGGTCTCGAACGGTCCGCTGCTGTGGCCGATCCTGGGCTGCGTGGGGATGAGCATCTTCTCCACCTTCCCGCTCCAGATCCTGATCGCGCAGGACCTGCTGCCGGACAACCGCGCGCTGGGCTCGGGCCTGGCGCTGGGTTTCTCCAACGGTATTGGTGCGGGCGCGATGATGCTGTTGGGGCTGCTGGCGGCGCGATGGGGGATCCCGGCAGTGCTCTGGATCAACGTGGCGCTAACGGTGGCGGCGGTCGGGCTGGCGCTGATTTTGCCGCCGACCGGTCCGCTCGCCAAGTAGGGCCGAAGACCTTCGCCTTTTTTTTATTCCCTCGTGGCGCTCTTCCGGCGGATGTCCGGCGGGATCGCCCCCCTCTGGTTTCCACTGCTTCATGGCGCGCACGGCTTGGTTTTTGCACAACCCCGTCTGCGGCATAGCCGTTGAATTTGCTACGTTTTTCTAACGATAGCTTTGGCAGCGCTTAAGTCTCAATGAGCGGAGGGAAAGCGATGAATCGGCGCATCAGTGTTGCGGTTCTGCTACGGCGGTTCGCACGACGGCCGTCCGGCCAGACTTTCGTGCTGGTGAGTATAGCCCTGGTCGTGCTCCTAGGGATGGCCGCTTTGGCGGTTGATATCGGGGATCTCTGGACCACCAGGCGGCTGATGCAGAGCGCGGCCGATGCGGGGGCGGTGGCGGGCGCCGATGAAGTCGCGCTCGGGGCCAGCAGCAGCGGTATTACGGCCGCCGCCAAGGATGCCGCGGCGCACAACGGCTTCACGGACGGATCAAGCCGAGCGGGTGGTGCGGGCAACGTGACGGTGGCGGTCTACAATCCTCCCATCTCCGGGCCCTTTGCCGCCAATTCCAACGCGGTCGAGGTTGATGTGTCGCAGACCCAGAACACCTATTTCATGAAAGTTCTGGGATGGCAAAGCGTTCCGGTCTCCACCGCCGCGATTGCGGTGACAATTGGTTCGGGGTCATGCATATACTCCCTGGACCCATCGGACTCGGGAGCGACGACGGTAGACGGCACGGCGAGCCTCAATTCCGCATGCGGCCTGTATGACAATTCCGACAATTCTTCAGCGCTCACGGTCAGCGGCGGCGGAACGATTACGGCGCCTCTGGTCGGCGTGGTGGGCGGCACCAACATCAACGGCGGCGGCAGCACGCCTCCCACGACCGGGATCGCGCAGTTTGGCGATCCGCTGGCCTACATTTCCGCTCCAAACATCGGCTCTGACCCGTGCCCGAGCGGCTATAAAACCCAGCGTCTGAGCGGCCCTGTGAACCCTGGTACGTTCTGCGGAGGTATCAACGTTAACTCCGGAGCGACGCTTACCTTCAATCCTGGCCTGTACATCATCGATGGCGGCGGATTGACCATTAATGGCGGGGCCACCGTGTCCGGTAACGGCGTAACCTTTTACTTCACCGGTGCGAATAAGGCCGACTCCAACCCGGGCAGCTATAGCGGGGTAAGCATCGCGAGCAACGCGACCGTGAACCTCAGTTCTCCGTGCGACTCGTCGGCTGGCGGCATCCCGGGAATGTTATTTTTTCAGGATCGCTCCGAAACCAACGGCTCGGGAAGCGTAATCAACGGCAGTTCGACATCCAGCTTCAGCGGTGCGATCTATTTTTCGACTACATCGCTCTCGTACTCAGGAAGCACTGGCACCAACATGTTCACGCTGCTGGTGGCCGATACGCTTACCTTCACCGGCAATTCCACCGTGGGTAACAACTATAGCTGTCTCGCTAGCGGGTCGTTGATCAAAGACGCGGCCCTGGTTCAGTAAGCGGAGGTTGCGGTCATGGTTTTGCGGAAAATGATAAGGGGTCAAAGCGCGGTCGAACTGGCGTTGGGGTTGCCATTTCTCGTGCTCCTGCTGGTCGTGGTCGGGGACTTTGCGCGCGCGTTTTACATCGCGATGGGCGTCGCCAGCGCGGCGCGGGCCGGGGTTCAGTACGGGGCTCAAAGCTACGTCAAAGCGGTCGACAACCCCGGCATGATTCAGGCGGCGGATAACGACGGTCAAAATATCAGCGGGCTTTCAGTCACTCCAACGCATTTCTGTATGTGCGACGGCGATCAGTGCACTCCCGCACAGAGCTCCTCCTGCATCATCCCTTGTGACGCGCCTCCGGCGTCGTGCACTGAGCCCAAGGTCTTCGTCCAGGTTACGACGAGCGCGACCTTCAGCACGCTGATCAAATATCCGGGCGTCCCCTCGATCATCCCGCTGCAGTCGATTGCGGTGCTGCAGGCCCAGAAAGGAGCGTCATGAACTGGCAAATCTGGATGGACGTGGCGCGACGCTCGCCGCGACGCTCCCGAGGATGGCTGCGCGGGCAGACTTACGCCGAGTTCCTGATGGTGGTGCTACCGACGCTGCTGCTCATGTTCGGCATCGTCAGTTTCGCCATGACGGTCTACACCTACAGCTTCGTCTCGAATGCGGCGCGCGACGCCGTCCGCTATGCCATTGTCCACGGCTCCAAAAGCACCTCGCCGGCCAACTCGGACATCATCCAGACCTTCGTGCGTAACGAAGCACAGGATTTGAATGCGAGCCAGATCAACGTGTTATCTTGCTGGAACCCCCAGCCAAGCTCGAGCAACTGCTCAGGGCCGACAGGCAATAACGCTCCGGGAGACGTGGTAAGCGTTAAAGTGAGTTATAGCTTTAATCCGTTTTATCCCTTCGCCACGGTAACGCTGCCTCTGTCGAGTTCGGCGCAGATGGTGATTAGCTACTAGCTGACCGCGGCTCGCTCTTCGCGCCCCCGAAAGCGGCAATATGCTTTCGGGGGCTTTCCTTTTTGCCCGCTTTTCTGAGACAAACCTGATGCGAGGGCCGCGGTGGCTGCGCCGCTAGCGCAAGGTGCGGCGGGCAGGCGCTGGCCGACGCCAATCCACGCGGGAGAGAACGACGCCATGGCGGAATACATCGAGGTCGAACGCGCGCGCGCGATGACCGGGCTGAGACTGGTGCTGACGTCTGGAGTGCCGGGACCATGGAGCGAAGCCGCCAAGGGCGTCCTCCACGTCAAGCAGCTCGCCTGTGTCAAGGTGCGCCAGGAGCTGGGCGGCGCCAACCGTGCCCTGTTTGACTGGACCGCGCAGGCCAGCGCCCCCGTCATGGTCTGGAACGACGAGCGCCCGCGCAGCACCTGGATCGACCAGCTCTACCTGGCCGAACGGCTCCAGCCCAATCCGCCGCTGGTCCCGGCCAACCTCGAGGATCGGGTCCTGATGTTCGGCTACGCCAACGAAATATGCGGCGAGCACGGCCTGGGATGGTCCAAGCGGTTGATGATCATCCATCAGGGCATAGCCAGCCCCAACGAGGCCGGGCGCCAGCTCGCCTCCTACCTGGCGGGCAAGTACGGCTATGACAGGGCGGCGGCCGAGGCCGCTCCGGCGCGGATCGCTGGAATCCTGGGCGCGCTTTCCACCCGGCTCGAACAGCAGCGCAAGCGCGGCAGCCGGTTTTTCATCGGCGACGCGCTTAGCGCGCTCGACATTTATTGGGCGTGCTTCGCGGCGCTAATCGATCCGCTGCCCGACGAGCTATGCCCGATGTCGCCGACGTTCAGGCGCGTGTACACCGACACCGATCCGACGATCAAGGCCGCCACCGCGCCTATCCTGCTCGAGCACCGCGACTTCATTTATCACAACTTTCTTGAGCTGCCGCTGGACTTCTGAGCGTTGAGCGCGCCGCCTTGGGTGTGGCGCTGCGATAGGCGAAGCTCAGTGTCCTGAGCGTGGCCGCAACGTAGATGACTCCGCCGATCGCAACCAGCGCCGCGCCGGCCTCGGCGAGCGCCTGTCGGCCAGCCAGCAAAGCTAGCGCCAGAATTGCGGCGCCGCCGTTAAACATCACAAAGACCGGCAATCGCGGACGTCTGTGGATTAGGCTGTCAGCCGTAGCGGCGGTCCATCCCGCGGCCGCGCGCGCGCGGCCCACGAAACCGGCAAACAGATGGTAGGACATCCCGATGATGAAGTTGCTGAAGAAGCCGAGCAGGCCGGCCGCGCCAAAGGCCGCGGCAATCCGGCTGTCGGCGAGACTCGCCGCGCCGCTCAGTGAGAGCGCGAGGCCCGCCACCGCGGCAGCAATCAGCCATAAAAATCCCGCCAGCGCATGGCGCGCCGTCCAATCCAACGGCATCCGCCGCGTATGCATCAGACGCGCCATCGTGGCCAGGTAAGCGAGCAGCGACAGCATCACCAACGCGCTCCACATAGTCACGCCGCGCAAGGACAAAAGCATCGTGGCCGCCAGCCCGATTACGCCCACGGCCAGCGCATAGATCTGGTAGATGGCGGCCCGCGGCAGCGCAATCGTGGGCAGGATAAAGGCCGGGAGCATCCGGTACGACACCGCGCAGATCGCCAGCGTCACCCAGCCGATTGCCGCGAGCGCGATGTGCGCGCCAAGATTGCTAAGCAGATTCCCGCCCATGAAATCGTAGCTCTTGTCCATTGCGAGCAGCAGGCCAAGCGTGCCGGCGGCGAGCAGAAAGCAGATCGCGCCGAACATTCCGGTCTCGGCCACGCCGCGGCCGGCCTGCCGCCACAGCAGCGGGAGCAGGTTGAGCGCGAACAGCACTATGCTCAAAAGCATCACGCTCGCCGCCAGCCACGTGCCCAGCCAGACGCCGATCGCGAAGTGCGTCACCATCCCGGTTGAACCGATCAGGAACAGTCCGAATTGCGCGACCGCCAACCGTGGAAACGGAAGTTGGCCGTGCGTCAGCGCCGGCGCATAGCGATACATCACGCCCATCACGCTCGCCGTAATCCATCCGAGCGTGAACGCGTGGACCAGCGCGAGCGCCCACGGCCCATAGAAGTAGTCCGCAACGACGCCGCGCACGACCAACGGCAACGCCATCACCCCGGCGGCGAAGAAGAGCGCGGCGAGCACGAAGAAATTGATCGGCAGCAGCGCGACCATGCGCTCGATACGCGCGGCGCGCCGCGCGGTGCCGTTCTGAAGATTCGGTTTCAAGTGTCCGGGCGCGCCGGCCTGGGGGTGGCTCGGCGATAGGCGAAACTCAGCGATCCGAGCGTCGCCGCGACGAGATGATTTCTCCGCTCGCGACCAGGACCGTTCCCGCCCTTCACGCGCGCGTGGTTCCAATTCGGGTTCGGGGCGGGTAGCAATCTCAGCCTATCGGCCTGGCTCCGCGAGTTATGTCACGCGCTATTCGTCGCCGCCATGGTCGGAATGATGGGCGAAGGCATTGTCTCGCCCTGCCTGCCCATGAGAGCCGGCAACCTCGTTGGCACGGTCAAGCCCGCGGAGCGCGCCGCCCTTGTTGCTGTGCAGGTTATCCGAGGCCTCGAAATGGTGGCCATGGCCTCCCGCCCAGTGATGGTGGCCGCCACCTTTCGTGTGGGTTTTGCCAACCGCTGCTCCATGATTATGGCCGTGGCCATGGTTGTGCTGAGCCAACGCCGGTGTCGACATCCATGAAAGCATCGAAAGTACGGCAACCGCTAGCGTTATCCGATTGTAAGGCATGTTACGTTCCATCTCCCTTTCATGGTCATGGCCATCACTTTTG
>JAKAVN010000164.1 GCA_021827495.1 Deltaproteobacteria bacterium | reverse complement strand
TCGGCCTGCTCGCCGCCGCCCTGCTGCATCCCGAGCTGCGCGGCGAGATCGCCGCGCATGCCGCGATGTTCGAGGACGCGGCGGTGGCCGCGGCGCTCGGCCAGGTCTGCGCATCGGAAGAGGCGGCCGCTGTGCTGGAAGTCCGTGTCACCGAGCGGCTCGATGAGGCGCGGCGCGCGCGGCTGAGCGCGCTGGCTGTCGGCCCGCTGATGGAAACCGCCACGCAGGCGCGCGCGCTCGCGCACGACTACGTCGAGGCGCTGCTGCGCCGGCGCCATCAGAGCGCGATGGAGAGCACGCGCCGGGCCGCGGCGAGTGCGGGTAGCGATGATGAGGCGATGGCCGCGGCGCAGGAGATGATCGTGCTGCGGCGGCGCGGCGGTTGATCGCGGCGGGCACATGTCCGCAGGCAATGCAACGCGCCAGTCAAACGTAATCTCGCATAATCGTGTCGGCGGCACGCTTAATTTGTGGCGCGAAACTTGGTACGGTGGTGGTTGCACGATGCTCTCGCGAGGGCCCATAGCTCAGCCTGGTTCAGAGCTGCCGGCTCATAACCGGCTGGTCCCAGGTTCAAATCCTGGTGGGCCCATATCATCAACAGGTGGGACGATTATTGCGCTGTCGGCGGCAGGTGCGGCCGCACGCGGCGGCGCGCATCGTGGCGTATGAATCGGCGCGCACGAAACGGAGGCGGAATTGCGTGAAGAGATAGCCCGGTTAATGAGTCTGCAAACCATCGACCGGCAGTTGCACGAGCTCGGGCAATCCTTGTCTTCGGTCGCGGGGCGGGTCGAACAGCTCCGTGGCGAGATCGAAACTTCTCAGGCCGAACTAGACCGACTCACGCGGGAAGACCAGCAGACCACCGCCGCGCGCAGCCAGCTTGAACGGGAACTTGCCGACGGCGAGGCGCAAATCCGCAACAAGCGGATGCGGCTCAACCTGGTGCGCAACGACAAGGAGTTGCAGGCGCTCGGCCACGAGGTCGAGTCGCTCAAGGAGCACAACCAGCGCCTGGAGGCTGAGGTGCTGGCCTCGATGCAGGCGGCGGAGCCGCGCGCCCCGCGAATCAAGGAACTGGCCGAACTCATCGAGGGCAAGCGCGCCGAGCTTAAGGCGGCCGAGAAAGAGATCGCGGCCGAGGTCGAGGAGTTGAAGATGTCGATTCAGCGCCAGCGCGTCGAGCGCGACCGCGAGGCCGCGTCGATCGACGACGCGCTGCTGCAGCGCTACGAGATGATCTTCAGCCGGCGTGGCGGACTGGCGGTCGCAGTGGCGAAGTCATGCACCTGCCAGGGCTGCCGGATGCGGCTGCCGCCGCAGCTCTATAACGAGATCCAGAAGCATCTTCAGATCCATTTTTGCCCCAACTGCCAGCGCATCCTCTATTACGAGGGCTGAGCCGCTGGCCGCCGCGCATCGGCGCGCGGCGGCCGCGCGGTCGATGGCGCTTGCGGGGCACAGTGGTAATCGCGCACGTGCCGATCGCATCCGTTCGTCGTGCTAAGCTCAGTCCCGCCGGAGTGAGCTGGGTGATCGCCCCAGTATGGGGAGGAAAGTCCGGGCTCCACAGGGCAGGGTGGCCGCTAACGGCGGCGCGGGGCGACCCGCGGAAAGTGGCACAGAAAATACACCGCCCGCGAGGGTAAGGGTGAAATGGCGGGGTAAGAGCCCACCGGCGCGCGAGTGATCGCGCGCGCATGCTAAACCCCACCCGGAGCAAGACCAAATAGGAGGGTGAGCGGCCCGCTCATAATCCCTCGGGTTCGGTCGCTGGAGCCGGCGAGCAATCGTCCGGCCAAGATGAATGATCGCCGCCCGCAAGGGCACAGAACCCGGCTTACAGGCTCACTCCGGCATTCGATCAATTCCGTCGTCCGATTCGCCGGCGCGCCGGCCAGCCTTGGACGGCGCGCGTCGCTTGAGCGCCGCCGCGGCGCTCGCGCCACGCGCGTGCCGGGCCAGCATCGTTTGCGGCGTGACAAGAAAATTCGCCAGCCGCCCCAGCGCGGCGAGGCTCGGAGTGCCGGGCCGGATCTCCGGCGCGAGCGCGATGCGGACGTGCGCCGGCACTTCTGCGGCAAAATTCCTCACCCGCCGGATATCCTCCTCGGCGCGCGCCCGATAGCTCTCCAGGTAGGCGGCCGCCGCAGCCACGCCCTCATCGGTAGCGCCGTCCGCGCCGAGCGCGGCCCGCAGCGCGGGAATTTCGCCGAGCGCATGGTCGGGAAGCTGGCCGAGAGACCGGCCCGGGTTGTCGCCTGCGTGCGTGAATCCGCGGCAGATCGTTTCGTCGAGGAAGCGGTTGATCACGATGGCTCCGAGCTGCAGCCCCTCGGACTCGATCTCGTCGATAAGCTTGCGGGCCTGGCGCAGCCGGTCTGGCTCAGCGGTGGTGACCAGCACGAAACGCGCGGAGGGCGAGCGCAGCAGCGAGGAGACCTTGCGCATCCGGGCGGCGATCCGCTCGGCGGAGCCGGCGGCGGCGGCGAAGAAGTCGGCGATGGAAGAGAGCGTCTCGCCGCCCGCGAAGCGTTCCAACTCGCGTGCCACGTAGCCCGTGATGCGCCCGGCCAGCCGCAACGCCAGCGAGACCGGCCGCGCCCCCGGCGCAAGCAGCCAGCGCGCGGCCCGCGAATCGAGCAGCCGCATCAGGCGCGCCGGCGCCTGCATGAACTCGAAGGCGTGCGCGGCGGGCGGCGTGTCGACGATCTCGAGGTCGAAATGGCCCGCGCTGTGCAGGTCGTGGAGCGCTTCCAACGCGGCGTAAGCGTCGGAACCGGCGAACCGGGTGCTGAGGTTGCGATAAAAGGCGTTGTCCAGGATGCGCCGGCGGGTAACCGGGTCAGCCACGTGCCCGGCCACCATCGCGTCCCACTCGCCCTTGACATCGAGCATCATCGCGCTGAGCGCGAGCCCAGGGTCGAGGCCGGCGGCGCGCAGCCGCCGCGCGTCGATCCGCACCGGCTTGCCACCCAGACGCGGCAAGCCGAGCGCGTCGCGCAGGCGGCGTGCCGGGTCGACCGTGATGACCGCGGTGCGCAGGTGCGCGGCGGCGCCAGCCACGCCGAGGGCGGCGGCGATGGTGGTTTTGCCGACGCCGCCGGAGCCCATAACAACCAGGACGGAGCGCGGCTTGAGCAGTTGCTTCACGATTTGCTGCGCGCCGGCACAAAGGCGCGGACGCCACCCGCCAAGATAGCAGAACGCGCCATCGGAAGGTGGCCGAGGGAGCGCCGGCGGCGCCTCGGGCAGGCTGCCCTTCCGGGAAGAACCCGGTCAAGCTTGGATGAAGCTGTGGATGGCGTTGGGGACGTGATTGGACGCGGGCGCGGCGCGGTGGATACTATCTGAGGGCTGCGCCGGCGTAGGGGCGCAGCGCTGGGGAGGGCTTCGCAAGATGGAATTGCTGGCGGCGGTGATCGTGGCTTTGGCGGTCGGTGCGGTAGTCACCTGGCTTGCCGCCGCCCGCCGCTGGGAAGGCAAGCTGCGCGAGGCCGAGGTGCGCAGTGAGGAGCGCGAGCGTAACTTCGGCGAGCAGAAGCTGCTGCTGGAGAGTTCGGAGCGCAAGCTGGCCGACACCTTCAAGTCGCTCGCGGCTGATGCGCTGGCGGCCGCCAACCACAGTTTCCTGACACTGGCCGATGAAAAGCTCGGCTCGGTCGTCGCCCCGGTCCGAGAATCGCTGGGCAAGCTCGACCAGGAGATCCGCGAGATCGAAGGGGCGCGGCGCCAGGCCTATGGCGCGCTCGGCGAACAGATAAATTCGCTTATCACCGCGCAGAAGGAGTTGCGCTCGGAAGCCGCCAACCTTTCGCGCGCGCTGCGCGCGCCGTCGGTGCGCGGCCGCTGGGGCGAGATCCAGCTCAAGCGGGTGGTCGAAATGGCCGGGATGCTCGAGCGTTGCGACTTTTTCCAGCAGGACAGCGCGGCGAGCGACGATGGCAAGCTGCGTCCCGATCTTCGCGTGCAGTTGCCCGGCGGCAAGAACATCATCGTCGACGCCAAGGCGCCGTTGCAGGCGTACCTCGAAGCGCTCGAAGCGCCCACCGAGGACGCGCGCCAGGAAAAGCTCAGGCAACACGCGCAGCAGGTGCGCGCGCACATGAGCCAGCTCAGCTCCAAGTCTTACTGGGATCAGTTTCAGCCCACTCCCGAGTTTGTGATCCTGTTCCTGCCGGGAGAGCCGTTTTTCAGCGCCGCCCTCGAGCAGGACCCTTCGCTCATCGAACAGGGAGTCGCCCAGCGCGTGATTCTGGCCACGCCCACGACGCTGATTTCGCTGCTGCGCGCGGTGTCGTATGGATGGCGCCAGGAGCAGTTGGCCGAAAACGCGCAACGCATCAGTGAGATGGCGCGCGAGCTGGCGGATCGGTTTGCCACGATGGTCGAGCATCTCAGGCGCGTCGGCGCGTCGCTGAGGTCGTCGGTTGGCGCCTTCAACGATGCGGTGGGGTCGTTCGAGGGGCGCGTGATGCCGTGGGCGCGCCGCTTCCGCGAGCTTGGGGTGGCCGGCAAGAAGGAGCTCGGCGAACTCGATAAGATCGACCTCGTGGCGCGCGAGCCGGCGGCCGCCGCCGAGGAACCGGCCGCGCCGGCCGCATCGAAGTAGCCGGCGCGCGCGGACTACTGCTGCTCGACGTTCGAGGCCGGGGGCGGCTTGAGCTGGCTGCGCTGGTGGCCCTCGGCGATCCAGGCTTCGACCTCGCGCCGCTCGCGGACCAGGAAGTTGGCGATCGCGCGGCGCAGGCCGTCGTGCGCGATGTAGTGGGCGCTGTGCGTGAGCGCGGGGTCGAAGCCGCGCAGCCACTTGTACTCGCCGCCGGCGCCGGGCTCGAAGCGCGCGATTCCGTTGCTGATGCAGTGCTCGATGGCCGCGTAGTAGCAGACGTTGAAGTGCAGGTATTTCAGGTCTTCGAAGCATCCCCAGTAACGCCCGTAGAACACGCCTGACTTCTGCAAGTTGAAGGTTCCGGCCACCAGCTTGCGCCCGCGATAGGCGCATACCAGGCAGACGTAGCGCTTGAAGCGCTCGCGCATCTCGGTGAAGAACTCGCGCGTCAGATAACGGCGTCCCCAGTAGAGCTTCTCGATCGTGGAGAGGTAGAGATCGAACATCGGACCGAAGATCGTATCGGGAATCTCGTCGCCCGCGTGCACCTTGATCGCCACGCCCTGGGCGGCCAGCGCGGCGCGCTCATGGCGCACGGCGTAGCGGCGCTTGCTCTTGAGCGCTCCCAGGTAGTCCTCGAAGGCGGCAAACCCGGTGTTGCGCCAATGATACTGATAGCCCAGGCGCTCCAGGAATCCGAGTTCTCGCAGCGCCGCCGCCTCGTCGGGCAGGCAGAAATTGACGTGCGCCGAGGAGAACTTGTTGTCCGCGCAGAGCCGCATCAGAGCGCGGCCCAGCGCCGCGACCAGCGGCGGCCGCGCGGCGCCGGGCGCGGTCAGAAAGCGGCGGCCGCCATGCGGCGTGAACGGCACGCCGGCCAGCAGCTTGGGATAGTAGCGGATGCCGCTGCGCTCGGCCGCGTCGGCCCATCCGTGGTCGAACACGAACTCGCCCATGCTGTGTCCCTTGAGGTAGAGCGGGCAGGCCGCGAGGAGCGATTTGCCGCGGCGGATCGCCAGGTGGCACGGGCCCCATCCGCTGGCCCGCGCCGCGCTCTTGGAGTTTTCCAGCGCGAACAACCAGTCCCAATCGACGAAGGGGCTGTCGTCTTCGGCCAGCAGCGCGTTCCAATCCTCGCGCGCGATGCGATCGATGCCCTCGACGACAGCGACTTCGATCGCCGCCGCGTCCGCGGCCGCGTCGTGAGCCATCGTTTCCTTGTGGTCGCGCCGTGCCATCGCAGCTATGGGCGAGCTTAGCCGTGCCCGGCCCGTCCCGGCAAAGGGCTTGCGGACGGTGCTCCCACGTCCATGCGTTGATTTGCTATTCTAATGGCCGGGCGGGGTGGTTTGCATCCGGAGCAACCGGCGGACGGTCGGGCAAGTAACGCTGGCAAGTGAACAACGATGAGCGACGAGCTTTGGCGGCGGGTAGTGTGGGCGCGCAAGCACGACGATGATGATGACAGCGCCGGCGGCGGACATCCGCCCGGCGGCGACACGGTCATCGAGCGGCGCACACGGCCCGAGACCCGCACCAAGAAGCCGCCGATGTACAAAGTCATCCTGCTCAACGACGATTACACTCCGATGGAGTTCGTGGTCGAGATATTGAAGGTGGTTTTCCACAGGCCGCACGCTGAGGCGACCAGGATCATGCTCCATGTCCATCAGAACGGGATGGGGGTGGCGGGCGTGTATCCGTACGAAATCGCCGAGACCAAGGTGCGCACCGTGGACGAACTGGCGCGCCAGGGCGAATTTCCGCTCAAGTGCGTGATGGAGAAGGCGTAGGGGCCGTGGCAGTGAGATGGCTGCGGGAGAAAACGGCCGCGGGCGGCGCGCCCGGCCAAGCGGAGTTGGCGGATGGCGTCGGGCGTGATGCTTAGCCGCGAGCTGCAGGTCACGCTGCAGTTGGCGGTGACCGAGGCGCGGAACCGGCGCCACGAATACGTCTGCCTGGAGCATCTGCTCTACGCGATGCTCCACGATTTCACCACCAGCAACGTGCTCAAGCACTGCGGCGCCAACCTCGATTCGCTGCGGCGCAAGCTTCAGGGCTACCTCGACGAGGAAGTCGAGCGGCTCGGCCGCGGCGCGGAGGCCACGCCGCGCTACGCGACCGGCGTGCAGCGCGCGCTGCAGCGCGCGGCGCTTCATGCACAGTCGGCCGGGCGCCAGGAGATCAACGGTCCGGCCGTATTGATCGCGATGTTCCAGGAGGCGGAGTCCTATGCGCTCTACTTCCTGCAGGAAGAGGGCGTCACCCGCTTCGATGTGATCAATTTCGTCTCGCACGGCGTCTCCAAGGTCGGCGCCGACGACGAACGGCCGGTACGCGGCGCCAACGAAAGCCAGGGCGAAAACGAGGACGAGCACGATCACGAAGAAGGCGAGGGCGACGACGATGAGGACGGCGCTCCCAGGCTTTCGCCGGCGCGCGCGCTCAAGCGCTACGCGATCAACCTCGCCGAGCGCGCCGCCAAGGGACAGATCGACCCGCTGATCGGACGCAAGAACGAAATCGAACGCGCGATTCATATTCTGCTGCGCCGGCGCAAGAACAACCCGGTGTTCGTCGGCGAGGCCGGCGTGGGCAAGACCGCGCTCGCCGAGGGGCTGGCGCTCGCGATCCACGAGGGCCGCGTGCCCGAGGCGCTCAAGGGCGTGGAAATCTTCGCCCTCGACATGGGAGCGCTGCTGGCCGGCACCCGCTTTCGCGGCGATTTCGAGCAGCGGCTAAAGGCCGTGATCAAGGCCGCGAGCGGCAACCCGAAGATCGTGCTCTTCATCGACGAGATTCACACCATCGTCGGCGCCGGCTCGGCCTCGGGCTCCACGATGGACGCCTCCAACCTGCTCAAGCCGGCGCTCGCCTCGGGCGAGCTGCGATGCATCGGGT